>JANWYE010000083.1:0-7219 GCA_025057175.1 Chloroflexus sp. | reverse complement strand
AATCTGAAAATTACGCTGGGTGCGCAGCAGATGGCCGATCCCGGCAAAGGCATAACGAAAAGCGATCAAAAAACGGCGAGTGCTGCGATCAATCGGCGCTGCCATTGCATCATTCTCCTCTTAGCCGAGCACATATCCACGCCGCGAATGATACCACCTCGGCTATAATGGCGCTGCATGACCAGCCTCTTCCACGTTAAGGGTATTGCAACTATGCGACTGATTATTGTGCGCCACGGCGAGAGTGAATGGAACCGGATCAACCGGTATCAAGGCCAGAAGGATGCCCCGCTATCGGAACTTGGCCGCAAACAGGCCGCCGCATTGGGCGAGCGCCTGCGCCACGAGCACATTGATGTGGTCTACAGCAGCCGGCTGCAACGGGCAGCCCACACCGCGCAGGCAATTGTCGCCCACCATCCCGGTCTTGAGGTTATCTACGATGACGCTTTGCTCGAGATCAACCACGGTGACTGGGAAGGCCGGTATCTGCACGAGATCATGGAGCTTTACGCCGATGGTTTGCGCGAGTGGCGACAACACCCGACCCGCTCGCAAATGCCGGGAGGCGAGAGCTTCTCGAACGTGCTCAAGCGGGTGCTCGATTTCCGCGAGCGCATCTGCGCCGAACACGCCGGCAAAACCGTCTTGATCAGCACCCATGATGTCATCGTCAAGATACTGGTGGCCGACGCGCTTGGCATGAATATGGATCGGATTAACCGAATCTGGGTGACGAATGCCAGTATCAGTGTGATCGAATATGGTGACGATCTACCCTACCTCGTCAGCCTAAGCGAGGCATGCCATCTCGGCCACTTAGCCACCACTCGCGAACAGCAGCATGCGTTGTAGGGAGCGAATTCCACCTAGCGCAACCACCACAGGGGCGCACAGAGTGTGCGCCCTAACCTAACCCTATCAACAATTGGTCGTCAACCGGCAGCGGTTAAACAGAATATCGTTCAACCGGCTCAGCACCTGCAGCGGCGTTTGAAGCTGATAGTAGAGCATGCCATCCCAAATCAAACCTTTGCGCAGCTCGGGCCTGATAAACGTCCATTGCGCGATCAAGCCAACATTCCAGAGCACAAAGAGGGCAGCGCCGGCCAGCAGCGGCTTCCATCCCAACCGCGGCTGCAACCACGCTAGCAGCGTCGCCAGCCCAAGGGCAAAGATCGGCGTACACTCAATCAGACGGCGAAACCCAAACGAACCACTGAGGTGCCACGTGGTACCAAATGCACCGTTAATGTAGACCTGCCCAAGGAAGCCAACCAACAACAGCAGGGCCAGCGGGCCATCGCGCCGGAAGAGCCAGATCAACCCGATCAGCGCCACCACCAGTATCGGACTCCATAGAAAAGCGCCGTGAGCCGGATCGAGCAGCGTATCGAAAAAGCGCGGGCTGACCAACACCGGCAGCGGACCCAGATTCACCACTGCCAGTTTCCCACCCACCGTGGTTGACGGCCCAATCCGCCCGTTAAGCACCCAGTAAGCAGCCAGTTGGGGCGCCAACGCCAAGATAAAAACCCCCAAAAACACCGCATGGCCTACCAACAGCTCGCGCGCCACGCGCCACTGCCGGCGGCGCAACGCCCCCACATACGCCGCTACCGCTTCGAGCGCCGGTATTAGCAGCAGCAAACCCAACTGCTCGCGGGTCATCACCATCAGACCGGCTACTACCCCTAGCGCCAGCCAAACGCTCCAATGCCGGCGGCCATCGCTCTGGCGCAGATTGCCTTCACGCCCGCTCAGCCAGATAGTCAAAAACAACGCGAAGAGAAAAAATCCATTCGCATGCGACCAAGCCATTGCCAAGTAGGTATAGAACACCAGCGGCGTCGCCAAGAAGAGTGTGAGCGTTGCGAGCAACGCCGGAACCTGACCGGCATAGATGCGGGCCAGCCGGTAGGTCAACAGCAAACCGAGCAAGCTATAGAGCGCCGACATCAGGCACACGGCCACAATGTAGGGCCGGCTAAAACCATCGCGCGGAATCGCCGCGCCGAGCGCATTTGCTGCCTGCACCCACAGGTCGGCCAGCA
Organism: Chloroflexus sp.; assembly: GCA_025057175.1. Taxonomy (GTDB): domain Bacteria; phylum Chloroflexota; class Chloroflexia; order Chloroflexales; family Chloroflexaceae; genus Chloroflexus. Next base: position 5,165 of record JANWYE010000083.1, on the reverse strand, counting down.
CAAAACCGGGCGCCCATAATAGCGCCGATCCAACCGGGGCCACATTGCGCAGCTTGCCGGTGACAGGGTTTGGGTTGGCGTTATCAGGCCGCAGCAGCGCATTGAACACAGCCGGATCGTTGTTGCGCAGCCCGATCGCGGCAAAATACTGATACTCGTTGAGAAAATCAAGGTCGCCGTCAAAATAGACCGAGCGTACATAAGCGTAATACTGCACCTCATCGCTCAGCGCAATCCGGGGCAGGCTGATCGGCAAGAGGGCAACGAAGACGACGATGATCACGAACGGCCCGAAATCGCGGCCAGCCAAGAGCGCGCGCATATTTCTCCTCTATCACGCCACGGGAACCGCATCGCTCGCACTACGATGGTACGGCGAGCCGGCTCTAGCTTTAGCGGGTGTCTAGCTAGTTTTTTTGATTTTTCGTTGACAAACTTTGTTTATTAGGATATGCTAACAGCGAAGTTTTGCCAATCACTTGTTCCGGCCTGAACAGATGGCATTCACTCGCCCAAAGACACACTGCCGGAGGACCTATGACACGCCTGTTGCGCTTTGGTATCATGATCTGGATCGCGCTACTGCTTGGCGCCTGCAGTACCACAATGACGCCCACGCCAGCACCCACGCCTGTCTCCGCACATCTCGACGGGATCAAACAGTACCTCCTCGGCCAAACCAACGCTCTTGTTGCCGCTGCTGCTCAACTTCAGACTGCTGCCAACCGCTACTACGAGCTTGCCGAAGCAGCTAACTTCGATTATACCGCCCTCTGGCAGAATCGCCGAAATGATGCAATTGCGGCGATCACCACCGCCCGCGAAGCATGGATCACGGCTAGCCCAATCTACGAGAAGATGGAAGGAATTGTAGCCGGCACGCCTACTCTTGCTCAGTTCGATGTTGATCTCGATGCCGGCGCTGCTGGTGACGAAGACCCTGAAAACGCTGTTTCGTTCGATCTCGTGTTGGCCGATGGCCGCACCTTGCCCAAACCCGGCAATCTCTTCGGCGTGACCGAAAGCGCGCTATGGGGAACTGAACCGGCTTTTACTGCGCCGGTAGTCGCCGATTGGAATGGCAACGGCATAGCTGAATTTGGTGAAGCTCTTCCTGACGCGCACGTCTTAAAAGCCGGCGCTGATCTGCTCGCCCAGATGGCTAGCGAGCTTGATACGGCTGCCCGCGCGTGGACGCCGACCGAATCCGATGCCTTCACGGCGTTGGTGGTTATGGTGCCGACGATGAGTGAATATTTCGCTTCGTGGCGCGATTCACGCTTTGTGTTGGGCGAAGCGTCAACCCAACGCGATTTTAATGTCATCTCTCGCCTAGCTGATATTCAAGACATCCTTAGCGGCCTTGAGATTGTCTATGCGCAGGTGCGCCCGCGCGTTGAGACTGTTGATCCGGCGCAGGCCGAGCAGATCGCCACCGGCTTGCGCGATCTGAAAGCCTTTGTCGCCGATATTTACATCCAAGAACGCAACGGTCGCCGTTTTACGCCTGAAGAAGCTGATACGCTCGGCGCTGAGGCGCAAAATCGGGCTACCGCCATTACCGGCCAGATTAGCCAGATGGCCGGCGCGCTTGGCGTGCCGCTAGCTGAATAGCCACGTCACTATCACTAGCATCGACTCCTCCTTGTCAAAGGTGCGCGCATGAAGACACTTCCGAATAGCAACATGATCTGGCGTGGATTTGGTTGGCTACTGCTGATTATGGCTATGTGTCATCTCGGCGTCGCCGGCGTTTATGCCCAATCACCCGCGCCCGGCCAGATTGCCGAGCGCATTCGCGCAACACTGGTTCAGATTCAGGTGAATGCCGCCAATCTAGCGACAGCGCAAGACCAACTGGCAGCTCTGCGCCGTGAATACTCATTGTTGGCAACAACGATTGCCCGCTACGCGCCCACTGCCGATGCTGCGGCGCAGCGCGGTTTTGATGCTGCCGAACAAGCGCTGGCCGCTGCCGATCTGCCTCGCTTTGCCGCGGCGCGAGCAGAGATTTGGACGGCGCTGCTCAACGGTGGTTATGCCGTTGTCACCGGCGCGTTGCAAGCCGGCGATGCGGCTACGGCGCAACAGTGGCTGCCGGTGCGCGAATTTCGCCACGCCAATCGCTTTGCGCGACCCAATGCCGACGCAACCAAAGCGGTGCGCGCGGCAGTGACCGGCGATCTTGCCCCGGCAACAGCATTAGCCGCAGTCAAAGCCGATCTGCTTGACACGTATCAAGCGCGACTAGCTGAAGCGCTCGCTACCATCGCCATCGCCGATCAGCAAGGCTTCACTACCCGGCGAGCCGAAGCTGCCGCGTTGGCAGCCGGTTATTTTGCCATTCTCCTCCCCGCTTACACCGAACAGCGCGGCGCAGCAGCAGCCACTACCGCACAGGCGATCTTTGCCGAATTGCAACAGGCCGCTTTGCGTGGCGCACCGATCAGCTTACCGCTAGCGCAAGCGCAAGAGGCATTACGCAATTTCCGCGCTGCGCCGCTTAGCCCGGCAGAGCAAGTGCGGCGGAGCGGCCAGATGCTGCGCTTCTTGCAATTGGTGCCAATCGAGTACGAGCGTGGCGTGCGGAACGGGCAAGTGACCATTGATCTAGAGATCCGCGAAGCAATCACCTTTCACGCCGGCGCACTGGCCGCCTTTACCGACCTGCGCGATCTGCTCGAACAACGCGATGCCGCGCTCGCCACTACGATTGCTGATCGCTTTGCCGAACTCGGCACGATGCTGGCCAACGCCGGCAATCGCAGTGCAATCGCCGATCCAACCACTATCCGCACAACTACCGAAGCTCTTTTGACCGACCTGCGCAAACTGCTTCCGCCGGAATGGCAAAAACAAGACAGTGGCGCCGATTTTGACGTGATTCGTTCAGCCCTCGATCAAATGGAAAATGCGGTGCGAGCCGGCGAATACGCGCTAGCCGAGTCGGCCCGGCTAGAGGCTTACGCAATCATGGAGATAGGCCCTGAAGCAAAGCTGATCGCGTTTGCGCCGCAATACAAACCGATTATCGAGGGTTATTTCTGGTATGGGCAAAATGAACACAAGGGGTTGGCCTACCTAATTGAACGGCAAGCGCCACCAGCCGAGATCGCTGCCACCCGCGCCGCGCTCGACCGGGTGCTGGCTGAGGCTGAACAAGCGTTGGCCGGTAGCAATGCGCCACTGGCCATCACCACCAACGCGGCGGTGATCGTCTTCCGAGAAGGACTAGAGGCAGTCCTCATTCTGGCCTCGCTGATGGGCAGTCTGAAAACTCCGGCCCAACGTCGCTTCCGCCAACCGCTCTGGTTTGGCGCTGGACTGGCGATGTTGGCCACCGTGCTGACATGGCTCCTCGCGCAGGGCGCTTTGATGGCCATGGCGCGCTTCGGCGAGACGCTCGAGGCGATCGTCTCATTGATTGCGATTGCGGTACTCTTACTGATTACCAACTGGTTCTTCCACGATGTTTACTGGAAGGACTGGATGGCCTCATTCCACCAACAAAAGAAGCATATCCTCGGCAGCCAAACCGGCCAATGGCTTGGATTGATCATGCTCGGCTTCGCCAGCATCTATCGCGAAGGTTTTGAGACGGTGCTCTTTTTGCAGGCACTGACGCTCGAAGGCACGATCACCGTCGTCTTGCTCGGTGTTGGAATTGGCCTCGCCCTAACCTTGCTCGTTGGGTTGGCTGTCTTTGTGATGCAAGCTAAGTTACCACACAAAAAGATGCTGATCGCTACCGGCATCTTGATCGGAGCAGTGCTGTTGCAGATGGTTGGCCATACCGTCAATGTCTTGCAAGTGATCGGCTGGTTGCCCATCCATCCAATCCGCTGGCTCGAATTGCCCTACTGGACGGGTTTCTGGTTTGGGTTGTATCCCACGTGGGAAGGGATTGGTCTTCAAGCAGCCGCGGCCATTTTTGTCATCGGCAGCTATTATCTGGCGGAATACATGCAACGGCGGGAACGGCAACATTACGCGCTCGCCGGCTAACATCAAAGCGCGTAAACTACGAAATGGGCAAACGATAAGCACACCATATCGCGAGGAACACTATGACAACTGCGCCCGATCCAATTGCCCCAATTGCCACCGGCGCAATCGAACACATGAACAGTGACCACGCCGATGCCGTGCTCGCCTACGCGCGCGGGCTGGCTGGCGTAGAATGGGCACAAACGGCGCTCATGACCCGTCTCACCGCAAATGGCATGGAATTGCAGGTAGCCGGCAACGGCCAAACCACGACCGTGTGGATACCCTTTGAGCCACCGCTTACCCATGTCGAGCAATTGCGGCCAACGCTGGTAAAATTAGCCCAACAAGCGCGCCAGCGGCTGCCTGCGGTTGCGTTTATTACATCGCCGGAGCCGAAACGCGATGCCGGCAGCTCCCAGCAACTGTTCAATATCATTGCTACCCGCCGCAGCTTCGCGCTTAAAGAGATTGCGCCCGATCCGATTGACTTGCAACGAGTGGCGTTGATGCTGGAAGCCGCCAATTGGGCGCCAAGCCACGGCCAAACCGAACCGTGGCGTTTTGCCGTTTACAGCGGCACAGCCCGCCAGACCCTCAGCGACGCTTTTGGCACAGCCTATCGCCTGCTCAACCCCGACCAACCAGCCGGCAGCCCCGGTGAAGAGGCGCAGCGCAGCCGGGTTTGGCAAGCCCCGGTCTGGATCGCGATTGGCATGCGACCACACCCGAAGCGACCGGAGTGGGAAGAACTGATCGCTACCGGCTGCGCCGTGCAAAACCTACACCTCATGGCGACAGCGCTCAGCTTAGCCGGCAAGTGGACGAGCGGCGCCTGCGCGACTCATCCGCACGTTGCCGAAATAGTTGGCTTCGCGCCAGAAACTCGCTTACTGGGATTTTTCTACGTTGGCCAACCGGTACACAGCGACTGGCCACACGGCCAACGCCGCCCGCTCGACGGCAAAGTTACGTGGCACGGCGGCAACCCGCTGGCCAAGGCAGCTAAGCACTGACCATTCCTCTCACATCACCGCTAGATCGAGCGTAATGCTCGATCTAGCGGTGATGCGTTTCTAGACCCAACCTACCGCACTAACAACGGCACAAACACGGTGGGCAGCGTCACTTGATCGATCGTGATCGTCGCTACCGGCAACGCCGTCGCGCTCGGATTG
>JANWYE010000082.1 GCA_025057175.1 Chloroflexus sp. | reverse complement strand
TGATCAAAACCACGGCGATGCGAGGCAGTGACATATTCCAGCGTCCGGTTCGCGCGATTGAGCCGCCGGATCTCGCATTTGCTCGCCTCTGGAAATGCTGCCAGTGCTTCGGTGACGATCGTCCTAAAGACGTCTTGCCCGCTGGCGCTGGCAGCATACATGCGGTAAAAACGCTTGACTTCAGCTAGTTGCTGCGCTTGCGCTTGCGACCATTCACGGTATTCGAGCGCGCGCGCTAGCCGTTCGGCGATTATTTCCAAGTCAAAAGCATGCGCGCTGTGGAAACCACGTTGGTCAAGCTCGTGCTGGGCATTGAAATGATTCACCAAACGCAGCACGCCAATCGTTTTCTGCCGGCCATTGATGGGTACCGCTAGCAAGTGGCGCACCTTGCCGCTCGGCAACGCTTGCTGATATTTGGCAACATATTCTGGACGCACCGCTTCGTGCTCGTCGAGGTTGTTTACCCGCACAGTCTGGCCGAACCGTGAATTGGGCTTGGTGACGATGGTAAATCCGGTGACGCCTTGACCGGGCATGTAGTATTCGGCGAAGTTCAATTCCGGCCCACTATCAACGGCGCGTTCGAGCCGGTTATCGGACGACACCCAAAAGATCGCTGCCGTTTCGGCGCGAAATTGCTCGCGAATCCAATCCAGAAGCTGCTTGAGGGCATGGGTGAAGCTGGCTTCGTCTTGCTCAACGATCGCGTCGAGCAGACGTTCGTAGAGGTCAAGCCGGATAGTGCGCGGGTAGTCGAGAAACATGAGCACATCACCCTCTTCCGACAGATGTTGGGCCGTCACCTCAAATTCATGTTTGCGCCCGCTGCGATCGATCATCGTCTGGCGGAAGACGCCTTGCGCCGTTCCTGCCGGCAATATGCATGCCGAGCAATTTTCGTTTGCGCAGCCAAGATATTGATAACACCTGATGCCGTTTGTCCATTCGCCGAAATGGCGGCGCAATTCGGCATTGACAAAGCGGAGCCGCTGGTTGCGGTCGATAACGCAGATGCCGGAACGGTAATGATCGAGAATCTGGGCTAATTCCGATCGACGGTCGGCAAGCGCATCAGTACTTAGATCAATCCGCCGCGCAACGAAGAGGATGCTCCAGCCTACTAGATTAACTGTGAGTGGAATGAAGATGCCGGTGATTGAGTAGTTGTAAGCCAACCATCCGGTGAGTGAAGCTATGACGATGGTGAGGAAGATGGAAAGAAAGCTGTATAGATGGCGTAAGAATCGCACGGCGCTCAGGATCGGAATCAGGTAAAATGACCAGAAGACTCCATGAGCTGGGCCGAGGTGGATAATTGCAAGACTTAACAGTAATACTTCAATAATGTTTTGGTATAGTTTATTTCGCTGAAATTGCCATTCTTTTGGCTGTTTAAATCCACCAATTGCCGTGATGATCTGAAAGAAAAATAAAGCAATGATGGCACTGCCGCCAATCTGGATTTGGGCAGGACTGAGTTCATCCACGCGGCTCCACGTCCAGATTGCAAGGCAGATCAGCCCGCCAAACCGCAATAACCACACCCACGTGAGCGCGCCGCGATCTTGCCCAACCCATGCCCGTAGCTTCCGGATGGCAAGTTGCTGATCATGAAACGCCAAGCCGATGATAGCTATGAGTTCTTTCATACAGCTCCTTATCGCAGGGGAAGTGCCGGCTCATTTTATTGTAGTGCTTGCATGGCCAAAAGCCAAAGAGGCAAACGAATCATGAATTGAGTTGAAAGTTGATCCGTTTGACGGCAACCGGCAAGCTCATACGCTATCGGCGGATACGGTATACTTTCCCCTGATATGGTGTTCTTATCACAGAAAGCCGACGGGTATGGCCGAACCAGAACTGACTCTGCCGGCGCTGAACGTGTTGCGGATCCGGGTGACGCTGCGGCTTACCGCACCGGCGCGGCTGCCGCCGTTCAAAGGCGCGCTCTTGCGGGGCGGGCTAGGCTACGCCCTGCAACGAATTTCGTGTCCTCAGCAGTGTTGGGGCCAATCAAACACGTGTCCGGCTGCGTTGCCGCATTGCGTCTACCGTGATCTGTTCGAGCCAACGCCGCCGCCGAACAGTGAATTCCTGCACGACCTGCGTGACGCGCCGCGCCCATTTGTGATCGAACCGCCGCTTGACCAGCGCCGGATGTATCAAGCCGGCGATCTGCTCGAAACGAATATGCTGCTCTTTGGCCGCGGGATCGACTTTCTGCCTTTTGTGGCGTTGGCGTTTGCCGATTTTGCCCAAGCCGGCCTTGGCCGCTATCAAACCGCTGCCCGCCTTGAGCGGATCGAGGCCTTGCCGTATGGCCAGTTGCTTGGCATGACGATCCATCGCGATGGCGACGACGACCTCTCGTTGAGCGAGTTGCCGGTCTTCAACCTCTCTGAGCTAACCCCGATCGCGCATCGTTTGCCTTCTGATCTCCGCCTTGCGTTGCGCACCCCACTGCGGATCAAGACGCGCGGCGAGCTGATGCAGAAGCCGGCAATTCCGGCGATCGTGCAGGCGACAGCGTGGCGTTTGCAAGCGCTCAACCACTTTTACGGCAACGTGCCGTGGGAAGTTGATTACCGTCCGGCGATTGCTGCTGCGCAGCAAGTAACGGTCGAAGACGATACCACCCGTTGGGTGGATTGGGAACGTTCGAGCACTCGCCCCGGCAAGCGCCAGTCGATGGTGTTGGGCGGGTTGGTCGGCGCTGCGACATTGCGCAATGTGCCGCCAGTGGTGCGCGCTTTCTTGCTGGCAGCTAGCTTGGTGCATACCGGCAAGTCGTGCGTGTTTGGCCACGGTTGGATTGAAGTGCGGTCGTTGCGTTAGGCGCAGGCGGGTCGCCGGCATCTCAACATACGTGAGGGGACTGTCATGGACTTCAGCGAACAACTCCGCCTCTTTCGCGAACGGGTGGGCGACCGGCGCGCCACAGCCTTGATTCTCACCGGCACCGGCCAGACCGACACCGCCGCGCTTTTGCTTGCCGCGCTGCAACCACAGCGCGTCGCCTTTTTGCTCACGCCGGAAACGAGCACCTTCCCCGAACGAGTGGCGCAACAGATTGGGCAGTCTCCCGATCTGAACTGGTTGCGTAAAACAGTGAGCTACACCGATATTAATCAGGTCTACCGCGAATTGCGCGCGATTATCGAGGAGTGGTCTGCTGTGCCACGCGCAGACATCCTCGTTGATCTGACCGGCGGCACCAAGATGATGTCGGTTGGCTTGGCCAAAGCGGCGTATGTGCTAGGGCTGGGCACGATCTATATCGAGAGCGATTATCAGCAAAACAGGCCGGTTCCGGGCACGCAACGCCTCCTTGATCCGCCCGATCCGTATGAGGTTTTTGGCGATCTCGAAGCGAATGAAGCCGCCCGCGCATTCAATGCTCACGACTACCCCAGCGCGGCGCGCATCTACGCCGATCTTGCCCGGCGCGTGCCGGAACCCGATCGCGCAACTTATGCCGCACTAGCGTAATTAGCGCAAGCCTACATCTATTGGGAAGCGTTTGATCTGAACGCTGCCGCCCAGACTTTGCAGCGCCTGCTGGCCCAACCGTTGCCGGAGCCGCTCAGGTCGCAAGCGGCTGTCTTGCAACAGCAACAAGCAGCCTTGGCAAGCCTTGTCCAGACCATCCGAGCCATGGCGCAACCGGCCAAGGCGCTCGCCACGCTCGCTAACCTCGATGCCGTGTTGCCGCTGCTCGGTTCGTTGCACGCCAATGCTCTGCGCCGCGAAGCGCAACAGCGCTACGACACGGCGGCGCTGCTGCGTTACCGCTGTCTGGAGTTGATGAGCCAACACCGGCTCGCGACGCACGGCGTGCTCGCCGAAGAACCTGACCTCGATGCGCTCAAGCGGCGCGTGCCAGATCTCGATCAGCGTTACCGCCTCATTGAGCGCGCCGCCGGTTTTCGCGAGCGCGGATTGCAACCAAATCCCAATGGGACCTACAACCCCATTACCCTCCTCAACGGCTACATGTTGCTCGCAGCGCTCGGCGATCCTTTGATGCAGCGCGTGCAACCGGCCGATATTCGCAACCGTTCGCGCGCCCGCAATCACAGCATTCTCGCCCACGGCTTTCGCCAGATTGCCGCAGCGGAATATCGCGATTTTGTTACGGTTGTGGAACAACTGCTCGATCAATTCTTCGCCATCGGGCAACGGTCGCGCAATGAGTGGGAAGGGCTGTACCGGTTTGTGACGGTGTGACCTTTGGCAAAGACGCTGGCAGGCGGTCGAAATGGCTGCGGTGGCGTAGTGAGAACACCGTTGGGAAAGGGATTGGTTGCGCGCAACTACCGCATTCCATAGCGGGCTTAGCCCACTTCGGCAAGGAGACCAAGAGATCGTATGGCTGAACAAGAACCTTCCTCGCGCCGCGGCGGTGGCATCCGCCGCAGTTCACACCTGACCTTTCAGCGCCGGCTATGGCTGGTGCGCCGGTTGGTGCGCAGCCCGGCGACCGCGCAAGAATTGATTGACGATGCTCGCCGCGTGTTTGATCAGGACATCTACCCAGACAACGCGACCGTTGCGCTCAATCACGATTTCGCTGCCATCCGCGCATTGTTCGGTTGCGCGATTAAGCGCACTCGCAACGGGCGGTACACGCTGGCCGATTATGGTGATCTGGCGTTGTTCGATCTGGCCGATGCCGAACTCGACACGCTCAGTTTTCTGGTTGCACTCTTTGCCGATGCAATTACACCTAATGCGCAAGCGGTGCAAGACTTGCTCGACCGGATTGTCGCCCTCTTGCCGGCTGACCGGCGGGCTGTTTTCGAGCGCGCAGGGCCGCATGTGGGTTTCGAGACGCCAGCAGCCACTACCACACCCGATCCAAAGCTCCTCGAACGGATCCGCCGCAACTTGGGCCGCCACTACCTCCGCTTCCGTTACCGCTCGACCCATAGCCCGGCGCAGGTCGAAGAGGAACATCGCGTTGCGCCGTACCACCTGCTGGTGCGCGATGGCCATACCTACCTCGACGCTTTTTGCCTAAACGGGCCGCATGCCGAGATCATCAATCGCTACGTCAATTATCGGGTGGATCGGATTGTCGCGGATTCGCTGATCGTCGAACCGGCGCGTATGCCGCCAGCGCCACCGCCGCGCCGAGTATGGCAGATCCGCTACTGGCTCGCGCCGCCGGTGGCGCAACAGCGTGACATCGCTCTCTGGTTTACCGGCAGCACTGTGGTCTTCTTTGCTGATGGCAGCGCCGAAATTACCGCTGAAACCGCCGATCTCTGGCAGGCGCGCCAGATCCTGTTTCGTTATCGCGAGCATTGCCGCGTGCTTGATCCGCCCGAACTAGTGACGATGATGCGGGCCAGTGTGCAAAAGATGCAGGAGCATTACCAGTGAACCGGCGAACGTGGCGCGAGATATTCGAGATCATCAATGATCCGGGTGTGCCGGTATTGTTTTTGATTGGCACGATGGTATTTGCCATTCTGGGCAACGCGCTCTACGACTTGCTCGTTGTGATACTGCAAGAGGTGTTTGGCGGCGAGACCGCGCTGCTCTACGCGGTCATTACGGTATTCTCTGCCGCCTTGCTCTTTGCGATTACGTTCGTGCTCTGGCTCTGGTTCAACCTGCGCCGGCGCAAGCGCAGCCGGCTGGCCGATGCGATCAAACTCGATCGCGCCTACCCCGGCCTGATCCTGTTTGTGAGCGCCAACCCGCGCGGCGCCGAGCCGGCGGCGATTGCGCATCACACGCAAGCCGGCAAGCTGCGCCGGTTGTGGTTGATTGCAACCAATGAGGCGGAAAAGAAGGCCGAGCAGTTGCGTGAACAGGTGCGGCAAAAGATGGGTGACGCTGTGCAGATCTCGATCGTGCCGCTCGATAACGCTTACGACATTCCAGCGGCGTATCGGGCAGTGGTGCAAGCGTTTGAGCAGGCTGCTGATCTCCTCGATCAAATGATCGTTGATATTACCGGCGGCACTAAGCACATGAGCGCCGGCGCAGTGTTGGCTTGCCGTGAGTATGGCGTGCCGATGCAGTATGTGTTGGCCGAGATGAAGGATGGCAAGGTCGATGAGCGGAGCGAGAGCGAGTTGATGAAGGTTTGGGTCTGAGGGCATAGCGGCTCTTGTTGCGCTTGGTTCCTCGCGCTGGCCGTGTCGTTTGCCCGGCCTCATTGCCATAATGGAGTGCAGCAGGTTTACTGCCGCACTCCATTGTCGTTTCATGCACCCAAGCGGGCAAACCGGAAAACTCGCCGCTACGATCCCTTCATTTCGCACATATGTGAAAACCTCTTCCGCTATGCTCAAGCTAGAGCGCCAATTGCTGCCACCACACACCGGCGCTAGTGACGCGAAGATCTCAGGCAAGGAGGAGGTTATGGTATGGTGTCTCGCTTCGTGCGCGCTCTGTTGCATCGGTTTGGCGATTGCCGCCCTGACATTCAATCTGCGCCAGATCCGGTTGCCGCGCCTGTCACCACGCCACCTGCTGCGGGGGTGTCTCGCGACGAGCTTCCTAATCGCAGCCGCGATCTTTCTCGCCCTCGCATACAGTCTGTTCGCCTAACCGAATGGCTGATCGTGCAGATTGATGGCACGCTGGGTTTTCCGGCGCGCGGCGTGGCCGGTCTTGGCATGCTGGTGCGCAGCGAGCGCGGTGCGGTGATCCGGGTCTATTGCGGGCGCGCGCCGGCCCGCACCAGCCAAGAGGCCGAATACCAAGCCCTGATCGCTGCGCTGCGCCTGATCAGGCGCGACTTTCCCAACCGGCGGGTGCGTTGCCTGACCGATAGCCAATTGGTGGTCGAGCAGCTCAATGGCGTGGCGGCGGTGCGCACCGAGCCGATCCGTCTGCTCTACCAGACTGCCCGCGAGTTGATCGATCAGTTTCCGCCAGCGACGTTCGAGCTGGTGCGGATCCCGCGCGACCTCAACCGGCTGGCCGATGCGCTGGCATGGGAGGCATTAGGCGGCAGGCATGCGCTGTTGCGCCAAGCGAGGGTGCGAAGGTAGGGAATAGGGGATACGCAAAAACAGCAGTCAAGCGGGAGTATTCGTTCGCGCAACGTTATCCCCTTCTCCTGCCGATGCAACGGGAGAAGGGGCAAGGGGATAAGGGCTATCAAACAACACTATCGGGAGGGGAGCTATGCAAACGCCCGAACGCACCGTTTCCACCATGGTTCGCGAAGTGGTTGCCGAAGCAGTCAATGATGGGTTGGCTGCCGTGGTCGATGGCGAGATCACTGCCGACACAATGGCGCAGGCGTTGCCGTCCTTGCATTTCGCCACCGGCTTGGCCACCGCGCCGCAACAACTGCCGCGCCAGCTCTTGGGGCTGATGGCGCAGGTGATCGTGCCGCCCGGAACGTGGGCCGTGATCTATGTGCCCGGCGGCGCGGCGCGCACCTTCGCCGCCGGCAGCCACACCATCTGGGCGCCGCCCGGCCCGGTGCTGGCGCAATGGGTTGATGCCCGCCGCCGCCAAGTGCGGATCGGCCCCATTGAGGGTTGGAGCGCGGATAAGTGGCCGATCCGGCTGTGGCTGGCGATTGAGCTGGCGGTGCGCGATCCGCTGCTGATCGCGCTGCACCGCGAACCGCTGGCGGCGCTGAGCGCAGCGACCCGCGCCGCGGCCCAAGTCTTCATCGAGCGGCATAGCCACGCCGAACTTACCGGCGCGCAGAGCATTGACGAGGCGGCCCGGTTTGTCTGCGAACGCTTGCAGTCCGATCCGGCCTTGGCCGGCCTTGAAATTATCGGCGTGCAGACGCTCGACCGGCAGGGTGACGAGCGCCACACCGAGGCGGCGATGGCGGCAACGATTGCGGCGGCGCAGATCGATGAAGAGCGCCGGGTCGCCGAGGCTCGCCACCGCGCGCGCTTGCACGCATTAGCGACACAGATGGTCGAGCTTGATCACGAGCATCGTCTGCGCATGCAGATGCGGGCGGCCGAGGCCCGTGAGCAGCTCTTGGCCCAGCACGCCGAGGTGCAACGGGCAACCCTCGCTGCCCAACTCGATCTGATCAACGCTCAGATTCGGGCGCAGGTAGCCGAAATCGCTCATGAAGAGCAGGTCTGGCAGAGCGAGCAGGCGCGCTTCCAGCAAGAGTGGGAGCGGCTGCAACAGCAACTGCTCGAGACGCATCGCACCGATCAGACGCTGCGCTTGATGGCTGCTCAGCAAGAGAGCGAGCGCATCGCCGGCGAGGTGGCGTTGGGCATCGAAGAGCGGCGCGGCGCGCAGTTGCAGGCGTTGGTGGAATTGCAGCAACAGCTCGAAGATCGGCGACTGGCGCGCGCGCAGGCTGCCGCCGAGCGGCGCGAACACCACGAGCGGGTGTTGCTCGAACTGCGTCTGCGCCACGAGCAACTGGTGGCCGACCAAATGGCCCGCCTGAGCAATTGGCAGTTGTCCGAGCGGTAAGCGGCTGCATGCCCAATAGCTACTAAGCGCCATCAAAGAACATAAACCGCTTCCCCAGCCCCCTGCCCCCACTTGCGGGGGCAGGGGCCGGAGGGGTCAACGCGATACGGAGGTCTGACTATGCCCCTCTTTCCACGTTATCACGGCCCACCGCTGATTGAACAGGTCTGCACGGTGGAAAATTTAACCAACGCTTGGCGGCGGGTGCGTTCCAACATCCAACTAATCCGGCGCGATCGCAGCGCCGGCGTCGATCAGGTCACGCTACGCGATTTTGAAGCCGATTGGCCGGCGCAGATGGCCCAGTTGGCCGCAGAACTGCGCGACGGCAGCTACCGGCCTTTGCCGCCGCGCCGGGTGATGATGCCCAAAGCCAACGGTGGCGAGCGAGCGATTGCGATTTTGGCCATCCGCGACCGGATTGCCCAACGCGCTGTGCAACAGGTGTTGACGCCGCTCTTCGAGCCGCTCTTCCTCGATTGCTCGTATGGTTGCCGGTTGGCAGTCGGCGTGCCAGAGGCGGTTGAGCGAGTGGCCCGCTACGCCGAACAGGGGTTGAGCTGGGTGGTTGATAGCGACATCAGCGCCTACTTCGACTCGATTGACCATAGCATTCTGCTTGGCTTGCTCAGGCAACGGATCGACGAACCGGCTATTTTGCGTTTGATTGGCCAATGGCTGGCGGTAGGAGCGTTGCGCGAGGAAGCCGAATTACCCGCGCCGGCGCCGGCCAGCCCACTCATGAACGCGCTCCGGCGCGGCGGTGAACTCCTTCACGAAGCGATGAGCGCTCCAACCGATCCGGCGCCGCCCGACCTGAGCTATCCAGACCCTTACGGCATGCCGCCGGTCACGGCGCGCGCCGGCCTGCCCGCCGGCCTCTTCGCCGCCATTAGTCTGGTGCAACCGGCCATTGAAGTTGCCCAGCGCCTCAGCCCGCTGGTGCGCCGGATCGGCCCGCAACGGCTGCTGCTGGGCGGCGCGTTGGCCGCTGGCGCAGTCGCCGTGAGCGAACTGATGCATCACGCCAAAGCTAATCGCGCGCAACGCGGCACGCCCCAAGGCGGCCCGCTCTCGCCACTGCTGGCCAACATCTATCTCCATCCGTTTGATGTCGCCATGACTGCCCATGGCGCGCGGCTGGTGCGTTTCGTTGATGATTTCGTCGTGATGTGCCCTGACCGCGATGCTGCCGAACGAACTTTGGCGCTGGTGGAGCGGCAACTGGCGACGTTGCGCCTTCAGCTCAACCCAGCTAAAACCCGCATAGTCGCCTATGCTGACGGCATCGAGTTTCTGGGCCAAGCGCTGGCCCCACGGCGCGGGCAAGGCCTGTTTCACGGCCTCACCGACTTCCACGAAGCCGAGCAACGATTGCGCGCCCAAGTGAGCCGGTTACGTGAACGAAAACGGTAACGACAGCCCGATCGGCTGTTTCCGAGATACCATCATCCAACAAGGAGATCGCGCATGGCCACCCTCTACATCCAAGAACAAGGCGCTACCGTCCGCAAACGTGATCACCAGATCATTGTCACGCGCGGCGGGGAAGTATTGCAAGAAATTCCGCTCAACAAGATCGACCAGATCGTACTCATGGGACGCGGCGTGCAAATCTCAACCGCGCTTCTCGTCGAACTGCTCGGACGGGGCATTCCGGTCATGCTTACCAACCAGCATGGCAGCCGCCACTACGCTACGCTCACCGCCGGCCCCTCACGCTTTGGCGCTCTGCGGCTGCGCCAAAGCCAACTGGTGGTTGATCCGGCATGGTCGCTCGAACTAGCGCGCGGCATTGTTGCCGCCAAACTGACTGCCCAACGAGCGGTGCTCGCTGCCACCGGCTGGCCGGCGGCGGGCAAAGCGATCAGGCAGATCGACGTCGCTGCCCGCGGCTTGGCTGGCGCCGCCACGCTCGACGCTGCCCGCGGCTTTGAAGGCGCCGCCGCCGCCGCGTACTTCGGCGCATGGCGCACCGTCTTCCAGCAGGGCTGGGGCTTCCAAGGCCGCGCCTTCTACCCGCCGCCCGATCCGATCAATGCCCTGCTCTCGTTCGGGTACACCCTCTTACTGCACGACGTCTTGACTGCCGTGCAATTCACTGGTCTCGATCCCTATCTCGGCGTTTTTCATGCCATCGAAGCCGGACGTCCCTCGTTGGCGCTCGATCTCATGGAAGAGTTTCGCCCGCTAATCGTTGATCGCATGGCGCTCGATCTCATTGCCGCCAACGCCATCACCCGCCAGCAATTCGAGCGGGCCAGCCCCGATCGACCTAACGCCATCTACCTCAACGCCGAAGCGCGCAAGGTGGTCGTCAGCCGCTATGAAGCGCTTATGCAAACGCCAGTGCGGCTAGCCGATGGCAGCCAAACCGCGTTGCGGCGGGTCGTGCTCTTGCAAGCCCAGATGGTCGCCCGCATCATTCGCGGCGAGCAAGCGCGCTACGAAGGAGTGATACGATGAGTATGTTTACCATCATCAGTTACGACATTGTTGACGACAAACGGCGCGCCAATGTTATGAAGCTGCTCAAGGGCTACGGCGTGCGCGTGCAATACAGCGTCTTCGAAGCTATGCTCGACGCGCGCGAATTTCGCGAGATCAACGACCGGCTGCGCAAACTGATCGATCCTACCCAAGACAGCGTGCGCTGCTACCGGCTCGACGCCATCGCCGCCGAGCGCACCACCATTCACGGTATTGGCCGGCTCACCACCGACCCGACACACTACATGGTCTAGCGCGCCTCATTCCAGCCACACCCGCGCCAACCGGTGAGGCGGAGCGGAGGGCAGCGCCAAGCGACCCTTGGGCGCCGCCGTTCTGCCTCGCCGATGAGCAGACACCATACGCTGAGATGGTGAAATCAGATCGGTAATCCGATCAATTCGAAAACAGCGCTCAGCGCGCCGCATCGCGCAATAGGCGTAGAGCAACCAACGATCGCCGTGCTGCTCAATCCGGATCGGTTGCACCAATCGCTCATGCGCCGGCTGCTGCGGCGGCTGGTAGACGAAGCGCACCGCCTGCCGGCGCCGAATAGCGGCGCGCAGCATGTGCAACATCGCGGCCAGCGGTTGGCGCGATTGGCTCGGTGCGTCCATGCCAACTTGACCACTCTGCTGCCAAATATCTGCCGCTCCCGTCGCATCGAATGCATCACTGTGCGCTGGCTCGCATGCTTGGATCAAGCGCGGTGGATATGCATCAGCGCGATCTGGCGCTGCATCCGCTGCCACAACCTCCACCCCTACCCGCGCCAACGCCCGCGCCAACGCTCGCTCGCACCCCGGCGCCACCATTGCCACGCCGGGAGCCACCTGCATCGCCAGCGCGCGCCGTACTGCCGGTCGACGAGCCGCAGTGGCCAGTGTCTCTGGCGCATCACACAACGCCAGCGTACTGCTCACCAGCCGTACCCGCGCGATATGCGCTGGCGTCACCCATACCGGCGGCTCGCTGCCTAATCGTCGCCGCCAGAGATCGTGCAGCGCGCGCACATCATGCCCAGCGGCCAACGCTTGCCGGATCGTGGCCGGCTGGATCTGCCAACGTAATGCTATGTGATCGACGGCCACCAACTTCGCCCATGGCTGCAACACCACCAGATCGTCGGCCAGCGCCGCTATCGGCGTGACAATCTGCCCTGAAGCGGCATCAAACCGCCACGGCAGCGCCGGATCCAGCCAGAACGGCGTCACCACACCCAGCCACGCCAACGGCCCGGCCACGGCGGCCCGCCACGCCTGCTGTTGGCCGCGGCGCGACCATGGCGCGCGGCGAACTGGCAACAAACAATGGGTCGTGGCATCGACCAACGGCCCCAGCGCGGCGGTCAGCGCAACAAACGCCGCATCAGCGTCGGGAAAACGCTGCGCCGCCATCGCCTCGCCCCACCGCAGCAACCGGCGGCGAAAAGCCGGCCAATCGAGACCGCGCGTTGACAACCGCAACCGCGCCAGCCACCGGTCAGCGCGTGGCTGGCCTTCCCATGCTGTGCGTAGCAATCCGAGCTGCTCAGTCGCAGCAGCGCCGGCAAATCGCGCCAGTGCCGGGCCGGGGCGCAAGGTTTGGCCAGAGAGACGCAACACCTGCAAATCAACCAACAGCGGCGCGAGCCACTGCCATACATCATCAACAAACGCCGGCCCCAACACCCGCAACCGGCGCAGCGCAGCGCTCGCCAACAACCCATTCGCGCGCAGCGGCAACGGTTGCTCAGCCGCTGCCGCCAACAGCGCATAGGTCGCCGCCAACGCCACCGGAACCTGCGCTGAAGGCAGGGCGCTAGGCCGAGCGGAGGGCACAGCCTCTGGCAGCGGCAAAGGCAACCACCGGCGCAACTCAGGCGCCAGCACCCAACCGGCTGGATGGCGCGGGCGAGCTGGGCGGGGCAACAACCAGCCGAGCAACACCAGCGTCTCGCCAACCGACTGCGGCCGGCGATCAGCGCGCAACTGGCGCAACGAACGGATCGGCCCCAGCAATTGTTCAGCGGCGGCGGTTGGCAGCACGCCTCGGCGCTGGCGCAAGGCCTGCAACGCCTGTTGCGCCTCAGGCGCCAAAGCAAAATAACCCGCTCGCACCGCCGCCGGCCGACACAACGCCTGCCGCAACGCAGCCAAGCGAGCGGCATCATCGGCACGGTGCGGCACACTCACGCGGTGAGTCGCAGCGATCAAGCGCTGCAACACCACCGGCGCCTCGGCAAGATACTTAGCCCAACGCAACATCGCCCTTGCCTTTCCACCAATAACCTGATACAATGCAAGCGTTCTGACCATGATACACCAAATGATCAACAACGGGCATGACGAACAACCATGAGAGGCATCGGTCACAGCCAAACAGAGCACAAACAAGCCAACTGCCGGCCACCCCGGTGCGCGCCGGCCAAAACAAAAAAGCCCCGCTGTGAAGGGGTTTGAAACGACGCCGGGTCGGAAGTTCATCCAGTATCGGCGCGGCCAAAACAAAAAAGCCCCGCTGTGAAGGGGTTTGAAACTTAAGCGAGGAAGCGCTGACTACGCGATTATCCGTTGACAAAACAAAAAAGCCCCGCTGTGAAGGGGTTTGAAACGTGACATTGCGTCACTTGCAACGAAACCGATGCAGCGGCAAAACAAAAAAGCCCCGCTGTGAAGGGGTTTGAAACAAAATAGTTGCGCGCACCGCAGTGCGGACATACTCCCCCAAAACAAAAAAGCCCCGCTGTGAAGGGGTTTGAAACCGCTTTACTTATTGCGGTCATACGGCACATGTCACTCCAAAACAAAAAAGCCCCGCTGTGAAGGGGTTTGAAACAACACCGGGTTTCCGCCATCAGAAAGAAGCGACAATGCAAAACAAAAAAGCCCCGCTGTGAAGGGGTTTGAAACGTTTGCAACCGCATGCTTTCATACGGAGTTAAACGTCTCAAAACAAAAAAGCCCCGCTGTGAAGGGGTTTGAAACGAGGTCGACCGCCATGATGATACCGCGGAGCACGGCCAAAACAAAAAAGCCCCGCTGTGAAGGGGTTTGAAACGCCGGTTGACGTATACGTTCCGGTGTACGTGTCAATAATCAAAACAAAAAAGCCCCGCTGTGAAGGGGTTTGAAACAGTGTAAACCATCTCGTTGCGCTGCGCATTATCGACCCAAAACAAAAAAGCCCCGCTGTGAAGGGGTTTGAAACGCGGGTAATCAGCTCCGCCCGCACCCGCGCAAAGCTCTCCAAAACAAAAAAGCCCCGCTGTGAAGGGGTTTGAAACGGAGTAGCGGAACGAACCGGCAAACTCTCCGGTTCGTCAAAACAAAAAAGCCCCGCTGTGAAGGGGTTTGAAACGTGTCCACGAGCCACCACGCGCAACCGACTAAGAATTCAAAACAAAAAAGCCCCGCTGTGAAGGGGTTTGAAACCTACGTATGTACGAAGCGTTTTTGCGACGCTATCGTATTCAAAACAAAAAAGCCCCGCTGTGAAGGGGTTTGAAACCAAATCTCCTTAATTCGTGTGTGCCAATGGAAAAACTACAAAACAAAAAAGCCCCGCTGTGAAGGGGTTTGAAACGTGTATCACCAACACCCATAGCTCTTCTTGCGGGAGGTGCAAAACAA
>JANWYE010000081.1 GCA_025057175.1 Chloroflexus sp. | reverse complement strand
GACCCTTCATTCGGCCAAGGGTCTCGAATTTCCCTTTGTCGCCGTAATGCGGCTAGCCCAAGAACACCTGCCGCACAACTTCGACCATTTGCCGCCAGAAGAGTGGGCCGATATGATCGCGCAAGAGCGGCGTCTCTTTTATGTCGGCTGTTCGCGGGCCATGCGGGAGTTATTGGTCTGCGCGAGTGCTGAGCAACCATCCGCTTTCGTGCAAGAGTTGCCGGCGACGCTCTGGCAACGCAGCGAAGAGTGAGCGGCCCTTGACACTAGATGCTGCGGAGGAAAGATAGCAGCAAGGGGAGGCATATTTTTCACTGAGGTTGCCAGATGCAACCTAGTCATTTGCTGGCTTGCAGTTCGAGCCGGACAAAGGCGATAATGGATGCAGCTAAAGCCACGCCTAGCCCGATCCACTCACTAAGTTCGGCGATAGCGCGCTGCTGGGCCTCGGCGGCCAAGCGCAACGCGCGCAGATTGGTATTCGCCAAGCCCATGACCCCTTCCTGCAACGCTAGCCGGGTCGCTTCGACCAATGCCTGCTGGCTGAGCAAAAGCCACGCCGAACCAATGGCGCGCGCTATCAAGTAGGCAATCACGCCGGCCAATAACCCAATCACCACAGCCACTGCCACCCGACCCAACCATACCCGCATTGACTCGGCTGCCAGATTATCGGTTGCCATCCCCATCACTCACCTCCCTCACCGGTAATCCGCTTGCGCGCCCGTTCTTTCGCCGCGCGCAGCCGGGCCAGCGCCTCATCAGACTCAGCGGCAGCCACCGGCGGCTGGGCAGCCGGCGGTGTGGATGCCGGTGGCGGTGCAGGCGGCAATGGCACACGCTCACCGGCCATTTGGCGACGCGCCTGATCGCGGGCAGCGCGCAACCGGCCTAATACCGGATCGGGCGCAGCCGGCGTCGGGCCGGCGGGGCGCAAGCGCCCGGCCAGCGTGCCAAGCGGGCCAAAATCGCTGCGCCGCACCATAAGCCGGCGCAAGGCAATATCGATTGGCAGCAAGATCAAGGCCAGCAAAAGCAGCGGCAATGCAATCTCTTGCGCCGAGAAGACCAGATTGAGCCGAGTAAACACTTCAGCCGGATCAGTCACGAAACGTCCTTTGGTGGTGCTAGCCAGCTCGGCCAATAAACCGGGGTTAGCCTGCGCGCTGCGATATTCCGAAGAATAGGGTACCACCATGCCAGCAGTCTCTTGGATCACCACGCGATCGCCGCGCGCACCGGCAATTTGCACCAAATAGGTGCCGGGAACAGGGCTTTCAATCCGAGCTTGATACTGATTGGGTGCAACCTGTGTCAAGCGCACTTCACGGCGTGAGCCATCACCACCGATCAGCGTAGCCGTGACCGCCAAATCATTCTGGCCAGCAGTGGTCGCAAGGCGAATGATCGTCTCACCGCCGGCAACGGTCACCTCAGCGCGCACATCTTGCCCATCGCGTGGCGTCAAGTCTTCAACGAGTTGGGCGGCGAAGCGTGGGAAGCCCTCCCACGCGATCCAATCCCGCGCCCACTTACCCTTCGTATCACTGAGCCAAGCCGCGCTCCGGCCCAGACCAAACTGCCATGTCGCCAAAATTGGCTGTTGATCTTCGGTGGCTAATAACAACTGAGCTGTATCCTTGAGGGTGCTGCCATTGTAACCATACAGCGGCGGGACCGCGCTAATGCCGGCCAATATCGGACTATTACCATAGCGCACTGGAACGAACGGCTGTTCGACGATATAATTGCCAATCGTCGTTATCGTCTCTTGGACGAAGATCTGCGGCACATCGGCCATATCAGCCGCCGGATAATAGCGCCCGCCGCCTTCGGCAGCCAACTGTTGCAAATAGCTGGCCGAACCGCTGCCGGCAGCAACGACCGTCAAGGTAATCCCCTGTTCGCGCAGCCGGGCTGCAATATCGAGTTGGTCACCGCCACTGCCCCACCCATCGGTCAGCAGGATCATGTGTTTAATGCGGGCGTCAACCTGTTGCAACATCTCTTCAGCGCGCAGCAGACCGGACCGGATGTTGGTCGGGCCACGTGGTTCAACGCCGGCCACAGCGTCCATCACCTGTTCGACCGTCGCGCCGCGGGTTGCGGGAAAAGTCGGGAAAGCAGCGCCATCAAAGGTCACAACGCCAACCGTATCTTGTTGGCTCAAGAGGGCTGTCGCCTGCGCGATGGCGTCCTTGGCAATATCAATCTTTCGTTCTGACGATGAAGTGACCGGCGCATTCCGATCAGGGTCAGCGCAATGGCAGGCATCCATTGATCCCGACTTATCAATCACAAACACAATCGCCAGATCGGGGCGCATTTCGCGGTTACGCACATCCATATACACCGGCAGCGCCTCTTCGACCGCAGTGCGGCCATAGCCACCCACCCCAAAGCTATCTTCGCCGCCAATCATGAGCAAACCACGCCCTAAATCGCGCACATAGCCGGGAATGGCCTGCATCAATCCCACCGGCAAAGCCCGCGCCGGTGTATTCACCAGCACGAGTGCGTCGTAGGCGCTCAGATCGGCCAGCGAACGTGGTGCTGCTTCCGGCGAGATCACTTCGGCCACCATATCAGCAGCGCTCAATGCTGTAGCCAAGGGGCGAGCATCAAGCGCATTACGCGCGATCAACAAGATGCGGGGCGGGCCTTGCACCCGAATCAGGGCCGCCGCCTCGTTATTTTGCACCCGCCCGTCGCGCGCTGCTTCAACCTGCACCCGATAACGCCGAAAACCGTTGCCGTCAACCGGAACCACAAACTCGACACGGGTTGCGCCGGGCGACAATTCAAGCGCGCGCTCGGCCACCACGCCAGTATCATCAATCAGGCGCACAATTGCCGGCTGAGCAACGTTACTCTCCACCGTTGCCACAATCAGCGCCTCTTGGCCAGCGCGCACACTATTCGGCGCTTCGACGCTGGCCACTAACGCCTCAGCATCAGCTTCCACCAGCGTCAGGTCAACAATATCGATCGGAATGCCGCGACTAGCGGCCAATCGCGCCGCATCAATGGCGCGCCCGCTATTTTCACCCCCATCCGAAAGCAACACCAACCGTTTCTGGGCATCAGCCGGGAAGAGGGCCATGCCAAGCTGAATAGCGGCTTCGATATTGGTGCGATTAGCGATTGGGATAGAGGTAATCCGGCCTAGCCGGCGATCGCTATCGGGAGCGCGTTCGACCAAGGCATTATCGCCAAAAACGATAATAGCCGCTTGGTCATCAGCCGGCATTTCCTGCAAGGCCGCGCGAATAAACGCCTCGGCCTGCGCGCGCGTCGAAGCCGGCATTGAGTCGCTGCCATCGAGCAAGAAGACCGTGGTCAGCCGATCAACTGGACGCACAAACTGAACACCGGCAAAGGCAAAAATCAGGGCGATAGCGATGAGCGTGCGGACGATCAGACTGCCCCAAAACCGGAATGGTGACAGCCGCCGCGGAGCAAGCAGCGCCAGCGCTGCCATACCGATCGGCACGATCAGCAACCAGAGCGCTTCAGGATAGATAAAGGAGATATATGGCATAGACAACCATTTGCCGGCGAATGTTGGCGTGTGATCGTACTGGCATTGTACCGAGAATAACCGGCGCTGACAAGGCAAAACATCATCTTTTTTGAAAGACGACGCTAGCGGCGGAAAAGTTCCTCAATGCAAACGGCGCATCCGGCCATCGGATGCGCCGCGCCACCGGCTGGGATGCGCCGTTATGCTCCTACCGCTTCAGCCTGCGGTTCAATCTCGATCTTTGCTCCTAGCACCTTGAGAAACTGGGCCAGCCACGCCGGGTGGGCCGGCCATGCCGGAGCAGTGACGAGGTTGCCGTCGGTAATCGCTTGATCGGCTGGAATGGCGTGATACTCAGCGCCGATCAGCGGCAAATCAGGCCCAACCGCCGCATAGGCAGTGCAGCGGCGGCCATTCAGCACGCCAGCGGCAGCTAATACCTGCAGGCCGTGACAAATCGCGGCCACCGGTTTGTTGGCAGCAAAGAAGTGGCGCGTGATCTCCAGCACACGCGGGTTGAGCCGGATATACTCAGGCGCCCGCCCGCCCGGAATGACCAGCGCATCGTACTCTTGCTCGTTGACCTCATCAAAGGTCTGGTTCAGAGTAAAGTTATGCCCCCGCTTCTCGCTATAGGTCTGATCGCCTTCAAAATCATGCACAGCAGTGCGGACAAACTCACCAGCCTTCTTGCCCGGACAGACGGCATGCACTTGATAGCCAAGCGCAGCGAGCGCCTGAAATGGCACCATCACCTCGTAATCTTCCACATAGTCGCCGACGAGGAAGAGGATCTTTTTCGCCATGGCCTGCTCCTCTCTGAACGATGACTCAAATACGACCACCCTGTCGCTATGTTGCTGGCTAGGATGATTCTACGGTAGCACGGCGCGATGCAACTGTCAACTGCCCCCCAGCAGGCGAAGCGTTTCGGCGACCGCGTATTGCAAGGCCTGCAACAACGGTTCGAGCGGCATCCGGGATGCGGCTGCCTGTTCGAGAGCTTGGGCCGCAGCCGCTACCCGCACTGCCCCAACTTGGCGAGCGCCACCCTTGAGGCGATGAGCAGTCCGCCGAGCCTGCTCAGTATCAGCGTGAGCGACCGCGACGGCCAACTGCTCAAGTTGGTGTTGAAACTCGCGCTGGATCAGCTCGCGCGCCTTGGCTGCCATCTCAGCTTGATCGGAACCGAGCGCAGCCAGCAAATCGTGGTAAACTTCCCAGTCGATCACTCGATCACTGTGCGGCAGAATCGAAACCGCAGCCGGCGCTATCTCCTTAGAACGAGGCTGCAACGCTGCGCGCAAGTCTTGCAGCCGCACCGGTTTTGTGAGAAAGCCATCCATTCCCGCTGCCAAACAGCGTTCGCGCAGCTCGGCTAAGGCATACGCCGTGAGGGCAATAATGCGTGGTTGGCGAATCTGATCACCAAGCGCGCGGATCTGGCGAGTAGCTTCCTCGCCATCCATGTCTGGCATTTGCAGATCCATCAGCACAACATCGAACGGATGATTCTGCACAGCTTG
This sequence comes from Chloroflexus sp., assembly GCA_025057175.1. Lineage (GTDB taxonomy): Bacteria > Chloroflexota > Chloroflexia > Chloroflexales > Chloroflexaceae > Chloroflexus. The sequence continues at coordinate 9,521 of JANWYE010000081.1, read as the reverse complement.
CACTGCTTCGCGTCCATTGGCCACAACGGTGACGTGATGACCCAATACCCGCAGCAAATGGAGCGCCACCTGCTGATTGATCTCGTTATCTTCCGCCACCAATACTTGTAATGACGAGGATGGTTCCGGCGCCATCGCTGGCACAGGCACGCTCGCTGGCGCAACAACGCGCTGCACCGGCAGCCGCAAGGTAAAGGTAGACCCTTTCCCCGGCTGGCTCTCCACGCTCAGCGTGCCACCCATCACATTCACCAATTGGGCGCTAATGGCCAAGCCAAGACCGGCGCCACCTCGCCGCGCGCGCTCATTACCGAACTGGGTAAACGGTTGGAAAAGGCGAGGCAGTTGTTCGGGTGGAATGCCAATCCCTGTATCAAGCACTGTCACTGCTAGATAATACTGATCTGGAGTTGTATCAGCGATGCCAACCGTCACTAACACTTGGCCGCGATCGGTAAATTTGATCGCATTGCTTACCAAATTAATCAAAATCTGGCGCACGCGCGCGCCATCGGTGACAACGAAAGCGGGCAACGCTGGATCGACCACTGCTGTGAATACCAACCCCTTTTGCTCGGCATCACGGCGGAACAAGGCCATCACTGCATCAACAATCGCGCGCAGATTAACCGGTTCGGCTACGATTTCGAGTCGTCCGGCCTCCATTTTCGAGAGATCAAGCACATTGTTGACAATTGCTAGCAGCGCCTCGCCACCAATGCGGATGGTTTCAACGAGTGAACGCTGCGCTTCGGGCAAGGCATCAGTCAAAAGCAATTCGGCGCTAGCAATGACGGCATTCAGCGGGGTGCGAAGCTCGTGGCTAATCGAGGCTAGAAAGGCCGAACGGGCCCGTTCAGCCTGCTCGGCAGCCTCCTTCGCGCGCAACAGATCGGCGGCAATTTGCCGCTCGACAGTAATATTCCGTCCGACAATCAAGCCGCCACTAACTTGCCCCGGTGTAATTTCGACCGGCAGCAGCGACGTATCGAAGACTTCCCGGTTAAACACATAGTCAATATGGTACGGAACGCCAGCCAAGACCTCATAGCACAGCGGCAACAACTCAGAACGGTGCGGCTCAGGCAGGATATCCGGCAACAATTGCCCCTCGATCTGTGCCGCAGAAATGCCAAATCGGGCTAATTCCGCACCAGCAATAAGCGTGATGCGCAGATCGGCATCAAACATCACCACTACCGTACCCGGCAACAGATCGGCCAGCATGCGGTAGCGCCGCTCGCTGGCGCGCAAAGCCAGCTCGGTTTCTTTGCTGCGGGTAATGTCTTGAAAGGTGCCACGCAGCTTGACAATCTGCCCACTCTCCCACACCGGTTGGCCAATTGAACGTATCCAGCGCAGATTGCCGCGCACAGTGCGGAAAGGCAACTCCAGATCCCATCCTTCACCGGTGGCAAGGCAATGCTGAAACGCTTGATCAATCAGGGAATGAACTTCAGGCGGATAGAACCACAACGCCGCTTCCGGTGATGGCGGCTCACCCACCGGCAACTCGTGGATGGCAAACATCTCTTCTGACCATACCATCTGCCGCGTGGTCAGATCAAATTCCCAACCACCCACACTCGCCATCTTGCCAACTGCGCGCAGCAAACGTTCGCGATCGGCCAGCGCCTGCTCAACCGTCACTTGCGCAGTGACATCGGTCTGCAAACCGACAAATGCTACCACCCGACCAGTCTCATCACGCACCGGGCTAATCGAGAGCTGATTCCAAAAGGGTTGGCCATCTTTGCGATAGTTAAGCAGACGGGTCTGGATGGGTCGCGCAGCCGCAATTGCCTCACGAATCCGGTTTACGACCGCCTGATCAGTCTGCGGCCCTTGTAAAAAGCGACAGTTACGGCCCAGAACTTCGTCCGGTGCATAGCCGGTGATTATGCTAAAGGCGCGATTGACGAAGATAATGGGCTGATCGGGTTCGGCATCGGTGACAATCATCCCGCTTGCCATCTCGTTGACAGCGGCAAGCAAAAAGCGATTTTGCGCCCGTAACCGAGCTAGCTCCACTTGTAATTCAGCCATCTGCTGCGCCAGATCGGCTGATTGAGCGGATTCATTGAAACAAGACTGAGACACTGCACGCTCCACGGCGAGCACAGTGGTTACTGTCAACCGCCACCAGTAACGAAACCGGCTCTGCGACCCTTCGCACCTAATCCGGTATGGATCAAGGAATACTACTCACCATATATCATACCATCCCTTGCCTCGCTTGATTAGACGATGTGCGGATGATGCCCTAACCACTACGAGATCACACGCCTGCGGAAACCGCGCCCTACTCTGGACCCAGCGCATCACTCGCGCATTGACATTAAAGACCGGCATACGCGGTAGGCGTTGGTTATTGTGGCATGAATAAAGCGAGGACGGCATAGGAGCCACCCTCGCTAATCGCTCCTCATGTCACGCAGTATCTGTCAGAATGGAGATCGACAGCGCAAAACTCTACCAAACCGTTGCGGCCTTTGGCTAATCCGCCGCTCCCCGATCAGCGCCGTCTGCCGCTTGAGCGCAACGATCAGGAGGCAGCCATGCTTTTTCTTCAACGATCAGTTCTATCGTTTTCAGGCGACGGCCATGTTCAGCATCGTAACGATAACGCACACAGACAAGGCGATCGCCGTACATTGCCTGCAACTTCTTAGTTCCGCGTTGGCCGGGTTTCAACTTCAGACGAGTGCGCATGAGTGGCTCCGATGGAAATCTGTGATACTTGCTTTCTCGTACTATACCGGCAGCTTGTACGAATTTGTTACCAAACCGTTAAGACGATTTGTGAACATGTGCATGCTACTTCGCCAATCCGGTTAGATCAATTTGCAGCGGCGGTTCGCTCTCGATCCGTTCGATCAACACCGTCAGCGAGCGCGGCTGGATGTGGTACATCTGATCGGTGACCCGGCTAGGCGCTTGCAGATCGGGTTGGGCTGTATCAATCACCACATGCCATTCAGCATCATCGGGCCAATCGGGCAGAATAAAGGGCACTGCCTCATCACTGGCGTTGATCAACACTAGCAACACATCATCGCGCATTGGCTCGCCGCGTTCGGTGCGATCGTCAATCACTGCGCCATTCAGTAACACACCAATGCAGCGCAGATCAGGCTGCTGCCACAGCTCGGCGCTGACCTCTTGGCCATCAGGACTGAGCCATTCCACATCGTAGTCGGTATTGCCGAGATTGCCGGCAAAGAAACGGCGCCGGCGCAAGATTGGATGGGCGCAGCGGAAGGCGATCAGCCGGCGGGTGAAATTCAGCAAGCGTTCGGCTTCTGTATCACCCCGCCAATCAACCCACGAGATTGGGTTGTCTTGGCAGTAAGCATTGTTGTTGCCCCGCTGCGTGCGCCCGCGCTCATCACCCGCCAACAGCATCGGCGTCCCCTGCGATAAGAACAGGGTAGCGATGAAGTTCATCATCTGCCGTAACCGCAATGTGCGGATGTCAGGGTCATCGGTGGGACCTTCCACACCGCAATTCCACGAGTTGTTGTGCGTATCGCCATCGCGGTTAGCTTCGCCGTTGGCCTCATTATGCTTCTCGTTGTACGAAACAAGATCGCGGAGAGTGAACCCATCGTGCGCGGTGACAAAGTTGATTGAGTGATAGGGACGGCGACCGTTGTGATGGTAGAGATCCATCGATCCCATAAAACGCGAAGCAAACTCGGCGGCTTGGCCGGGATCACCCTTCCAAAAGCGACGGACGGTATCGCGGTAGCGACCATTCCACTCGGCCCATGGTGGCGGAAAACGGCCCACCCAGTAGCCATCGAAACCGACATCCCACGGCTCGGCAATCAGCTTGACCCGCGAAAGGACGGGGTCTTGCCGCACCATTGCGAAGAAGGGACTAGGCTGATCAGAACCGATCGGGCCGCGAGCCAGTGTGCGCGCGAGATCAAACCGAAAGCCATCAACGTGCATCTCAGTCACCCAGTAGCGCAACGAGTCAAGCACAAGTTGCAACGCGCGCGGACTGTTCATATTGAGGCTGTTACCGGTGCCGGTGTCATCGAGGTAGTAGCGTGGTTGATCCGGCACGAGCCGGTAATAGGCGGCATTATCAATCCCGCGGAAGCTGAGGGTTGGGCCGAGATGGTTACCCTCGCCAGTGTGGTTGTAGACCACATCGATAATCACTTCGATCCCGGCGGCGTGGAGCGCCTTGACCATCTGCTTAAACTCATTCACTTGCGCCTGCGGGTCACGCTGGCTAGCATAGCGCGGCTCAGGGCTGAAGTAGTTGATCGGTTGGTAGCCCCAATAGTTGGTTAGGCCGCGATCGGCGAGAAACTGATCGGTAATAAAGGCATGCACCGGCAAGAGTTCGACCGCCGTAACGCCTAATTCCTTCAAATAGGCAATGATGGCCGGCGAAGCCAATCCGGCATAGGTGCCGCGCAGCGCCTCTGGCACCTCCGGGTGCAGCTTGGTAAAGCCTTTGACGTGCAACTCATAAATCACCGAATCGGCTAGCGGAATATCTGGTGGCCGATCATCCCCCCAATCAAATTGCGGATCGATCACGACCGAGCGCGGCACATACGGTGCGCTATCGCGCTTGCCAATGGTTAGATCACCGTAAGGGCTGTCAACACGATAGCCATAATTCGCCTTATCCCAGCGCAGCTCGCCAGACAAGGCGCGGGCATACGGATCGATCAGCAACTTGTACGGATTAAAGCGATGACCCTGTTGCGGCGTGTAGGGACCATGCACGCGATAGCCATAGAGTTGGCCGGGGCGCAAGCCGGGAATGTACCCGTGCCAGATATCATCGGTGCGCTCGGGCAAGATAACCCGCACGGCCTCGCGCAGCGCAGTCGGGCTATCGAACAAGCACAACTCAACCCGGGTGGCATGGGCCGAGAAGAGCGCGAAATTAACCCCCTCGCCATCCCACGTCGCGCCGAGCGGGTAGGGACGGCCCGGCCAGACATCGGTAATATGCATACGAAACAACCTCCACAAAAACGCAGGCAGCGAGCGAGCCGGCCACCAATGGCCGCCTGCGCGCTGCCATGCGACAGAAATGAGCAGATGCGGTCAATCATCCTCCTTCCGCTCACGCGAACGGAAGACGATCACGATCGGTGTGCCCTGAAAACCATAACGTTCTCGGAGCCGATTTTCGAGGTAGCGGGCATACGACCAATGCACCAATTCACCATCGTTGGCAAAGAAGAGGAAGACTGGCGGCTCGGTTTGCGGTTGCACCGCGTAGTAAATCCGCAAGTGCGCGCCTTTTTTCGTCGCCATCGGCGGTTGTTGCAACACCGCCTCACGCAAGAAGTTATTCAACTCGCTGGTTGGCACCCGCTTTTGGCGCTGAGCATACACCTCGCGGGCGTAATCAAGCAGGTGGCTGACGCGCTGGCCGGTCAGCGCCGAAACAAAAACAATCGGGGCGTAATCGACGAATTTGAACGCTTCGCGCACCCGATCTTCAAATTCATAATAGGTGTGCGAATCTTTCGTCACTGCGTCCCATTTGTTCACGACGAGGATCAAGCCTTTTTTCGCTTCAACCACCATCCCGGCGATATGAGTATCTTGGGCGGTAACGCCCTCGGTGGCATCAATCAGCAGCAAGGCGACATCACAACGCTCGATGGCGCGCAGCGTGCGCAACACGCTATACTTCTCGATCCCGCGTTCGATCTTGCCGGCGCGGCGAATGCCGGCAGTATCAATCAAGGTGATCGGCTCACCGTAATAGATGATCGTAGTATCAATAGGATCGCGGGTGGTGCCGGGAATCGGGCTAACCACGCTGCGCTCTTGGCCGAGCAAGCGGTTAAGCAGCGAGGATTTGCCGACGTTGGGCCGGCCCACAATCGCCACCCGCAGATGGCGCTCTTCTTCCTGCGCAAACGTTTTAGGCGGCAAATGCTCGGTGAGCCGGTCAAGCACATCGCCAGTGCCCAAGCCGTGAAAGGCGCTCATGGGGATGGGGTCGCCTAAATTGAGCGCGTAAAACTCGACCGCGTCGAGCATGCGTTCCTGACTATCGCACTTGTTGACGGCCAACACTACCGGCTTGGCAGTGGTGCGCAGAATATCGGCGACCTCGGCGTCAGCCGCGGTCAACCCATCACGCCCGTCTACCATAAAAATGATCGCATCGGCTTCAGCAATTGCATGCTCGGCTTGGGCGCGGGTGCGGCGGTTGATCTCTGCTTCGGGCAGGTTTGGATCGTCTTCGCCAAACAGAATGCCGGCGGTGTCAACCACCGTAAATTCGCGCCCGTTCCAGAAGGTATCGCCATACAAGCGATCGCGGGTCGTGCCGGGAATATCTTCAATAATCGCGCGGCGTTCGCCAATCAAGCGATTAAAAAAGGTCGATTTACCAACATTTGGGCGGCCCACAATGGCCACAATCGGTTTTGCCATAACTCCTCCCGGACGCTGAATACCATGCGTCCTCTGGGTTCTATTATAGTAGGTATTGGGCGACATCTGGCAGCGCCGGGGCTACGATCGCGTCAGCTTTAACACTGGTGAACTTTGAGAAATGTCAGGTATCAATTCACGGTCAACTTGCACGTCTGTTGTGGAGTGCGGCAGTTGCCCTGCCGCGCTCTACAGCCCTGCTGAAGTCGCATAATAGCAATCTCAAACCAAGAACATTTCCAGATGGCAGAAGGGATTAACAATGATCGACGCACTTCTCGGCATTTTGCTCTTTCAACTGATCGGCGAAGTGCTTAGTCGCGGCCTCAATCTGCCGGTTCCCGGCCCGGTAGTCGGCATGCTGCTGCTCTTTGCCATCTTGCGCTGGCGTGGCGGGCCACCTGCCCAACTGAGCGCTACTGCTCATGGCATGTTGGCCCACCTTCCGCTGCTATTCGTGCCGGCAGGGGTAGGCGTGATCGTCCATCTTCCGCTGCTGGCGCGCGAAGGAGCGCCGCTATTGGTCGCTATTGTAGTATCAACCGCAATAACCTTGCTCGCAACCGGCCTGACCGTCCATTGGTTGCGCCAGAGAAAGTGATCGGCATGGTATGGATGAACGGATCTTCTCAATTTGGGTCTATTTGGCCCAGACCCCGCTGCTCTGGCTAACGGCTACGATCGCAATCTATCGCGTCATGACGTTGATCAGCCGCCGGCTCGGTTCACCACCGCTGCTCAACCCGGTGCTATTGGCGATCATTGCGATCGTCAGCATCTTACTGCTGACCAACACTCCTTACGCAACCTATTTTGATGGCGCGCAATTCGTGCATTTCCTGCTAGGGCCGGCGACAGTGGCGCTAGCGATCCCGCTCTATGAATCAGAGCGAACGCTGCGCCGGATCTTTTGGCCGGCGCTAGCAGGTTTGCTGGTTGGTTCAGCTACCGGCATCAGTGCAGCGGTGTTAGCCGGGAGACTGGTGGGGCTTTCCGAACAGACGCTGCGCTCGCTGGCGCCAAAATCGATCACCACGCCGATTGCGATGGGCATTGCCGAACAATTGGGCGGCCTACCATCACTCACCGCCGTGATCGTCATTGTCACCGGCATGGTAGGAGCGCTCTTCGGCTGGGAATTGCTCAGCTTCTTTGGCGTGCGCGACGATGGCGAGCGCGGCTTTGCGCTGGGGTTAGCATCGCACGGCCTCGGCACTGCGCGTTCGTTGCAATTCAGTAGCGAAGCCGGCGCGTTGGCCGGGCTGGCAATGGGGTTAAACGGCGCAACGACCTCACTTCTCGCGCCATTGCTGGCGCGATGGCTAGGGCTGTGAAGGTCGGACGGTTAAAACAGCACAGCGTGGGAGCAACCCGCCTGTGATGGCGGGTTGCCGACCCACTGCTACATGCGTTCCATCGTGCCGTCGGGCAACCAACGGATACGCACGCCGTTGATCTCCGTCCAACCCTCTAAATCCTCTTCCTCTTCCTCCTGCGGGACGAGCACGGGGCCACGATCCTGCGACCAGAGGATCAATTCGTCAATTGTATACCAGCCGGGCCGGTAACGAACCTGATCGGCTGGGTTCAGCCAGAAGCGAATCTGGCCATCCATCCACTGCCAACGCTCTAGCGAGCGCCATTCCTTGCCCTGATCACTCAGGACGACCTTGACCTCCTCCAACATGCGCAACAGTTCCGGCAGCGAACGCGGCGTACCGTAGCGCAGTTGCAGCAGGCGCTGGTTGATCGCGTCCCGCAGTCGTTCGAGCTCAGGTATGCTCAAACGGTCTAGATCGAAGTCAGTCACTGCGGCTTCCTTTCCCGGGATGTCGATCCGGCGTTGCGCCGCTTGGCGCTGATACCGGCCCGCTTCGACACCCATAAACAGAATCCTTGGGTTCGGTAGCGCGCACTGCGGTGTGCGTTGATCGCCTGCCTGTCCCCCACATGTATCATACCGCAATTTTGTTACAAGATCCTTTCCATGTGGCGGGAGGCGCGACGATATTTGTCCCTGCAATAATAACGCAAATCGGCGCAGGAGAGTTGCAGATTTGCTTCGCGCCACATAACATTTCAGTCATTTTTCAGGTTGAGTGGCCAGTTCGAGCGCGCTCAGCAACTGCATTGCTTCAGCCGCGGTGCGGCCACACATATCGGGATGTGGTTGCAGGCGAACGCAGACTGGCGGACGTTCCGGCTTGCCATACAAGGCGCAGCGATTATCAGCCGTCAATTGCACACAACGCACTCCTGCCGGTTTGCCGTGAGGCATCCCCGGTATTGGCGACGAGATCGAAGGAGCGATGCAACATGCGCCACAACCCACGCGACATTCCATAGCATGCTCCGCTTGGCAATGGCGAGCGGGGCGCTAAGATATGCGTTAAGAGCTTATCCCGCTGCCACCCGCTCGATCCGCAACCCGTTAATCACGCGCCCCCGCGCTGCCCAGCGCCGGTGATAGTGTGACTCGAAGGCAGCCAATTCGCTGGGTGAAGCCGGTCGCGCGCGCAAGGCCGGGAAAGCCGGCAACAGTTCTTGCATCAGCGCGAAGAGGGCCGGATGATCGGTCAGAAAGCTGAGATAGCCGCCGGGCGCGAGGGCGCGAGCAGCGCAGGCTAGCATCTGCGGCGAGACGAGCAACTGGTTGCGTTGCCGGTTACGCAGCAGTGGCGGGGGGAAATGGAGCACGATCACCGCTAGCGCCGCATCGGGAATGCGCTGGTAGAGCAAGCGCGCATCGGCGTGAATAAACTGAATATTCGCGAGGTCAAGCGCCGCTGCCCGTTGCACTGCCCGATAGAGCGGCTTGGCCACAATATCAATGCCCACGAAACAGGCTTCCGGCTGTGCTGCCGCCAGCGCGCAGAGATATTCGCCGGTGGCGCAGCCAAATTCAAGCGTCAATGGCGCGCTGCGCCCAAACAAACCTTCGGCGCTCAGCGGCGGAAAGCGCTCTGGCGTATGGTAGAGCGCATGCGCCGGCCATGAACGAAAATAGCGTTCAGCAAGTTCTGGCGGCGGCGCAGTGACGTTTAGGCGAGCAGGATAACGACCACGGCCCATAGTTAGCACCAGTTTGATAA
>JANWYE010000080.1 GCA_025057175.1 Chloroflexus sp. | reverse complement strand
GAGATAAGCTGAGGCGACATTAGCCAGCCAACTGAGCTGCACGTCGAAGAGCGCAATGTCGATATACTGGCCTTCACCGCTCTGCGCGCGGTAGTGCAGCGCGGCCAAAATGCTGGTCGCGGCGTACAATCCGGTGGTAATGTCGGCAACAGCAACGCCGGTCTTCAGCGGTGGGCCGTCGGGTTCACCGGTGATGCTCATCAGCCCCCCTTCGGCCTGTATCACCGTGTCGTAACCGGGCCGCAGCGCGTCGGGGCCGTATTGGCCGTAGCCGGTAATGCTACAGTAGATCAACCTCGGATTAAGCGCGCGCAAATCTTCGTAACCTAGCCCTAGCCTCGCCAACGTGCCCGGCAAGAAGTTCTCGATCAACACATCGGCCCGGCGTGCCAGCGCGCGCACGATTGCCTGCCCGTCGGGGTGCTTGAGGTTGACAGTGACACTCTGTTTGTTACGGTTGACGGCAATGAAATAGGCGCTCAGCCCATTCTCGGCGAAGGGCGGTCCCCATTGGCGCGTTTCGTCGCCGCTGCCGGGTTGTTCGATCTTAATCACCCTTGCCCCTAGATCGGCAAGCACCATCGTGGCGTAGGGGCCGGCCAACACCCGGCTGAGGTCAAGCACCAGCAGATCAGATAGCGCAGCAGGCATGATAAACTGTCTCCTCCTGTAGTGAGGCGTGGTTACAGCGCCACACGAGCGATGCGGCTCGACACGGGCACACCAGCAGGTATGATACCATTGTCGCGCACCATGCGCATAGTAACGAGGAGATTGCTATGACCGAACGGATCGGTTTTATCGGATTGGGGATTATGGGGCGCGGGATGGCAGCCAACATTCTGCGCGCCGGATTTCCGTTGACGGTTTGGAACCGCACGCCGGGGCGGGCCGATGAGCTAGTCGCTGCCGGGGCGCAGTTGGCAGCATCGCCGGCTGAGGTGGCTGCGCGCAGCGATATTGTGATCAGTTGTGTCAGCGATACGCCGGATGTTGAGGCAGTACTGTTTGGGCCACAGGGGGCAATTGAGGGGGCGCGGGCCGGCATGCTGATGATCGACATGAGCACCATCAGCCCGCAGGGAGCGCAGCAATTCGCAGCTCGGCTCGGCGAACGCGGCATCGGCTTTCTCGACGCGCCGGTCAGCGGTGGCAGCGAAGGGGCAGCGCGCGGCACACTCAGCATCATGGTTGGCGGGCCGGCTGAGCTAGTCGAGCGAGCAATGCCGGTCTTTCAAGCCATGGGCAAAACAATTACCCATGTCGGCGGGCACGGCGCCGGCCAGACCGTCAAGCTAGTCAATCAGATCCTCGTGGTGGGAACCATGTTGGCGATCAGTGAAGCGCTCGTCTTTGCGCAGGCCAGCGGGGTCGATTTAGAAAAAGCGCTGGCGGCGGTGAGTGGGGGCGCAGCAGGCAGTTGGATGCTCTCAAATCGGGGGCCGCAGGTCATCCGGCGCGACTGGCGGCCCGGCTTCACCATCGATCTCCAGCAGAAAGACCTCCGGCTCGTGCTCGCTGCTGCCGATGCCGTCGGCGCGCCAATGCTTGTCACCTCAACCGTCTTCCACCTCTACCGCACGCTCCAAGCTGCCGGACTAGGCCATGAGGGCAACCATGCCTTAATCAAGGCAATCGAACGGCTAGCCGGGATAGAGGTTGGAACAGGGACAACGAATGGGGGACGAATAAACGAATAAATGAATTAAATGAATAAACGGATGAGTGAATGAGGGGAAGTCATAGAGAATATGTTCCCCTCATTCGTTCCCCATTATTCATTCGTTCATTCGTTCCCCATTATTCATTCGTTCATTCGTTCCCACTCATTCGTTCATTCGTTGTCACTGTATACGAAACCGTTCACCGGTGCGCTGCTCCCACAACCAGACCAACAGGTAGAGGCCGCAGGTGCCTAACATCACGGCATTGGCGAAGACGGCAGCGTTGACGATGAAGCCATTCTGCCCGATGATGCGGGCAAGGTTGGCAGCAGGCGCGATGACGCCGAGTAAGCCTACTAGCGCGGCCAGCCACTCGAAGCGGCGCGGCGTTTGGGAACGCTCAATTGCAATGCCTAGCCCCAACAAGACAATCCCAAACAGCGCAGGAATGGCCGAGGTGGCCGCGCCGGTTGAGAAGACGCCGCCGAGGCCGAGAACGATCAGCAAGATAGCGGTAGCGATGGTGCTATTCAGCAACATACGATCACTCCTGTGTTGCAATGCGTCATGCAAGAATACGGAGCAATGGCACGGTTGGATGTCGCTTGGCGACAGGGCGGTTTGGCGCGGCGCACTGCCGTGCGCCGCCACAAGGGGAGAGACGATTACGGTACGGCTGTTCTTCGGCTCGACCTCCTCTATACCGTCCCGCCGTGCGCCGCCACAAGGGGAGAGACCATTACGGTACTTGCCGCACCATGGCCACCTCATCGCACCGATCCTGTTTGAAACAGGTGGCGCAATCTTGCCAAATTTTGTGTGGCAGGCGCAATTTTGGCACTTCGCGGAAGCCGAGCGAACTGAAGAAGCCGACCTGCAAAGTCAGTGTGAAGAGGGTAGGAATGCCAAGCTCGATCGCTTCGGTGAAGAGCGGTTCGACGAGACGGCGGCCAATGCCGCGGCCTTGAAACGAGGGATGGACGGCGACACTAACGACTTCGGCTAGATCGGCCCACGTGATGTGCAGCGCAGCGCAGCCGATTACCTCGCCATCAGCCTCGGCGACGTTGAAATTACGCACTCGGTTGTAGAGCTGGTCAAGCGTCTTCGGCAGCATGTCGCCACGAGCGGCGTAGTAGTTAATAATCTCATAGAGTCGCGGCACATCGCTGACGCGCGCGCGGCGAATCGTGACGGCGGCGTCGGGCCGGATGTGTAGTACCGGTAAGCTGACCGGTGGTGCGTAAAGTGGGCTAGTCATAGTCGTGTTTAGATTCCTCGCTGGGGCATAGGACGCTATGCCCTACTAGGTGGTGGGCATAGAACGCTATGCCCCCAAGAGATCGCGCCAGCGGCTGCATTGCTCGCGTACCCGTTGCGGCGCAGTGCCGCCGTAGCTTGCCTTTTGGGCGACGCTGCGCGCCATGTCGAATATGGTGTAGACGCTCGCATCGAGACTCGGTTCGACCGCCTGATACTCGCTCAGCGGTAGATGGCGCAGGCTTACGCCGAGCGTTTGAGCGCGTTGCACCAATTGGCCAACTTTGCTGTGAGCGACCCGGAAGGGTGTGCCACGCCGCACTAGCTCGTCGGCTAGGTCGGTGGCCAGCATTGCGTCGTCGAGCGCGGCGGCCATGCGCTCGCGGCGCACGGTCATAGTGGCAATCGCCGCCGCTGCGACTTGCAACCCAAGATCGAGATTGTCAAAACTGTCAAAGAGCGGTTCTTTGTCCTCTTGCATGTCTTTGTTGTACGCGAGCGGCAAACCCTTTAATACCGTCAGCAGCGCAACGAGATTGCCCAGCAAACGACCGCTTTTGCCGCGCAACAATTCCATGCTATCAGGATTCTTCTTTTGTGGCATCAGACTTGAGCCGGTACTGTAGGCGTCGGCTAGTTCGATGAAACCGAATTCGGCGCTGGCGTAGAGGATAACATCTTCGGCCAGCCGGCTCAGGTGAACACCAATCAGCGCGCAAGCGAAGAGTGTCTCGGCGACGAAGTCGCGATCGCTCACCGCGTCGAGCGAGTTGGCGGCGAGTTCATCAAACTCGTCAAGCAGTTCGGTCAGCCGTTCGCGCTCGACGCCGAGCGAATTGCCGGCCAGCGCTCCCGCTCCTAATGGCAAGACCCGCATGCGGACAGTTGCGTCGCGCAGCCGGCTGCGGTCACGATCAAACATCTCGACGTAGGCCAAACACCAGTGGCCAAAAGTGATTGGCTGGGCGCGTTGCAAGTGGGTGTAACCCGGCATCAGGGTATCGGCATGTTGTTCGGCCTGTGCAAGCAACGCCAGTTGCAGATCGCGCAACCGCCGGTCGAGCTGGCGCGCGACGCCGATAGTGTAGAGCCGCATATCGGTCGCAACCTGATCGTTACGCGAGCGACCAGTATGTAGCTTGAGCGCAGCATCGCCGATCAGTTCGCGCAGGCGGCGCTCGACGGCGGTATGGATGTCTTCATCGCTCTCGGTAGCCACAAAGGTACCGCTGGCAAACTCTTCTCGCACCAATTCTAAGCCGCGCACCAACTCGGCATGCTCGGTCCCGCTAATCAGGCCGGCCTGCGCCAATGCGCCGGCCCACGCGATGCTGCCGGTAATGTCAACCTCGGCCAACCGCCGGTCGAACCGGAACGAGTCATTGAACCGGCGCATCTCGGCTGCCGTCGGTTCACTAAACCGTCCACCCCAAAGCCGGTGTTCCATCTGCGCTACTCCTCTATTGCGTCACAACGGTGTGGTTGCCGTAGTCTGATGGTATTCAATCGTCAAACTGCACCGCACTAGCAGTTGCCAGTAGTTAGCGATGAGTGTGCCGGCTAGGCGCACAATCTCATCGAGCTGGTGAGCGTTAAGTATCGCTTCAGCAAGTTGCGGCCAGTCGCGGGGCTGCAACGGAAACGCAAAACTCTCCGCAATTCCGGCGAAGCGGCGCTGAGTAGGCCAGCGCCGGTTGATCAAACAGAGCGCAGTGTGCAGCTCGGCAAGCAGCGCCGGCGCCAGTATCACCGCGTCGCGCTCGTGCCGGCGGACGGCAGCAGCACGCAATTCGCCGTAACAGCCAAAGACTAGCTGCGGCAGGTGTGGCAAAATGCTGCGGTGAAAATCGCGTTCAGGTACAGCCTTTGCCTGCGTTAGCCACTCTTGCACCCTTTGGCCATCACCGATCAGTGGCTGCAACGCCGCCAGCCAGCCCAGCCACTGCGGCCAACGCAGATCGGGCGCGCGCAGCATTGCGCTCAGATCGGACTGCGCAATCGTATGGATCGTCACCGGCATATTTTGCACGATGAAGCTATGACACGGGCGCACCGCCATGCCTTCGACCACTACCAATACTTCAAGCGGATCGAAATCGGTCAGCGGCGTGGGCGGCTCGATCATACCGGCCACCACGATGGCTGCTGCCGGTTGCGCGGCGAGGCGTTGGCATAGCTCACGAGCAATCTGTTGGCGCGCGGTAAGATCCATAGCCCTCACCCCACCCCCTTTGGAGAAAGAGTGGTTCCTGTGCGTCAAACCTACTACGTCCGGTATTCGGCATTGATCCGCACGTAATCGTAGCTAAAATCGCATGTCCAGACGGTTGCCTGCCCATCACCGAGGCCAAGGTCGGCGTCGATCGTGATTTCGGGCACATCGAGCAGTTTGTGCGCCGCTTTTTCATCGAACGGCAGCGGCAGGCCGCCTTCCAGCACGCGCATGCCGCCGAAATGCAAGACTACCCGGTTAGGGTCAACCGTCGCGCCAGAGTAGCCAATCGCGCAGAGCACGCGGCCCCAGTTAGGGTCGGCCCCAAATAGCGCCGTCTTGACCAGCGGCGAGCGGGCAATAGTCATTGCCGCTTGCTTCGCCTCGGCGTTATTGACCGCGCCGCGCACAGTGATGGTGACAAAGCGGGTAGCGCCTTCGCCGTCGCGCACAATGGCGTGGGCGAGATGTTGGCAAACCGCAGTCAGACCGGCGAGAAATGCTGCGCCGGCGGGCGCGGCGAGGTCGGTGATCGGCGGCGCGCCACTCGCGCCGTTGGCCATCACCAGCAGGGTATCGTTGGTGCTGGTATCGCCATCAATACTGATGCTGTTGAAGCTCACCTCCAGCGCCTGCCGCATTGCCGCATCGAGTACTGCACGCGGCACAGCGGCGTCAGTAGTCACCACCGCCAGCATCGTCGCCATGTTGGGATGGATCATACCCGCGCCTTTGGCCATCCCGCCAATGGTGATCACGCTGCCATCGGGCAAGGTCACGGTGACAGCGCAATGTTTGGGCCGGGTGTCGGTCGTCATAATTGCGCGCGCGGCGGCCAATCCGTGATCGGGGCTGAGCCGGGTGGCAGCCTCGGCGATGCCGCGGGTAATCTTTTCGACCGGCATTGGCACGCCGATCGTGCCGGTTGACATCACAAAGGCGCTGTTGGGCGGCAGATCGAGCGCCTGCTCGACGGCGCGGGCCATCGCGGCGGCAGCGGCATCACCATCGACGCCAGTGCAGGCATTTGCATTTCCGGCGTTGATCACCACTGCGCGCAGATCGCCGCCTTGGGCCATTAGCGCCATATCGTACAGCACTGGCGCCGCCTTGACTGCATTAGTGGTGAAGACTGCCGCTGCGGTGGCCGGTCGATCGCTAACCACCAACGCTAGATCGTCACGGTTGGCGTACTTAATACCGCACGCAGCCACGGCAGCGCGCCAGCCGCGCGGGCTGGCCACATGACCATCGGCAAGAAAGCTGATCATACCGCGCTACTCCTCGGTCGGCACTGGCGAGGCGGGATGGGTGTCTTCCCAGCGCACCGACTCGACGGCGCCGATCCCTTGCAAATGGGCGATGTCGTTATAGGCATTGAGCCGCCAGAGCTGCTGGTTGCGCCGCTCAACCCGCTCCCACCACGTGATGCTGGTATTGCGGGTATGAAAGTCGGTCGGCGGCACCACCAGACTCGGCATACGGAAGAAGTGAATGAACGAGCAGTCGATCACGCCGCCGTGACAGACCACCACGATTGTCTTGCCAGCGTGTTCGGTAGTGATGCGGGTCAGCGCGCGGCTGACGCGCAGCGTAAAATCACCCCAGCTCTCGCCGCCGGGAGCGATCGGGCGCAGCGGGTAGCGGTCAAAATCGGGCACGCCAAACAGCGCCCAAGCCTCGTGGTTCAGCATGCCATCGGCCTCGCCGACACGCAGCTCTTGCACCTCATCATCAAACACGATCGGCAGCCCCAACGCGGGCTGAATAATCTCGGCGGTCTGGCGAGCGCGCGGCAAGGTTGACGAGATTAAAACATCGGCCTTAATCTCGCCGCTCGTGGCAAGACGGTCGCGCAACCGTTCGGCCTGCGCGATCCCGCGAGGCGTTAATCCGGCATCGCCACGCATCCCGGCCACAATCGGCTGAATATTGGCAACGGCCTCCCCATGACGGATCAGATATAAATGCGTCATAACTCCCTGCGCTGGTTAGATGCGAATACATAGAAGAAGCCAGCCTGCGCGCTGGCAGTGCTGGCCTGAGAACATCTCGCGAGAAGTGCAGGCGCGGCTAGCCAGATCGCGCAACGGGCTGGCGACGGCAACGACGACGGCGACGATACGTCACCGGGTGGCTGGGGTAGTTGCGGATCTGAACGGTATCCATCGCGATCATTGTCTCCCTGCCTGCAACTATGCGCGCGCAGTATACCACAGCCGGCGCGGGCATGCAATGATATGCACTGGTTGGAAGTAGCAAGTCTGATCTGTATATTGCATTTTGACTATGCTCGCCATATCTTTTTCGCGAAAGCAATTTCGGCTCTGAGCACGAGGGATCGCGTCAGTAGTGCATTACTGGCAGTGATAAGGTAAGAGGAAAAATAGGCGAACTTCGCAACAGGATTGGCTGACAAGTTGCGTTACACAGCTCTCACTTTTGCTGCCGGCAACGCTCGCGCAAGCGCATCCTGCAGCGTGGCGAATGTCTGGATACCTTGCAAATCGATGTTGATTGCCACGAGCGCTTGGGCTACTTCGGGACGCACGCCGGCAAGATATACCTGTCCGCCAAGGAGACGAACTGCTTGGAAAACGGTTATTAATCCATTCGCTACCTCTTTATCAACGACCGGCACGCCGGTAATATCAATGAGTAATTTCTGCGCGCCCGATTCAGCGATAGCAGTTAGTGCCCGACGGTTAATATCGCCTAGTCGTTCGCGATCCACAACACCGATCAGCGGCATGACCAAAATATCATTGGTGACCGGCAGGATCGGTACACTCAGTTCGCGGATGGCTTCCTGTTGCTGTTCGAGCGTGAGCCGTAAACTCCGTTGCTCGGCGAATTGCTGTTCTAGGCTGTGCAACGCTTGTTGAAGATCACTCGTGCGTCGCGCAACTTCTTCTTCAAGATGATCGCGAATAGCTTGTAATGCTCGGTTACTTTGCTCACTCTGCTGGAGCGCGCTCGTGACGCGGTTATAATTTTGCCACATCAAAATCAGGAGCATTGGCATTGACAGAGCGACCAAGATGATCAGCAGAGGGTTGAGAATTGCGTCCGGCATTGGCTCGAAGAGACGTACATACCCTCCAAGCGCTGTGATCACAATCGCCAATAATGCCATGCTCACGCTGATCACCCGCAGTGCAATTTGATCGAGGAGTGGCTGAACGATAGTCAGGATAATAACCGGGCCAAGCATTAGCACCGGCAAAAAGTCGGGGGCTACGAGCACAATGAGCAGCGCGTAACCGGCTACTGCACTGCATACGACATAAGCGGATACCGTCACCTTTCCGCGTTGATTCAGCCACATTGCCACGAGTTCAAGCGCGAGCAATACAACGCCGCCTCCAGCTAAAATCACGAGTGGTGTCGAAGCAAACACAATACCGCCGATCAAAAATGCGATGATCGCTGCAACCGCAGCCAGCGCCGCCCAAAATAAGAACTGGTGCAGTTGGGCATTTCCCCGGAAGCGACTGGTAGGCGTTGTGGACGAAGTCATAACGCTTCCTCACGTTCACGCTACAATCAACTCATGCGGGAAACCGGTCAGTGGCCGACTTCCCTCGGCGGTATTGATCGCATTGTCTTCGATCCTCGCCCAACTGGCTCGGTAGGTAGATGCTCGGTTTGAGGATCGTGCCCAGTAACAGTGGCGCTTTGCCACCGGCAACAATATTCGGCAATTAGCGAGTTTAAAGGCCACGACCGTAGCCAATGCGGTGGACAAACACAGCGCCATAGCCTGATGCAGATATACAGAAGAAGCCAGCCTGCGCGCTGGCAGTGCTGGCCTGAGAACATCTCGCGAGAAGTGCAGGCGCGGCTAGCCAGATCGCGCAACGGGCTGGCGACGGCAACGACGATGGCGACGATACGTCACCGGGTGGCTGTGGTAGTTGCGGATCTGAACGGTATCCATCGCGATCATTAGTCTCCCTGCCTGCAACTATGTGCGCGCAGTATACCACAGCCGGCGCGGGTGCGCAATGACAGGCGTTTCGTTGATGCCAAACAGACTTAGGAAGAGATCAGTCTACCCGCGCTTTGCTTGCGTTCTTGGTAGCGTTCGCGCTAGAGCGTCCTGTAGTGTAACAAACGTTTGAATACCTTGTAAATCGATACCCACTGCCACTAGCGCTTGCGCTACCTCTGGACGAATCCCGATAAGGCATACTTGCGCGCCAAGCAAGCGCGCCGCTTGGACGACAGTGATCAACCCCTTGGCCACTGCTTCGTCAACAACCGGCACACCGGTAATATCAACCAGTAGCATTTGCGCGCGCCATTGTTCGATAGCTGCGAGCGCGCGTTGGTTAAGGTCATCGAGCCGCTGGCGATCGAGTTCGCCAATGAGCGGCATAACCAAGATATGTTCAGTAACCGGCAAGATTGGCACACTCAAACTACGGATGGCTTCACGTTGCTGTTCGAGCGCAGCGCGCATTCGCGACTGCTCGTAGAATTGCGCTTCGAGTTTATTGATCATCTGCCGCAAATCGTTGGTGCGCTGCGCAACCTGCTGTTCAAGCCCCTGCCTGATCTGCCGCAGCTCAGCGTTCGCTTGTTCGCTCTGCTGTATGGCAGTTTCCAAACGGACATAGTTTTGCCACAGGAGCAGCAGGATAATCGCTACTACCAAGGTAACGACAAGGATTGTTGGTAAGCCAAGGAGTTCGATCTCAATAGGCGGGAACAGATGAAGATAAGTGCCGAGCACGACAATGATTACCGCCAAGGCAAGCGCGGCAACATTCATCATGCGCAGCGCCCTGCGTGGCAGGTACGGTTGGGCCAGCGCAACCATCATCAGCGGCCCCAAGATGGGAACCATAAGCATCTCTGGGGTTACGATCGTGATCAGGAGAGCATAGGCGGCAATAGCCCCACACATGATGGTGACAGCCGTTAGGATCTTCGCTTGCCGGTTGAACCACATCGCGAGAAGCTGAGCTGCCAGAAACACAACTCCACCGGCTGCAAGCAGAAAGAGCTGAATCAGCGAGAGCATTGCACCGGTGACGATAAATATCACAATGGCAATACTCGTCGCTACAGCGGCCCAAATGAGAAATTGGCGTAGCGGTTGGCTGCCTTGGGAGGGCGGTTTTATCGGCAATGCCATAAATGTCTCTACTCCTCAGCTTGACCACGGGCTTCATTCTGTCACAAGTCAGCGCCCATTGTCACGAGGATTAATTACACCACCTGCAACGCTCGTGGAAACGTAGTGAGCGACCGGCTTCCTTCGGTGGTAATAACCACATCGTCTTCGATCCGCACGCCAAACCGGCCCGGCAGGTAGATGCCCGGTTCGATGGTGAAGGTTGTGCCCGGCAGGAGCGGCGCTTCGCTACCGGCAACGATATTGGGTAGTTCGTGGGTTTCAAGGCCAAGACCGTGACCGGTGCGGTGAACAAACGCAGCGCCATAGCCGGCGGCTTCGATCACCGCGCGGGCTGCCGCATCAATCGCAGCGCCGGTTGCGCCGGGGCGAGCGGCGGCGCGACCGGCTTCGTTGGCGGCAAGCACAATCTCATACACGTGGCGCGCTTCTGGTTCTGGTTCGCCAATCGCAATCGTGCGGGTAATGTCCGAGTGATAGCCGCGATAGACTGCGCCACAGTCGATGATGACCAAATCGCCGGGTTGCAGCAGCCGGTCACTGTTTTCATGATGCGGGTTAGCCGCATTCGGGCCGCTGGCCACCATATTCGCAAAGCTTTCACCATCGGCTCCGGCTGCCATAATCGCATCGCTGAGCATCCGCGAGAGCGCGCGTTCGCTAAGACCGGGGCGCACTTGGGCGATGAAGGCATGCAATGCCTGCTCGACGATGGTCACTGCACGCTCCATCAGGGCTAATTCTTCGGCATCTTTGACCATGCGCAGCTCGCTGAGCAATGGATCGAGATCGCCGGTGCGCACGCCGGGGGTAACGGTCTCTAGCGCGCGCAGTTCCATGACTCGCATCACCGTATGCTCAACCGCGAGCGGTTTGGCCGGCGCGCCAGCGCCGAACGCGGCTTCCATCCCGGCGGCTAATGCCGGCAGCGGCCCCTCGGCATCGCTCCACGCGAAATAACGCATGGCAAATGGCGCTGCCGCTCGCACGCGCTCAAGTTCAAGCTGCGGCACCACCATCACCGGCGGCGCTCCGCTAGCCGGTAGGAGCAACAGCGTCAGCCGCTTGCCGGGGTGAAAGCGTAGCCCGGTGAGATAGGCCAGATTGGTCGCCGGCATCAAGGCTGCGCCGGCCCAACCACCTTCAGCAAGCCGGTCAACCAATCGTTGGAGACGCGCTGGCATAATGGAAGACTCCTATCGTAAGGCCGAGAGTGCTAATAAACCAAAAGCACTCAAGGCACGACTTTCGACCTTAAATAACGTATGCTGCCCTTCCGGCGGGATGTTGGACGCGCTATGGCAATTGCCCCCGCGCGGCTAGCTCTTGCGGTAGCAAGATGGCGTAGAGCATTTCATTGATGGGAACCGGTACCCCAACTTCACGGGCCAACCGTACCAACGCCCCGTTCTGGCTTGATAACTCTGATGGTCGCCCGGCGATGATGTCGCGTTGCAGTGAAGCAGTGCCTTCGTAAGGCATGCTATCAATAAAGGCCATCATATTGGGCACCGCATCATCGGGCATGGCGATCCCGCGCGCGCGAGCGACATCTACGACTTCTTGCAGACATCGCTCGACCAACGGGCGCGTCTCTGGCAATGACCGCCACACGCCGATTGGGGCGCGGGTGGTTGCGCCGAAACCACTCCACGCGCAAATTAACATAAATTTTTGCCACAACGCAACGTGAATGTCGGCGGGAAGATTGCCGCGAATCCCGGCGCTCTCAAGCGCAGCTTTGATCCGCAACAGGCGCGGCGTCTGCCGGTTGTCAAGCTCGCCGAAGTCGATCGAGGTTGGATTGACACCGGCATGGACGATCACCCCCGGCGCTTCGCGGTAGGCAATGATCCGGCAAAGACCGGCCAAGGCGTGCTCGCGGCCCAACACTTCGGCCAGCTCGTTTGGCGCGTCAACGCCGTTGAGCAGCGGCAATACCGCCGTATCGGGGCCGATCAGCGGGCGCATCATTTCGGCTACTTCGCGCACTTGCCAGCCTTTGACGGCCACTATCACCAGATCAACCGGCCCAACGTCAGCCGGATCGTTCGTCGCTTTCACTTCAGGCAACGTAAAATCGCCGGCAATGCTGCGCACACGCAAACCGTGTTGTTGCATCGCCGCTAGATGCTCGCCACGGGCAATAAAGAAGACATCATGTCCGGCTTGCGCCAGCCGTCCGCCGAAATAGCCGCCAACGCCGCCAACGCCTACGATTGCAATCCGCATCGGTTCAATAGTGGTCATAGTTCTCAGCTATTGCAATTCAACGATCAACGAAAGCGTGCCTAGTCGCAACTCCTCGCCGGGTCGCACCGGCTGGGGCTGGCGCGGCGGGAGTTTGCGCCCACCTATAAAGCTGCCGTTGGTGCTGTCAAGATCTTCGTAATAGACCTGACCCTGCTGTACGAAGAACCGTCCATGCCGGCGACCCACGCCACGCTCAAGGCCGCCATGCGGGGTGAGGTCAATGTCGGGGTAGAAGTTGCTCACCGGATCGGCCCGCCCGATCAGCGCCTGCGCCGCTGCGGGCAGGGGCAACACGGTGCCATCAGCGAGCCGCAGCCGCACGCCAGCCAGCGAACTACGCGCCGGCGAGGGTGGTGGGACTGGCGACGCTACCGGTGGCGGGGTTGGGGGTGACGCCGGCGCTGCCACTGGTTGGATTGTCGCCGGTTGCGGCGGCGGGTAGACCGGTTGCGGCGGCGCGCCGGGGAAGGGTAGATCGGGCGCGGGCGCAGCGGCTACTGGCGGCGCGTGAAACAATGGCGCGCCGCAGTTATCACAGAAGGCTTCGCCCGGAATGACACCAGAACCGCACTGCGGGCAACTCGTCGCGCCGGCGCTCACCGGCCCGCTGAGGGTTGTTGCCGCTGGCTTGGCTGAAGGCGCTGGTGTTGGCGCGCGCGCCGGCACTGGAATCAACTGCGCGCCGCACTGATCGCAAAATCGAGCGCTATCGGGATTCGATACTCCACATTGCGGGCAGAATGGCATGGCTCTCCTCCATCTGCAGAACGAGTTTTGAGTGATATGACTAGCGTTTCGTCATTGAGGTTGCGGCGCTGAATACATGCCATGCCGGTAGGGTTGCCGATATGTCCACTATAGCACAAGATGGCGAATGGTGTGATCGAGCGGGGCGAGACGTGGCTTGCCATGTCTCGCCCCAATGCAGGTAAAGTGGTGCGCTGCTTCAATAGCGCACCGTCTCCTCCTTCGCCGTCCACTCATCCGCCCCCACGCCGAAGATCAGCCGCACGCCGCGATCATAGGTGAAGTAGCTGTAGGCCCAGTTGAGCAACACCAGCGCCCGGTTGCGAAAGCCAACCAGCGCCATCAGATGCACGAATAACCATCCTACCCACGCCAGCCATCCGCTCAACCGCACACCGAAGGCATCGAGCACTGCGGCGCTGCGCCCAATCGTCGCCATCTGGCCCTTGTCAACGTAGCGGAAGGGTTGCATCGGCTGACCAGTGATCTGGGCTACGATATTGCGAGCTGCCTGCTCGCCCATCTGGATCGCCACCGGCGCGACCATGGGGTAGGCTACGCCGGGCCGGTAGCCCTCTAAGTAAGCCATATCGCCGATCACAAACACTCGGTCATCATCCGGCAAGGTGAGTTCTGGCGTGACTACCACCCGCGCTCCGCGCCCCAACGTCACGCCGAGCGCATCGGCAAGCGGCGCGCCGCGCACCCCCGCCGCCCACACGACCGTCTCGGCAGCCAGTCGCGATCCATCGCGGAAGTTCAACCCGTTTGGATCGGCATCAGCCACCGGCGCATTGAGCCGCACCTCGACGCCCATCCGCTGCAAGCGTTGTAGGGCTGCGCGCTGCAACGACTCAGGGAAAGAGGCAAGGATTTGGCCGGTGGCTTCGATCAACACCACCCGCGCCTGCTGCACATCGAGCATCGGGTAATCGTGCCGAATCACGTGCCGGATCAGCTCAACGAACGCACCGGCCAACTCGACGCCGGTCGGCCCGCCGCCCACCACAGCAAAGGTCAGCAAGGCCGCGCGGCGGGCCGGATCGCGCTCGGCGGCGGCGCGCTCGCAACACAACAGCACGTGATTGCGCAGTCGTTGCGCTTCATTCAGATCCTTCATCCCCATCGTATACTGCGCAATCTTCTCGTTGCCGAAAAAGTTGGTCGTGCTGCCGGCAGCGAGGATCAGGTAGTCGTAGCTGACAGGGCCGGTGTTGGTATCCACAAGGCGTTGGGCGAAATCAACGCCGGTTACTTCAGCCAGCAAGAAGCTGGCGTTGCGGTAGCGGCGCAAAATGGCGCGCACCGGATAGGCAATCGACTCTGGTTCGAGACCAGCGGTGGCTACTTGATAGAGCAATGGCCAAAAGCCATGGTAATTGGTGCGGTTGATCAGCACCACCTCCACCGGCGCTTTGGCGAGCGCTCGCACCGCAGCGAGACCACCAAAACCCGCGCCAACGATCACGACGCGCGGGCGGGCCGGCTGGGTGGAG
>JANWYE010000007.1 GCA_025057175.1 Chloroflexus sp. | reverse complement strand
GACGGAGCGCGGTCGGGTTACGGTCGGCGATGAGCGTTGGCGACTTGTAGACTTCGCCCCACTCAACGTCGTTGGTGATCAGTTGTTCGGCCCGTTCACGGCTATACAACGGCGTCTTGCGGAAGATCAGCACCCGTGGGTGGTCGTAGACACTAAACGCCTCTTCGGCCATCCAGTCGGGAATGCGAATGCCGAGGATCGTCGGATAGGATGTGATCTCTGCCGCCAGCTCGAAGCCCAGCTCGCCGGTGAACAGGCTGTGGTAATAGCGCATGAGCGCCGGGTAGCGCATGCGCAGGCGCGAGGTGCTATCGTAGACACGGTTACTGGTCAGGGTGATGTAATCGGCCCGGTCGAGCTGATCGAGCAGGCCCGGCTCGCCGCCATTGCCAAAATATTTAGCCGGCTCATCTTCGGCGTAAGGTGATGAGTCAATCCCGAAGAAGGTGATATTCCACGCTGCCGTCGAAGTTGCTTGCAGCGGTAACGGGTCATCCCAACGCTCCGAGATCACATAACTGCCGGGCGGCGCATGTTCGGCCAGCCATTGGGCTGCCTGCACGCGCGAGTGGGGCACAGTATAGATGCGTGAGAAGGCGTAGGCCCAGCCGGCGGTTGCGATCAGCACTGCCGGCAGTGCCAGCCGGGCCGCCCATGCCAGCCCTTGCCACAGTCGCGTGTGCCATGCTTGCAGCCATCCTGCGGGCCGCAACGTGGCGGCGGCATTCAGCCACCGCCGCCCCCAGCAGGTTGCTACCGCCAGCGCCCATGCCGCCAGCACGATCAAGGCGCCATAGATTGGCAGCAGGTAGCGCATCGTAATCGCAAACTGGCCACCCTGCCACGCGAAGTAAAAGGCAATCCAGACCCACAACACCCATGCTGGGTGCCAAGGCCGGCCTACGTAGGGCGACGGACGCAGCGCCCACTGCCAGCCGCGGCGAGCATGGCGGGCGGCGAAGAGCGCCCAGCCGCCCCATGCTGCCAACCCCAGCAGAGGCCCCATCCCCCACAGCACCATGTTTAGCCATGGAAAGATGTAGGCCGGGCGGCCCACCCATTGCTGACCGGGGGGGAAGTCATATTCACCCGTCACCAGCGCCCGCACCGTGGTCAGGTTTTCGCGGAAGCGCGGATCGAGCCGGACATCAAAGAAGCCGGCTCCGTGGAGCAACGATGGCCCGCCGATCAGCGGCGAGTCGGCGCGTGAGCCAATGAACGAGTCGGGGGCGAGGGTACGGAAGGTCAGCAGTGTGACCACACCGGCCACGATCAGCAACCAGATCTCACGGCGGACAAAGCGGTCGAACACGGTTGGCCATGGCTGCCCGCGCAGCGCGCGCTGCGCGGCGATAATGGCAGCCACAATCGCCAAGCCGCCGATGGTCGCCATCGTAATCCGGTTGGCCATCGCCGCGCCAATGCTCAGGCCCAGTGCGACAGACACCCCCGCGCCACCGCCCTGCGCCACGCGCACCGTCCAGTAGAGCGCGAGCAGGCAAAAGAAGGTAGAAAAGGCCGGATCGACGAAGAAATGGCTCTGCTGGATATGCATCACCGTTAGCGCGGCCAGTAGCGCAGCGAGCAGCCCCACCCGCCGGCCAAACAGTCGCCGCCCGATCAAGTAGACGAGCAACACACTGCCGAGATCGAACATGGCCGCCAATCCACGCCCTACTTTCACGATTTCGCCATAGCTGGTCAGATCGACGCCATTGGGGTTGAGCCATAGCATGAGCGGTATCAGGCGTGGCCAATTGCGTTCGGGGTTAGGCACCGGCGGGCCATAATCGGTGCGCCGTTCATTCGGCGCCGCCGGATCGGCGCCCACCCGTGGCGGCCCTTCGATCGAGAGCACTTGCGCCGGCAAGACTTCGCTGGGCGTCAGCATCACTGCTACCGCCCGGGTGAGCATAATCGACATTGGGCCGTAAACGTAGAGCGGAAACTGTTCGTAATTGCGCGGATTAAGCGGCGAGCGGCTTGAGTCGTACAGCTCAGCCACATCGCTCGGCATACGCACCGTCGAGGCGACGTAGGTAAAGAAGCGCTCATCGGGATGCTGGCCGGTGCCGGAATCCCACTCAAACAGGTTGAGGGTGCGAAAATAGAGCGCCACCAGTAAAATGGCCGCCAGCCCAAGGCGGACGACCCATGCGTGGTGTCGAGTTAGAGCCTGTCGCACGGTGATTCCCACAAATGTGCTGCCAACACGATGTTGCTTGAAAAAACGCAATGGCGCGATGGGTTTGCGAACATCACGCTGTGCGCGTTGGCATTATACAACGGTATCGGCGAGAAAGGCGACGAGGGCGTCGATCTGGGGGGGAGTCAGGCCGTGCCAACGGCGCCCGCCGGGCTGGACGAGCAGGTTTGGCCCGATCTGGCAGCGATCGTGGCAACCGCTGGCGATACACTCCACCCGTCCCCACAAGCCAGACCGCCAGAGGGCTTGTTCAAGCGCGGCGTACACATCGGCAGCGCCGCGGCTGCGGCAATGTGGTCCCATACAGAGGTAAAGGCGAGGCATAGTGATTGTGCGGGCAGGGCAGGTTTCAGGCCTGCCCTGCCATCACCCGTCGCTCCGTTATGCCCGGAACCGGTTCAAATACGCTTGCGTATCGAACGGCTTGGGCGTTGGACGCGGCAACGGTTCGAGCGGCGGGCGGCGGTAGAAGATACCGAGCGGCAACCGCTCGCTCTCAATCGCGTAATGCATTGCCGCATCAAGGTCGGATGGATCGTGCGAATCGGGCAAGTTGTAAACCAGCTCCTTGTACAGCTTATAGGTGTCGTAGAAGGTCACGCATGGGCTAAGCACGTGAATAAAGGCAAAACCACGGTGTTCTAATCCGGCCTTAATCAGCTCGGCCAACTGCTTCGGCTGGCTGGAAAAGCCACGGGCGACGAACGACGCGCCGCTTGAGAGCACGATAGCTAGCGGGTGAAGGGGCTGAGCTGATTGGCCGTAGGGCGTGCTCTTGGTCACATGGCCGCGCGGCGAGGTCGGCGAGGTTTGGCCTTTGGTCAAGCCGTAAATGGCGTTATCCATCACCACCACGGTGATGTCGAGATCGCGGCGGGCTGCGTGGGGTAGATGGCCCAACCCGATGCTGAAGAAATCGCCATCGCCGCCGACGGCCATGACGGTCAGATCAGGGCGAGCGATCTTCAGGCCAATGGCTGCCGGCAACGCCCGGCCATGCACCGTATGCAGGCCGTAGGTCTGCAAGAAGCCGGGTAGGCGCGAGCTACAACCGATGCCGGAGACCACGGCCAAATCTTTGGGATTAATCTGGACGGCGGCCAACGCTTGCTGGATAGCGGCCAACACGCCGAAATCTCCGCAACCCGGACACCAGATCGGCTTGAGGTCGCTACGGTAATCGGCTGGCTTGTAAACAACGGGCGTTGACGTAATGGGTACGGCTGTCATAGGTGTGACCTTCGTTTACCAATGCGAGATATTGCTAGGGCAATTCACGGTCTTGCCCGGACAGCGGGCGATCATGCCCATCAAACCATCACCGGTTCGGCCAACCCGTGCAGGGCATGAATCTGGCGCAAGATTTCGAGCCGCGAGAAGGGCATGCCGGTGTACTTGGTCATTGAGCGCACCTTGATGCCGAGTTCGGCTTGCAAGAGCTTGGCGAACTGGCCTTGGAAATTGACCTCTGGCACCAGCACAATCTCAACCTGCTCGAGAAACTCGTTAATTGCGTCAACCGGCAGCGGCGAGAGCATCTGCACTTGCAGCATCGCCACCGGTAACTCCTCTTGGCCGGCCAGATAAACCGCGCCACGGCATGGGCCGGCAGTGGTGCCCCAGCAAATGATCCCAACCTTAGCCCGTTCGGCCCCGAAACGGCGCACATACTCGCGTGAATGCTGCAAGGGAGCCAACTTGCCCCACCGCTTCTCGGTCATGGCCGCATGGTTAGCCGGCGTATAGTCGGGGTTGCCGAACTCGTTGTGTTCAAGGCCGGTGGCAGTGTACTGAGCATAGGCCACACCGGGAGCGACCATTGGCGACACCAAGCTAGACGTCAGCTCATAGCGGCGGTACTGCTTAGGAGCCAACGCGCCATTGGGCCGCAGCCGGTCAATGCGGGGATACTTGCCCAGATCAAACGGCTCTACCGTCTCGGTGCGGAACGAGAGCGAATAGTCGCTCAATACAATCACCGGCGTCTGGTACTGTTCAGCCAGATTAAAAGCCCAGACCGTCAGATGGAAACACTCGGCGACGCTGGCCGGGGCGAGCACAATGCGCGGGCTATCGCCGTGGCCGCCATGGAGCGCAATATTCAGATCTGACTGCTCCATCTTGGTCGGCAGGCCGGTGCTAGGGCCGCCGCGTTGAGCATCAACGATAACCACCGGTATCTCGGTCATGCTGGCGTAGCCAATAGCCTCGCTCATCAGCGACAGCCCCGGCCCGGAAGTGGCCGTCATTGCGCGCTTGCCGCCATACGACGCGCCAATGCAGGCCATAATCGCAGCAATCTCATCTTCGGCCTGCATGTAGCCGCCGCCGATTTGGGGCAACATCGCTGCCATCCCCTCCATAATATCGGAGGCGGGCGTAATTGGATAGCCGGCAAAGAATTCGACCCCAGCGTGGAGCGCGCCGGCGATAATCGCCTGATTGCCGGTCATCACATACCGATCGTGCTCGCCGGTCGATTCCATCCAGAACGGATCGCGCTTTTCGAGCTGGTGGGCATACTCGATGCCGGCGCGCAGCGCAGCTAGATTCGACTCGAGCAGATCGGCCTTCTTGCCCAGCTTGGCGCGCACAATATCTTCGAGCTTGTTCAGGCCCAAGCCAAACAATGCCGCCACCACGCCGAGCGCAGCCACATTCTTACCGCGCCGGTTGCCCGCTGCTTGGGCAATCTGGCCGATCGGCGCTGGATAGGCGATACCGGAAAACTCGGCGGGAAGGTCAAACTCTTCGGGATCGTAGAGCAACACTGCGTTAGGAGCCATATCGGCGTGGTGCAGATCCCACGCCTCGCGGTTAAAGGCGAACAGCACATCAACCGCATCACCCATCGAACGCACCGGGCTGTTAGAGGCGCGCACCTGAAACATCACCGGCCCGCCCTTGATTTCAGCCGGAGTGGTGCGGAAGGTAAAGACGTGGAGGCCGGAACGGGCAGCCGCCTGCGCCAGCATCTCGCCAGTGGCGCTGCTGCCGTCGCCGCTTTCGCCGGCGACACGGATGACGACATCTTCTTTTTGGATCATGGCGACCTCGCCGTAGCTGCGTTGCTCTGCGCCGCCGTTGGCGCTAGAACGACACGAGAGTGGTGCAAATATCATAGCACTGCCGATCAGCCGCTGCAATGCCCTTTTTCTTGTGAAAAACAGTGCGATGTTTGTGCAAAAATGTTGCGTTGCCAATCGTGCCGCAACGAAGGTTGGTCGTAGCAGCGAAATGTTGGGCAAGGGTGGAATCGCCACGAAGAGGCATGTTTATCCCTGCGCACTGTCCGGCAAAGATCGTAGCGAATGATGTACTAAGGCTGCTCTAGCATGGCGCGTGGCGGTGAAACTGCCGCACTCCACATCCTATGGTAGAGGCGCTGGCATAGCCAAGAGCCGCAGCGGGCACAAAACATATACCCTCGCGCCCCCTTGTGTTGTGCTGCTTATGGCTTTTGGCGGCTATTGCACCACTGCGCCGGATGGCGCGCTCCACCAATATCCAGCCTTCGATCAGGGGGCACGGCGGCATCACCGCCACGCCGTTTACCGTCACCGGTCAACGGCGTGATGCCACCGGCTCGATGACGGATGCTGCTTGCGATGCGCGTGTCACGCCAGTATACTGATATTACGGCTGAATCATACACCCTAGGAACACAGTGATGACCTCTGGATTGCCTGCGCAGCATCTTCGGATTGCGACCGAAGATGATGAAACGATTGTTGATCTGACGCCGTTGCAAGGTCTCTGGACGGTAGAGCAATACCTCGCCATCACCGATCAGAGCCGCCGCTTGCTCGAATATGTTGATGGCACGATCGAGGTCTTGCCAATGCCCACCGACCGTCATCAAGTGATCTCGCAGGCGCTATTCATTGCGCTGCACGCCTACATTTACCCGCGCGGGGGCATTGTGCTGTACGCACCGCTCCGTTTGCGTATTCGGGCCGGCAAATTTCGCGAACCGGATGCGCTGTTATTGCAGCGGCGTGATGACCCGCGCCGGCAAAACCGCTATTGGCTTGGCGCCGATCTAGTTGTTGAAATCGTCAGCCCTGACGACCCAGAACGAGATACAGTAGTAAAACGGGCAGACTACGCCGAGGCCGGTATCCCCGAATACTGGATTGTCGCGCCGGACGCCGAACGGGTAATAGTGCTGACGCTGCAAGACGGCGTCTATCACGAAGCCGGTGTCTACCAACAGGGCGACCAGATCCGATCAGTGTTGTTGCCGGAACTGTCGATCCCAGTGCAAGCTATCTTCGCCGCACAGTAAGGACGTATTGCTCTTGCCCTTGGATCTCAGTTGTTGCTAGCGTGCGCCTTGACCCTGTGGCCGAGCGACCCTACTGCACAGTAGGCGTGGCTCGTTACCGGCGGCAGATGGCTTTGCATGAGGTACATATCATCACTACAATAAGAGATAAGGTGTAGTATACACGTTATCGCTGCATTAAATGGCACTGTTATGGAACGTATGCTCTTAGATGAACAGCACTTTCCGCCTGACATGATCCGTGACTTGCAAAAAGTCTCGACTATTCTGATGCAGCGTGGCGCGCAGAAAATTATTGTGTACGGGTCGTTAGCGCGGGGCGACTATCGTCCGGATTCTGATATTGACCTCTGCGTGGAAGGCCTTCCAGATCAAGTCTATTTTCGTGCTTTAGCCGAATGTATGATGGCAATTGATCGTCCGCTCAGCCTTGTCGCGCTCAAGGATACTCACGGATATTTCCGGACGCGAATCTTGACAGAAGGGAAGATAATCTATGCATAAACTTGAGTTGCGACAGGAGATAGCGTATGGTCTTGAGAATCTGGAACGGGTGTACAGTAACATTGCCATCACGATGCAAGCGACGGTCGACCAACGCATAAAGTTGGCAGCATTAGCATATGATTGTTCTGGCTATTACAATGCCGTTGAACACCTAATGATCCGTATCATAAAATACTTGCGTTATTCAGCGCCATCTGGTCCAGCATCACACAAAGAGACTATCAAGCTCTTTCGTCAGATAGCTCCGCCATTAACAAATAGTGACAGTCCCTTTGATGTAATCGAGCGTTTAATGGCATTTCGCCATGTTGCGACTAAAATCTACAGTTTCTTACTAGATTGGAACAAGCTCCAATCTATTCTTGATGATATTATGTAGTCGCATGAACTGATCAAGCAGTTCATAAACGAAACTGTCGATAGATTACCCGAAACATCGCCATAACAACAACGATTATTTTTAGTGAGACTCTAAGAAATAGTGCGACGATGCGATGTGCATTGAGTTAATACCTTATTATAATGTAACTGTTATCCACGCTGCCTACTCATTCGTGACCATCTCGCTGCGCCAGTATATGTATTGACGCCGCCCCAGCATGGCGCGCGGCGGTGAAACTGCCGCACTCCACATCCTATGGTAGAGGCGCTGGCATAGCCAAGAGCCGCAATATGTTGCGCTGCTTGCGGCTTTGCGTGGCTATTCTATATAGAATTGCTTCTCACCCTCGTTTCCCCACACCTCCACCGGAATGTCATCGCGCTCGCCGCGCCAGAGGAGCACGCGGCAGGTGTCACGCAGCAGCCGTTTCCAAAGTTGGGCATGCTGGAAGATCTCTTCGTCGGTGGCGAAGAGCTGGAAGACGGTGCGAGCAGCGATCAGGATGAGCTTGTGGCGAGCGCGGCTGAGGGCGACATTGAGCCGGCGCGGATCGAGCAAAAAGCCGCTGGCAGCGCGCAGGTAGTCGGGGTCGCTCTCGGTGGCCGAGACGATAATCACGTCGCGTTCGTCGCCTTGGAAGCGCTCGACGGTATCGACCGTCGCGCCATCGTGCTCGATCAAGAGCGCTTGCATCAGTTCGGGCAGTTGTTCGCGCAGCGCCAGCCGCTGCGCGCGGTGGGGCACCACAATGCCAATGCCATTGGCGGCGTCGAGGTTGAGCTGTCTAACAAGGGTTTCGATCAAGGGCCGGATGAGGCTGGCCTCGAATGGGTTGCTGTCTTGGCTCTGCGCTTCGTCATGCACGATGACCACCAGCGGGTGGCGCGGGTCGAGCGCGGCGGCGACCATCGGATCGTTGATCTGCGCAGCGGCTAGGGTAGTGGCGCGGCGCGAAAAGTAGGGAATGCCGTCTTGTTCGTAGATGGCACGGCGCAGAAACGCGGCGAGATCGCGGTGCAGGCGGAAGCTTTCGGCTAGCCGGGCCATCGGCGGCGGCGGATCGAGAGTGAGCAGCGTCTCGAACAGTGAGGCGTAGACGCGGTACGACTGGAAGGTGCGCCGGCGTTCGCCGCGCCATTCATGCTGTACGATCGGCGGCATCTGGCGGTGATCGCCAACCACGATCAGCCGTCCGTTCGGGCGGAGGGCTAGCGCCGCCATGCAGGCTTCGGGCAGGTTCATCTGCGAGGCTTCATCGAGCAGCAACAGGTCGGCAAACGGCTCGGTGTGGTAGTATTGCTCGCGCTTGAGCAATGAGGCCACCGCGAATGGCGTGGCGGCAACGAAGCATACCGGCGCATCAGTGATAGGGCCGATGCTGTCGATGACCTGCGCTGCCGGCGGCAGATCGGCGCCCTCTTTAGGCCGCACGCGGAAGAGAGGGACGGCCAGTAGCCGTTCGTCAAAATACGCAGCGAAGAGGTCTGGATGTTGGGCGCGGATGGCAGCCAGTTTGGCCTGCACCTCGGCCATCTTGCGCAAGAGCACATCAGTCGCGGCGTGAGTCTTGCAACTGAGCAGCACCCGGCAGGGTTGGCTGGCGGCCAGTAGGCCTTGCATGCGGGCCAGCAGCGCAAAGGCTGAGGTGTAGCTTTTGCCGGTGCCGGGTGGCCCTTGCACCAGCAGCGTGGGAGCGTCGCCATGGCCGGCAATATAACCCATCTGGTTTTGGTCGAACGGGTGCAACACCTCGGTCGCGGCCAGCGCGCGCAGGCCGTTGGCAAACCGCTCGTGGCCGGTTAGTGCTGCTGGCGGTAACGCCACACTCGTGCCGGCAGGATCGACTAAACGCGCGTAGAGCGCATTCTCCGCTCCTTGCTGCAATTCCTGCACCACCTCCATGCAGCGTTGGCCATAAATGTCGTTGGGATCGGCCTCGATCGTGTACAGCTCGCCATCTTGCGGCCATTTCCATTGCGCTGGGAAGGTAAAGCGCCGGTCGCCGCTACTGTAGCGATGGTCAGGTTTCAGCAACACAACTCCATCCGGCTCAATTGCGATCAGGGTCGCCCGTGGCTGGTAGAGCAGTTGGCGGGCAGTGGTGGTGAAGCATTCTTGCTGATCAGGTGGCAAGCGCTCATCAACGCTCCAACGCGGGGCGAGAATGACTTTATCACCGGGTGAGAGACTCGTCAGGCGCAGCGCCGTCTCTAGATCGCACTCAACATTGCTAAGGTCGATCCGCAAGCGCAACGGCACGTCGGGCAGCGGTAACGGCTCGACCAGCTTTTTCTGCTCAGCCGTCAAGCGCGCCCGTTTGCGCCCGCCGGTCAACTCGGCCTTCAACGCCTGCCGGCGCTCGTTCTCGGCTAGCGTCTCTCGCAATGCCGGGTCTTGATCGGCCAATTCATACCGCGCGATCAAGCTCGTGCCGGCCAGCACTCGCTGTTCGGGTGGCGGCAGATGTTGTTGGCCCCACGTCACCAGCGCCACGTACCGCTCGATCAGCAAAAACTCAGCCAGCGCGGCGGCCAGCGTATGCGCCCGCCGGGAGTAGTTGACGATGCATGAGAGATCAAATGGCGGCTTGGTCGTGCGCGCGTTGCGCGGCAACTGGCCGGCCAGCAATTCGAGCGCGTGCAGCCGCTTTTCTACAAATCCGATCACATCGGCCTGTTTCACGCGCCGATAATCGACCAGATCGTCATCGCCGCGGTCGGGCGGCGGCGGCAGCGCCTGCCATGCCGCGTAGATATACTCCAGCGGGATCTGGTTATTGAAACGCACCCGCCGGGTATACCAGCCCAAGTCTTTGTCGTTGCTCAGGTCATCGAAGACGCGCCGGTAGAAGAGCCGGCGGTACTCGCCCCAATCAAACCGCTGCATCTGCGCCAGCCGCGCCAGCGAATCGTAGGCTAGCGGGTCGTTACGGAAGCGGCGACGCTCACCGATCAACACCGTCACCATTGGCGCTTCAAAGCCGGCATTCTGCGCTGCCAGATCGTAGAGCGGCGTCGAACCAAAGACACCCGGCTGGCGGGCCAGCCCATCGAGCAGGGTTTGCAGGCTAAATGAATCGGGCACGATCAGATGGATCGGCGCGCGCAGGTTGCCTTCGGCATCGGGCGCAGCCACGGCGACGATTGCCTGCAACAGCTCGGTGATCCAATCGGCTAACAAACGCTCCTCGTCAGCCGGCGACTGCGGCGGCCCGGCGAGCAGCTTGATCACCGTCCGGCGCTGGCGTGGTTCACCGTTCTCGTGTCCCACGACGAGCGCGCCGAGCAGCACGAGCATGCCTTGGGTATGGTCGTAAAGCGGGTCGAGATAGACGGCAATCAGATTAGGGTGAAGATCGGCGCTGACAGCGGGCAGCGAGCTGTGGCCTTTGTAGGGCAGGTAGGCCGTAGCGGCAAGCTGATCGCCACGCCAGCGGCGAAAAGCGCGAGCGCGGTGGATCAGCTCATCGAGGCGAGGAGCGAGCGTCGGGTGGCGCAGCAACTTTCCGATCAGAGGGCGATGGTTCGGTGGCGTCACCAGCTTCTCGCCATCAAATTCTTTGAGCAGGGCCAATTGTTCGGTGGCTGCGATGCCGTGGGCGCGTAGCGCCGACTTCTCTGGCTCAGTAAGGGTGGGAATGAGCGAGAGGTCGTCGTAGGTGGCGGCCCACCGCATACAAACCTCGTTGTAGAGGCAGCCATCACACTTGGCAGTAAGATGAAACGGCAACTCGGCAAACGGGGCGGCGGCAGTGGCGGCCAGAATTGACTCTGGCCCGGCCAGCAGCGTCTCGATCTCGGCCAGATAAGGGGCGGGATCGGCGATCAATGCGAGCTGGGCGATGGTCACGCCGAGCAGATCAACGGCCTGTTGCTGCTCGGCTGCAATCCGCTGGCGCTCGGCGGGGGGAAGCTGCGGCGAGGGCAACTCGCCACGATAGAGCACTCCTAGCCGGATCGAACGAAGCTTGACTCCGGCTTCGTTGATAATCTGTTCCAACAGGCGCTGATAACAGGCCAATTGCAAGCGATGCTCGATTTTGGCTGTTGCTGAACTCTTGGTGTCGATGATGATCGCGTGGCGCGCGCCGGCATCGTCACATTGCAACAGCAGCAGATCAACATCGCCGCTCATCGCCCAACCGTGCAACACGGCGGCCAAGCGCGGTTGAAACAACACTTGGGCCGCGTTGGGGGCCAACTGCTGCAGGTGAGCAATAACGATATGATTGTGATCAGAGGTGAGAAAAGCGGGATCACCCTGCTGCCGGCGTTGCGCGCAATGAATTGCCTGCGGAAACCGCTGGAGTACCTGCGCTTCGATTGCCTGCTCAAACCGGCGCCCGGCAATGGTGAGCATAGGCGGGATTGGTTGCAGCGCCATGCCGTAGCGAGGCAGCCAATGCAACTCCTTCCGCCGCTCGTGCAGACGCAAGCGCAGATAGCGCCGGCACTGATCGAGCCGCAGATATTGGGCCAAATCGGTCGGCGAGATCGCCTGCGGCTGGGCGGGATCAATCGTCAATGGCGGCAGGCGATCATCTATTGCTCGTTCATGCCGCCGGTTCATCGAACACCCCCGCCTCTGGCTTAGGATCGATCCGGTTACGCAGCATCCGCTCGAACGCGCCCACTTGGCGCGGGCCGATAGCGCGGGCCGAAATCAGGAGCATCTGCCCATTGATCAACTGTAGCTCGTAGACACCACCGAGTTTTCGCCATGCGCGCACCTTCGCCCACGGGATCTCGCTGCGCCCGCTGCGCGCACTGACGATGAGCGTGTCACGTCCTAATTCGTAGCGGGTCGGTTGGTAAACCGGTAGATCGCGGTTGCGGCTTTGGCGATGAATGAACACCCAACCGACAATCGCATAGACCAAAAACGGGATCCAGCCGCCGAGCAGCGCCGGCGCTTGCGGTGTATTGGGATCATAAATGACAAATGCGGTCAGCACCGCTGCCACAAAAGCAAACACATAAAAGATTGGCCGGCGAAAATACCGGCTTAGCGCGTGACGAGTAAACTCTTTCTGGCTAATCGTGCTCTCAATAATCATAGCTCGTTACCGCTAAAATGCATGCCACTTCACCAAAATCAACTCATTCCCACCATGAGGCAATTCTCGATGTTGGAGATCATCGAGTAGATGGCGCGACAGAAACAGACCCAGCCCGCCAGCGCGTTGCTGACCACGCCCGATCAAATTGCGCGGCAACGGCACATTGAGCGGGTTGAAAGCCGGTGCTGCATCACAGATGCGCACATACAGCGTATCACCATCGTTCCAGACATCAACCCAGATTGGTCCGGCTTGACCGCCGTAGCCATAGGTAATTGCATTGGAAATCAGCTCATTGGCCGCGTATACAATATCGTCAATGCTATCACGCCGAGCGCCGATGTTACTAGCCGCATCAGTAATGAAACGCCGAATCTGTTTGAGGCTGCGAAGGTTGGCGTTAAAGGCAAAAGATGCGGACATAGAGACTCCGGTGTTGTTGGGGATTCGGCAAGACAC
This sequence comes from Chloroflexus sp., assembly GCA_025057175.1. Taxonomy (GTDB): domain Bacteria; phylum Chloroflexota; class Chloroflexia; order Chloroflexales; family Chloroflexaceae; genus Chloroflexus. Next base: position 31,031 of record JANWYE010000007.1, on the reverse strand, counting down.
AGGCCCCATGATACCATAGGGCGAGTGAGTCGATGCAAAGAGACGATGAAGAACTTGAGTAGGGTTGGCGATCTAAAGAGTGTGATATATCGTGCCGATAATGATGCCATGTCATTTTATTATTGTTGTAACCTCGGGTAGTGGTATCTTGCAGCACTTATTGCAAATTGCTTAGGAGTGCTACATAATGCACGAAGCTATCGAATTTCTGATCCGCCTGTTGCGCACGCCCTCGCTTTCGGGCCAAGAAGCGGCAGCAGTGCAGGTGATGGTCGAGCAGATGACGGATTTTGGCTGGGAAGCGTTTGTTGATGAGTCGGGCAGTGCGGTTGGCCATATCGGCACAGAAGGGCCGCTGGTTGTGTTGCTCGGCCATATTGATACTGTGCCCGGCGAGGTGCCAGTGCGGATCGAAGATGGCAAATTGTATGGGCGGGGCGCAGTTGACGCAAAAGGGCCGTTGGCGACCTTTATTTGGGCGGCGCGGCGAGCGGAATTGGCAGGAACGCTGCGTTGCCGGCTGGCAATTATCGGCGCGACCGAGGAAGAAGCGGCCAGTTCGCGGGGCGCGCATGCCGCCCGCGATCGCTATCGTCCGGCGTTTTGCGTGATCGGTGAGCCGAGCGGCTGGGATCGGATTACGCTGGGGTATAAGGGCCGTTTGCTGGCCCATTACCGCTACGCACAACCGGCAGCTCACAGCGCCGGCGAGCAGCGCGCCGCGCCTGAGCAGATGGTTGACTTTTGGCGCGCCGTCGAGCAACATTGCCAAGCGGTCAATGCTGGACGCGAGCGGCTGTTCGAGCAGTTGATCCCCTCGCTGCGTCGCGTGAATAGTGGCAGCGACGGCATCACCGAGTGGGTGGAAGCGACGGTCGGTTTGCGCCTGCCTCCCGGTATCGATCCTTCCGAATTGGCTGCGACGCTGCGCGAGTTGGCCGGCCCGGCTGAAGTCGCGTTTGAAGGAGCCTGCCCCGCTTTTCAAAGCCCGCGCACCACGCCGCTGGCCAGCGCCTTTGTGCGCGCCATTCGCCAACACGGCGGCCAACCCGCCTTTTTGCACAAAACCGGCACCGCCGATATGAATGTGGTCGGGCCGGTGTGGCAATGCCCGATTGTCGCCTACGGGCCGGGCGACTCGCGCCTCGACCACACCCCCGACGAGCACGTCGAACTGGCTGAGTACGAGCGGGCAATCGCGGTGCTCGCCGAAGTGCTGGCGCAGTTGCGGTGATGGTGGGGGATGGCCTACCCTAGATGGCGATGAGAGGCTCGCGCCCTCTCTCGATGAATCTTCAATGCAAACGCAGTTGGTAATGCGGGAGCGCCACTGCCGATCGCGCCATGTTCAGAATTGACGCGCGGTAGCGATTGTGGTACTATCGGCGCAATTGAATATAAGCAACTGCGGGGTAATAACCCCGCCGGTAGGGAGCCCGGAGGAAGCGAAGGGCTTAATTGGGGGAAGTCCGGTCAAAGGCCGGCGCAGTCCACGCTACTGTAGGTCGCCGTTGGCGACAAGCCAGAATGCCCGTCCCTACTTGTTCGCTGTCACACCCGCGCTGGAAAGGGGGTGAGGCGCGCGCAAGATTGGCATTCCTTCTTGCCTTCGTCGATGCACCCTTCCACATGCGTGGAAGGGGTTTTTGTTGGATGCGCAGTGAGATCGGGATGCCCGATTCTATCGCAGCCGTAAACTCAGACAACACAAACGGATCGTGATGGATTGGTGAACGAAAGGAAGTTGTTCATGCGCCGAGTGCTTGCGTTGTTTCTGACCATCATCTTGAGTGCCATAATTTGGCAGCCGGTTGCCGCGCAAAGCGCTGCGGTCGCTGCGGCGCTGCAGTGGGTTGCCGGCCAGCAGCAGGCTGACGGCAGCTTTGCCGGCTTTGGGCCGGGCGACACCGCCGACGCAGTCGTGGCCTTTGTGGCCGGCGGCCAGCAGCCACCGGCCAGCGCCGTGAATTATCTCGCCGGACAGGCTGCTTCCTACGGCACTTCGTCAGCCGGCGCTACGGCCAAGCTGATCTTGGCCGCAGTTGCCGCCGGGCGCGACCCGCTCAACTTCGGTGGCGTCAATTTGGCGCGCCAGCTCGGTTCGACGTATAGCGCAACCACTGGCCAGTATGGCAGCGATGTGTATGGCCATGCGCTGGCGCTGCTAGCGATCAAGGCGATGGGTGCGCAACCGCCGGCGGCAGCAATTGACCGGCTGATTTCGTTGCAACTGCGCGATGGCGGCTGGAGCTTTGATGGCGCGGCGGCGACTGGCAGCGATACCAACACCACGGCGCTAGCAGTGATGGCGCTGGCTGGCCGGGCCCGCGCCGCCGATGCGCTGAACGCGGCGCGCGCCTATCTGCGGGGCCAGCAGAATCCTGATGGCGGTTTCCCTTATTCGCAGACATCGGCGTTCGGCAACGCCAGTGATGCCAATTCAACGGCAGCCGTAGCAATGGCGATCATTGCGCTCGGCGAAGACCCCAGCGGCGCAGCGTGGAAGCAGGGCGATGCGACGCCGCTCAGCGCGTTGGCTGCGTTCCAAAACAGCAGCGGCGCATTCCGCTATCAGAATGCGATGCCTGATGATAATGCGCTGGCGACCTATCAGGCTATTCCAGCGTTGGCTGGGCGGGCGTTGCCGGTCGTTACTACATCGATCCCGGCGGCTCAAAGCCTGATTGCGCCGGCGACGGCATTGCCGCGCACTGCTGGCGAAGCGCAGCCGGTAGCGCCGCTGTTGGCGCTGGCCGGGTTGCTGTTGATCGTGGTGGGGAAAGCTTTGCAGCGGCGGGCGTAGCAGGGGCCGCAAGGGCACAGCGCCGCTGTTCCCGTACGGGGGGCGAGAGGATGAATGTTGTTCGCCAACTTGTTGTCTGCTGCGCGATCGCGCTCCTCGCCGGCGTGGCTGCCGCTCAGCCGGCAACCAACCGCGCCGGTGTCGTCGTGCGGTTTGGCAATGGCGAGGTCGTTACTGCTTGCGTCGAGTTTAGCGAACCGTCAATTAGCGGGCTGGAACTGCTCGAACGCAGCGGGTTGCCGGTGATCAGCCAGCAGAGCAGCATTGGCGCAGCAGTGTGCAAGATTGGGCGCGAAGGATGCGATTACCCGGCCACCAGTTGCTTCTGCGCCCGCGATCAGCAGGGGCGCGCGGTGTATTGGGCCTTCTACCGGCGCGAATCGGGTGCGTGGCGCTATTCCAACCTCGGCGCAAGTAGCGTGCGGGTTAGCGATGGCGATGTGCATGGGTGGGCATGGGGGCCGGGCGATGCTCGTGGCGGCGCAGTGCCGCCTGAGTTGGAGTTGGCCGATGTGTGCCGGAGTGAAACGGCGGGAGTGACATCTACCGCGCCGGCTGCGCCCACGGCAACCGTTGCGCCCACGGCGACCGTTGCGCCCACGGCAACCGTTGCGCCCACGGCGACCGTTGCGCCCACGGCGACCGTTGCGCCCACGGCGACCGTTGCGCCCACGGCGACCGTTGCGCCCACGGCGACCGTTGCGTCCACGGCGACCATCGCGCCCACGGCAACCGTTGCGTCCACCGCAACGCTAGTGCCAAGCGCAACAGTGACCTCCACCACGGCAATTGCGGGTGGCGCCGCTCCTTCTGCGCCGGCTGCGGCAGGCAACGCTTGGCAATGGCTGGGCTTCGTAGCGCTGGTGGTGTTGCTGATCAGCGGAATTGTAATTGTGTCAACGAATGAACGAATGAGGAGAACGAATGAACGAATGAACGAATGAGGAAAACGAATGAACGAATGAACGATGAGCAGAGGCTGGTGATCGGGGTTGGCGGGGGCAGGGGGAAGGGTTGGAGAACGTTATGCGCACCAGTATCTGGTTCGTTCGCCATGGCCAAACCGAGGCTAATCGCGCCCGCCGTTATCTCGGTCGCGGCGATAGTCCGTTGACCGAGTATGGCCTACGCCAGCACGATGCCGTTGCCCATCGTTTGCGCGCGCTGCCGTTCACACACGCTGTGGTTAGCCCAACTCAGCGCACGCGCGCGTTGGCCGCTGCACTGATGCGCGATCGTTCTATTCCGTTGATTGAAGATCCACGTTGGATCGAGGTTGATCATGGGTTGTGGGAGGGGTTGACCTACCGTGAGGTGGGGCAACGCTTTCCGGTTGATGCCCAAACGCGCTGGACGCAAGGGGTGGATGGGCGACCAACCGGTGGCGAGAGTCTGGCTGAAGCGGCGGCGCGAGTGGCGGCGGCGTGGCAAGAGCTGTTGGTGAGCTATCGTGGTGGCCGGATATTGGTCGTGACCCATGCGACTCCGATACAGTTAGTGCTCTGTTTTTGTTGCAATACTCCGATCGCCGATCATTGGCGTTGGCGAATTGATTTGGGGAGCATCACCGCGCTTGATGTGTATGGATCGTCGATTATTATCCGCACAGTCAATACGGTACCGCCACTGGGGCGCTACGGTTAGACGTTGTTGGATTGCTTTGCAGCTATTCTTTACCCGCTGCGGAGTGTGGCTATGAGTGAAGCGCCGGCCCGCCCTGCCAATGGTCTGCTCGAAGCTATCCGTTTTCTGACTATCATCCCGCTGCCCGGCTTGCCGCCGATGAACGAACAGAGTGTGGCGCGGGCGATTCCGTGGTTTCCGGCTGCCGGATTGGTGATTGGCGGCGCATTGGTTGCCGCTGATGCACTGGCTCGCCTGCTGTGGGGTGAGCTGGTGGCAGCCATGTTGGTCGTCGCCACGTGGGGAATTATCACCGGTGGACTGCATCTCGATGGCCTCAGTGACACGTTTGATGCGGTGATGAGCTGGCGTTCGCGCGAGCGCAAGCTAGAGATCATGAAAGATAGCCGGATCGGCGCGATGGGGGCGATTGCGCTGATTGTGCTGATTCTGTTCAAGGTGGCATTCGTCGCCAGCGCGGCAGTGGCATGGCCGGCGCTGCTGTTGGCGCCGATGTTGGGCCGCTGGGCCGATTGCTACGGCATCTATCGTTTCCCGCCTGCCCGCGAAGGCGGCTTGGGCCGGATGTTTAATTCATACGTCCGGCAGCGCGATCTTTGGCTTTCTTCGCTGTTGATGCTGGGCAGCGCATGGCTAATCGCCGGTCTCGCCGGGATCGTCGCTGCGGCGTTGGTGTTGGTTGTTGCTCATTTGCTGGCGCGCTGGTGGGTGCGCGATCTTGGCGGCCTTACCGGTGATACCTATGGCGCGTTGTGCGAAATTGGCGAAGTGGTGGCCTTGGCGGCGCTGACGGTGAGAATGTGAACGCGGCAAGCGCGCCCGCTTTCGGAAGGGATTGTTGCGGGCGTGGAGCACGATGGCGCTAGACCTACCACGCACCCTCGCAATGAAATGAAATAGTTGCGCGGCGGGGGTGATGTATGAGATGTGGCGATGGGTAGTAACGTGGCAAAAAAACGTGATGGCCGGCCACAAATGAGAAGTATGGCAGCGAGGGTCGCGGTGCCTTAAAACGTTCGTTCAATACACCCTGTTGCGCCTTGGCGCGAGAGAAAGGCTCGCTATGCATACCCGGACATGGCTCTGTTGGCTGGTTGCCGCCGCTGCCATCGCGACGCTGGCCCCACACCCGCTTTACCATATCTTGCTCATGTTGGCAGTGACGTATGTCTTCGTTGCCCGGCGCGACGATCGCCCGCTGGCGCGCAGTTTTTCGCTCTTTGCCCGCGCCGGCGCGATCATCTGGCTCGGCTATGTCATCTTCGCGGTGGTGACGGTGGGCGGGCCGCGTGGCGCAACGGTGCTGGTCACGCTGCCTGCCTTCCAGTTGCCGGTCTGGTTGGGCGGGATTGTGTTTGGCGGGCCGATTACCGCCGAGGCGTTGGCATGGGGGGCGACGCGCGGGTTAGGGCTATGGACGTTGCTGCTCATCTTCGGCGCGTTCAATGCGCTGGTCGATCATCACCGGTTGCTGCGCTTAGCGCCGCGCTCGCTCTTCCATGCTGGGTTAGCAGTCACGATCGCAATCGCTTTTGCGCCGGGATTGGTGCAGGCCATCCAAGACATCACCGCTGCCCAACGCGCGCGTGGCCATCGCTTTGGCAGCCTGCGCAGTTGGTGGGCGCTGGCCGGGCCGCTGTTAGCCGGTAGCCTCGAACGGGCGCTGCAATTGGCCGAAGCGCTTGAGGCGCGTGGTTATGGGCGCACCCTGACGCCAAGGCCAGACACTGGCCGCCTGCTCGCTTTGCTGGCCGGTCTCAGCAGTCTGGCCGGCGCACTGATCGGCTGGTTGTGGGCTGGCCCGGCCACGCTGCCGGTCATGGCTCCGCTCGGCATCGCTGGCCTGCTGCTCACCGGCTGGGCAGCCCGCCGGCTCAGCCGGAGCGTGCCGCGCACCACCTACCGGCGCGAACGCTGGCATCGCCACGACACTATCGCCTGCGCCGCCGCTGGCCTTGGGTTGGCCGCCGTCGCTGCTATGCGCCTGCTCGAACCCACCGCGCTTGTCTACTACCCCTTCCCTGCCATCATTGCTCCCGCCTTCGATCTGCGCGTTGGCATAGCGATCTTACTGCTAGCCGCGCCGGCCCTGCCCCTTCGCGCGCCGCTACCGCGCCGGGCGCGCCGCATCAACGCTGATCGCCGTGCCGCGCGCCAAACCGCCGCGCAGCAGGGCGCATTTGCCGATTAGACACAGTGCGTTTAGCAGATTTGACGGGCAACAGTATCTAACCGGTAAGATGCTAATTAAACGATTCGGCCATTTTCTTTAATAACGCACGCAGTTATTAAAGGGTTGGATCATTCATCAAGGAGGCGTTGTTGCCGCGCGCAGCGATGTCGTGCCCCACAGCCGGCACAAGGCAGCGCAAGCCGCCATCGCCGCCAGTCTCGTTAGCGATGAACCGCTCCCCATCCGGCGCTGCCGTTGCAGCTACTTGTCGCGGCCATTCGTCCCACGTTCGCCCATCAAGCAGGCGTCCGGTGCGGTCTTTGCGCGGGCCGCCCCACTGCTTAAAGAAGAATGGCACACCGGCGGCCAAACACTGATCGCGAATATCGCGCACCCATGCCGGATCCATTGGCCGCGCTCCCGGCCCTGACTCGCCGCCTACAATCACCCAGTCAATGCCATCGAGCGGCAGATTGGGCAACGGCCCCAGCAGCGGTTCACATGACAGAAACTTAATCGCCGCGCCGGTTGCGCGCAGTAGATCGATTCGCTCGACATAATCGGCGCGCTCGACGCTCACCCCCATCCACACATTTGGCGGCCACGATAGCAACGCATCGAGTTCGCGCAGCCGTTCGGCCCGTTTGGTCAAGACCTGAAACGTGTGCCAGTGGGCCTCCGCCATCACCGCAAAGACCTGCTGAATAAATGATACCGGCACATCGCGATGAAACAGATCGCTCATCGAGTTGACGAAGATCATGCGCGGCGTCTTCCAGCGCAACGGCTCCGGCAACGTTTCGGGGTGCAGCGTCAGGCGAAAGCCATTGCGGTACTTCGCGAGGCCCATCGCCTGCAAGCGCAGCGCCATCCGTTCGGCATAGCAGTGCTTGCAGCCGGGGCTGATCTTGGTGCAGCCGGTGAGCGGATTCCACGTCGCTTCGGTCCACTCGATGCTGCTGCGGGCCATAGGCATGCTCCGGAAAGGGCGGACATTTGATTCTCTTAGATTGTAGCACAAATGTTTTATTATAAGACAGATGGCGATAGCAATTGTGAGGCACAGGCCAGAGTTTGCTATAATTTACGAGCGCGCTCGTAATTTTTTGAGCGCGCTCGTAATAATGCGACGATACAATGCAAATCACAGCAGGTTTTAGCTGTTAGTGTGCAGGCTGGAGCGTGTATGATCACGCCTGAATTGATTCACCAGCTAATCAACGACGGCGAAACGCTTGATGTCGAGTTCAAAGGCGAAGAGCGCCGTTTGCTTAGCGACGACGAAATTGTTGAGACGGTTGTTTGTCTTGCTAACCGTTCGAACAGCACGCCGGCATGGCTCTTGATTGGTGTCGAAGATGATGGCCGTGTAACCGGCGCGCGCCCACGCCATGAAGCCGGTCACACCGATCCGTTACGATTAGCGGCGTTGATTGCTAACCACACTCGGCCTGCATTGATCCCGCGCGTTACCATAGCGCAATGGCAAGCGCAGGAGATTATCGTGATCGAAGTGCCGCCTGCGAGATTGCCAGTGGCTACCGCTGCCGGCAAATACCTGCGCCGCGCTATCGGCGGCGATGGCCGGCCATGCTGTGTGCCTATGTTCTTTCACGAAATGCATTCCCAGCAAGCTGATCGTGGCGCAGAAGATTATTCGGCGTTGATTGTGCCAGAAGCAACATGGGATGATCTTGATCCGCTCGAATTCGAGCGATTCCGCCGTAGTATCCGTGAGCGGCGCGATGGTGATCGAGTATTGCTTTCGTTGCCGGATTTCGAATTAGCTAAGGCTTTAGGCGCGATTGAAGCAAATGGTGAGATTCGGCATGTGCGCGTATTGGGATTGTTGCTGTTCGGCAAGGAGCATGCCATCCGCCGTTTCCTGCCCACCCATGAAGTTGCATTTCAGGTGTTGGCCGGCTCGTATGTTGAGGTGAATGAATTTTTTCGCTGGCCCCTGCTACGCGTGATGGAAGCGTGCGAGCAGCGCTTTGCTGCGCGTAGTCGTGAGCAGGAGCTGTTAGTTGGGATGTTACGGATTGTCGTGCCGGATTATCCACCGGCCGCTTTTCGTGAAGCGGTAGCTAATGCTCTGACACACCGCGATTATTCGCGTCTTGGCGCGGTGCATATTCAGTGGCATACCGACTACCTCGAAATTTCCAGTCCGGGTGGTTTTCCTGAAGGGGTGCGGCTCGATAATTTGCTGGTTACAGCGCCGCGTCCGCGCAATCCCTTATTGGCCGATGCCTTCAAGCGGGCCGGGATTGTCGAACGTACCGGACGCGGTATTGATATTATTTTCTATGAGCAACTCCGCAATGGCCGGCCTGCCCCTTCGTATGAGCGCAGTAACGAGACGAGCGTTGTGCTTACATTGCCGGGTGGTGGAGCAAATCTTGCCTTCGTCCGGCTTGTTTCTGAAGAATCACGTAATGGCCGCTTGGTGAATGTCGATGAATTGCTGATTTTGAATAGGCTTTGGTACGAACGACAAATCACGACAGACGAAGCAGCACGTTTGATCCAGAAATCGGTTGCGATAGCGCGCGCAGTGTTGAGTCGATTAGTTGAAAATGGGTTTGTGGTCGCACGCGGCGAAGGCAAAAGCCGCGTGTGGCACCTCTCGGCGGCTACGTATCGCCGTCTTGGCCAAGCTGATGCTTACGTGCGGCTGCGCGGTTTTGAAGTGGTACAGCAAGAGCAGATGGTGCTGCAATACGTTTCGAGTTATGGCCGCATTACGCGCCAAGAGGCAGCCAAACTCTGCCAGATCAGCTCGTATCAAGCGAGCCGGTTACTTGATCGATTAGTGCGGAGTGGTCGCCTGATCCGGCGTGGCTCCTCACGTGCTACCTATTACGAGCGCGCTCCCTAATTTGCGAGCGCGCTCAAAACTATTACGAGCGCGCTCGTAATGGCATACCGCGAATTGCGTAATCGTTAGTGTGGTAGGGCATAGCAACGCTCTATCCCGACCCCGCAGCAATCTCCTTCGCGGGCGCGAATGATGCTGGCAGCTCTGTGCCGCTGCCGGAGTCGCTGTGGGCAATTGTCTTGCCTGCGACTATGTGCTATGCTCAAGCTGTCGAGGTCATCTTCGCGTCTTTGCGTCTGACCAAAGGAGGGCCATCTTATGATCACTACCGCCCCACCGCGCACCGAGTCGCGTTCAGCGTGGCATGCCCGTGATCTGGCCGAAGTCTATGCCGAATTAGAAAGTTCGCCATCCGGTTTGACTGGCGCCGAAGCTGCGCGCCGGTTGGCGCAGTATGGCCCCAACGAGCTGCAAGCGGCGGCGCGCGTTTCGCCATGGGCGATTTTGCTGGCTCAGTTTCAGAATGTGCTGATTATCATTCTGTTGATCGCAACCGGCCTTTCGCTGTTGCTCGGCCACGGCATCGAGTCGATTGCAATCATCGTGATTGTGCTCTTCGCGGTGCTGCTTGGGTTTGTGCAGGAATACCGCGCCGAACGGGCGATCGAGGCGTTGCGCCGCTTGGCTGCGCCGAACGCGACTGTGCTGCGCGATGGCATCGAGCAAGCGGTGCCGGCCCGCGATCTGGTGCCCGGTGATGTGGTGCTGTTGCGCGCCGGTGATCGGGTTCCTGCCGACCTGCGCTTGATCGAGGCGGTGAATTTGCAGATCGAAGAGGCGGCTTTGACCGGCGAATCGCTGCCGGTCGAGAAGTCGGCTGAGATGAGTGTGCCGCCAGAGGCCCCGGTTGCCGAGCGGCGGAATATGGTCTATGCCGGCACTTCGGTCAGTTATGGCCGCGGGCGCGGGATTGTGGTCGCCACCGGTATGCAGACCGAGTTTGGCGCGATTGCCGCGATGTTGCAGACGATTGAGACCGGGCGTACGCCGTTGCAAGAGAATCTCGACCGGGTGGGCCATACCTTGGCGCGGGCGGCGCTGGTGATTGTGGCGGTGATTACCTTGCTTGGTCTCTGGCGCGGCCAGCCGTTGGTCGAGATGATTATTTTCGGGATTGCGCTGGCAGTGGCGGTGGTGCCCGAAGCATTGCCCGCCGTCGTCACCATCTCGCTGGCGATTGGCGTGCAGCGCATGGTCAAGCGCAATGCGCTCATGCGCCGCTTGCCGGCGGTCGAAACTCTGGGCAGCACGTCGGTGATCTGCACCGATAAGACCGGCACTTTGACCAAAGATGAAATGACTGCCCGCCGGTTGTTTGTGGCCGGCCAATGGTGGGATATTACCGGTTCGGGGTATGCGCCAGAAGGTGAGTTTCGCCGTGACGATCAACCAGCGCCTCCCGATGATGCGGTGCGCTGGTTGTTGCGCGGCGCGGCGCTGGCTTCCGATGCCCGTGTTGTCTTCCGCGACGACCGCTGGCGGGCGCAGGGTGATCCGACCGAGGCGGCGTTGGTGGTGGCGGCGGCGAAGGCTGGGTTAGCGGTTGATGAACTCGTCGCGCAAGCGCCGCGCGTGGCCGAGATCCCGTTTTCGTCTGAGACCAAGCGCATGACGACGCTGCACGATGAAGATGGCGTCACGGTGGCTTATGCTAAGGGTGCGCCGGAGGTGATTGTGCCGGCGTGTAGCCATTGGTTATCGCCCACCGGCCCTGCGCCGTTCACTGCTGCCGATCAGGCGAGAGTGCTTGACGCGGCGCAAACGATGGCCGGCGCTGCCCTGCGGGTGCTAGCCATCGCAACCAAAGCTCCGGCTACCTTGGCCAATGCCGAGCGCGATCTTACCTTGCTGGGCCTTGTGGGCATGATCGACCCGCCTCGTCCCGAAGCCAAAGCCGCTATCCAAACCTGCCAGCAGGCCGGCATTCGAGTAGTGATGATTACCGGCGATCACCCGCTGACAGCGGCGGCAATTGCGCGCGAATTGGGGTTGCTGAGCCATGGCCGGGTGATGACTGGCAGCGAACTCGATGCCCTCGGCGACGAGGCCTTTGCCCGCATCGTCGAGACGGTGGATGTCTATGCGCGTGTGGCGCCGGTGCATAAGCTGCGGGTAGTGACGGCGCTGCAACAGAAGGGCTACGTGGTGGCGATGACCGGCGATGGCGTCAATGATGCCCCGGCGCTTAAGAAGGCCGACATTGGCATCGCGATGGGCATCACCGGCACCGATGTCACCAAAGAGGCGGCAGCCATGACGATCACAGACGACAACTTTGCCTCGATTGTCGCTGCTGTCGAAGAGGGCCGGCGCATCTTTGGCAACATCAAAAAGTACCTGATGTATCTCCTCTCGTCAAACATCGGCGAGATTACATTGATGGCCGGCGCGACGTTGGCCGGTTTGCCGCTGCCACTAACTGCAGTGCAGATTCTTTACGTCAATCTCGCTACCGACGGTCTACCGGCGCTGGCGTTGGCGGTTGATCCGCCCGATGACGACCTTATGCGCCAGCCGCCGCGCGACCCGCGGCGCGGGATCTTTACTCGCCCGGTGGTGGGGTTGATGATGGCCGGCGGGTTATGGTCGGCGCTGGTCAACATCTCGCTCTTCGTCTGGGCCTTACAGAGCGGGCGCAGCATGGTTGAGGCGATGACGATGACCTTCGTTTCGCTGGTGCTGATCCAATTCTTCAAAGCCTACAACTTCCGCTCCGATCATCTATCGGTCTTCCACCGTCCCTTCGCCAACCGCTGGCTCAACCTCGCCATCCTCTGGGAGCTGCTGCTCCTGATGGGGGTGGTTTACCTGCCCTTCCTACATGAACCGTTCGGCACCTTCCCGCTATCGCTGAATGATTGGCTGATCGTAACGCTGGTGGCGCTGACAGTAGTGCCAGTGCTAGAGGCGGCGAAATGGGTGTTGCGGCGGGAACAAGCGGCGGCGCAGAAGTGAATAAACGCAAAGACGCGGAAAACGCGAGGGCGTAGAGGGTGTTGTGGAGTGAGGATGACGGTAGGTACAGCGAGACTCTGGCACCGTCCCCACGCCTCCACCGCAGTTGTTGTGAGAGGATGGGGAGGACGGTAGGTGCGGCTGCTGTGATGGGTTGCGGAAGGTGAAGGAATGGCAGACGCCATCCTCGCGCCCCACCCATCAAACCTCTTTGCGCTCTCCGCGCCCTTTGCGCCTCTGCGTTTAAATACCTCCGCGTCTTTGCCCCCTCCGCGCCTCCACCACTCACACGGCCCGCATTTCAACCCGGCTGGTTGGCGCGAACAACGCGCGCGCCAAGGGTAGATAGGCCGATGCGCGACGCACATAGTCGCGGGCGGTCGGGTTAGCCCGGATCAGCACCGGATCGACGATGCCCTGATTGTGCCACGCCGCCAAAGTGCGCCACGAGATTGGCTGTCCCTCGACGGCGGCGCGCAGGATGCCACGTTCGAGGTTGGCAGCGAGGTAGTTGATCGCCAGCTCGTCGTTACTGATTTCGGCAGTGATGGCGGCAAACAAGGTGCGCTGATCAGCGTACTGCGCTGGATCGATCCGGCTGCCTTCCACGCGCAATGGAACCCGCAACACCCTGCCATCGGCCAGCGGCACCTCGCCGGCCAGAATCTCGGCAGCGACTGAGGGGCGCAGGTTAGCCGGCCAAACGCTAAAATTGGCCCCCATCCCGCTCAGGTTGGCTTGCTGTTGAGCGGCTTGGTACCACGGCGTCACCATGCGTAATGGCGGGGCCAGCTCCTCCGCCCAACCAAAATTCTCGTTGTAGAGGATCGTCGCCATCACCTCGGCAAACTCGCGGTTGCTCATGCCCGATAGCTGCGGGCGATTATGCCGCGCCGCCGCCGCCAAGATTGCGCCGCGCAATTGCCGCATCCGGGCCGCAAATTCTGGGCGCACGTAGGCTTCGATGGTTGGGCCGGGGCGGGTGGGTGGGGCCGTCCGCGTGAGCAACACAGGAGTATGCGTCTGCGGCGACCCGGCTACCGGGGCTGCGTGATCCACGCTGATCAGGCAGAGCGCAATGACGAACACAAAGAAGCGTCGCATAGGCGGTGCCTGTCTGGATTGGCGCACAGAAGTTATTGGTGAATGCTGCTTCGTTGCTTGCGCCGGTTGAGAAACTCTTCTCTCTTGGCCGTGCCGCGACCCGCGAAAAACCCTGATGGGTTTCGTTGCTTGCGCCGGTTGAGAAACTCTTCTCTCTTTGTATGATACTCGCTGGGGCAAGCGATGCAACAGACTGAGGACGGATGTGGTGTGGTTTTCATCAGCGAGACTGGTGGTGAGGGACTAATCACGCAACCACCCGCTTAGGCTGCAACACCAACAACACCAGCAACACCGCGCTACCCAGCACCAGCAGCGCCACCAATTTCATCAGTGGAGTAAAGAAATCGAGCAGCCCAATCACGCCAAACGCGATGCTCAACCCGTAATAGCAGGCTACTACCTGCCGCTGGCTGAGGCCAAGGTCGAGCAGGCGGTGGTGCAGATGGTCGCGCCCGGACTGCGCTGCCGAGCGCCCGCCTAGCGTGCGGGTGAGGATGAGCCATGCCATATCGACAATCGGCACGCCGAGCACGAGCAAGACTGTGGCCAGTTTGGCGCCGCCGATCAGCGCGCAGATGCCGAGGGTGTAGCCGATCGTCATCGCGCCCACGTCACCCATGAAGATGCGAGCCGGATGGGTGTTGTAGAGCAAGAATGCCGCGCATGCACCGCTGAGCGCCAGTGGTAACAGCGCGACCGTTATTTGCGGCGGGTCAAGCGTCAGGGTGTGCAGGGCCAGTATCAAGCCGGCAATCAGCGTCACTCCCGCTGCCAGCCCGTCGAGGCCATCGATCCAGTTCACCATATTCTGCATGCCCACAATCCAGAACACGGTGGCGGCGATCGCTAGCCATGGGCTGAGGTTATGCAGATGAATTTGGTCAACAAAGGGAAAATTAAATGCGGTGAGAATAATCCCCCGTGCCTCGGTCGGTTGGCCGAGCGCGTCGGGGTAAAGAGTGTGATCCCACAGGTACGGGCCAACTGCAACCAGCGCAGCGATGATATGCACGCCGAGACGTGGCAGCGCCGGCAGGTCGTAGAGATCATCGAGCAGGCTAACGCAGGCGATGATAGAAAGCCCGATCAATAGCAATCCGATACGTAGATGTTCAAACGACGAGCGGCGCAACGCCGGATCGAGCAGCTCAAATGCGAGACTGGCCACAATCGCCGTGACCAAGCCGGCGATCATCGCCAGCCCACCCACCACCGGCGTTGGTTCGCGATGGACGTGGCGCGGGCCGGGTTGCGCCACCCATCCTTCACGGCGCGCCAACGTGATCAATGGCGGGGTGAGCAGCGCCGTGACAGCAAAAGCGATCAGCGGCGCACCAAGCAGGGCCAATGTAACAAGCATGCAACAATCGCTTCACCTCAAAATGCGAAACCCTCAGTTGTGGCGTGAGCGCAACGATAGTGTTGGCATACCCATGCGTGGCTGTGCTGGGCACAACAACATGCTCGCGCTGCTATCCTGTCACTCATTCTTTGCCAAGGAATTCAGGCAAGAGAGCAAATGCAAAACGATATTTGCCGGCTGGTCTATCAACAATGTTAGTTGGTCAGAATCTGTCCAGACATTGCGAGCCACAGTGGCAATCCCCCCGCAGGCGGCCCTCATCGCGAAGGCAAGGCGATTGCCGTGTTGCGACCGCTGCGCTCGCGTAATGATGATGGTAAGTGTCGTCAAAATCAGAAAACACCGGCTGTTGATGTGCCAGACCCATTTTCCAACCAGCGGTCCGAGAGCGAGAGCGTCCTCTCCCATCCCAAATAGGCGGTGGCCGGCATTGCCAAGGCCGGTTGCGATGCTATGTGGCTATCTATGGCTGCCAGCACCGGCTAGTAACGTAGGTAGCACAAGTTGCTTGCCTCTCACCTCTCCCGCAAGGTGGGAGGGAGGGGCTTACCCCGTGCCGAATTGGCGGTCGCCAGCATTCCAAACCTTCCGCCCAACGTTCGTCTGTATCGTGTGGCTTTACCCCGTGCCGAATTGGCGGTCGCCAGCATCGCCGAGGCCGGGCACGATGTAGCCGCGTTCGTTGAGATGGCTATCGATAGCCGCTAGATGAATAGCCACATCAGGATGGGCCTCGGTCAGCGCGCGCACTCCTTCTGGCGCCGCAATCAAGCCGAGGAACTTAATCCGTTGCGCGCCCCACTGCTTCAGAATATCAACTGCTGCCACCGCCGATCCGCCAGTGGCCAGCATCGGATCGACGATAATCGTGAGATCAATATCCGGCTTGCTGGGCAATTTGTTGTAATACGTCACCGGTTGCAGCGTTTCGTGGTCGCGGTAGAGGCCAAGATGCCAGACATGCACCGTCGGCAGAATATCAACAATGGCCTCTGCCATCCCCAAGCCAGCGCGTAGGATCGGGATAATGCCGATCCGTTCGGCCACTTCAAAACCCTCGCAATTGGCTAACGGCGTCTCAACGGTCAGTGGCGCCAGCGCTAAATCTTGGGTTGCCTCGTAAAACAACAACTGTGCGATCTCTCGCACCAATTCGCGAAACTTCTTTGGCTCAGTCCACTTACTGCGCAACAGCGCAAGTTTGTGTTGCACCAGCGGGTGGCGCGAAACAAACACGTGTGATGGCATATTCACTTCCCACCCTCATTGGTATATGCGTGGGTTTGCCCACCAACAGCGTTGCGTTACGGTATCTTGGTCTACGATCGCTCAAGCTTATAGCCAACGCCGCGCACTGTCAAAATAACCTTCGGTTTGGAAGGCTCAACCTCAACCTTTTCCCGCAACCGGCGCACGCAGACATCAACCAAATTGGTCTCGCCGACATACTCATAGCCCCACACCTCGCGGAACAACACCTCGCGGGTAAAGACCTGACCAGCGTTGGCAGCGAGGAAATAGAGCAATTCAAACTCCATCGGCGTCAGCTTCACTTCGGCGCCGCGCACCGATACTTTGTGAGCGATGGCATCGATCACGAGATCGCCGACTTGCACGAACGTGGGCGCAGTGCGCGCTTTTTGCATGTCAACCCGGCGCAAAATTGCTTCGACGCGAGCCACGAACTCGGCGACTTTGAACGGCTTGGTAATGTACTCATCGGCTCCGCGTCTAAAGCCCTGCACAATATCATCGGTGCCGTCACGGGCAGTGATAATCACGATCGGCACATCGCTCTTGGCGCGAATGCGCTCGCAAGCATCGAAGCCGTCAACGAAGGGCATCATCACATCGAGAAAGACCAGATCGAACTGCCCTTTATTGAAGGCGTCCAATGCCTCCATCCCATTCGCCACGACCACGGTTTCGTATTGGTTAGCCGGGAGGGCAGTCTGAATAAGGCGCCCGATTGACGGATCATCGTCGGCAACCAGAATCCGGCGTTTCGGTGGTGGTTGGTCGGCAGAACGTTGTGATGTGCGGTGAAATAACGGCATACGGTTGTTGCTTGTTCATGCTAGGCTGCGTGGGCCGCGCAGCCGCGCGGCCCGGCATTTATACGGCTTCGTCTAACCGGCGGCGGTAGTCGGCGCGTGGCACCAAAATCGGGCGACCACGGCCCTGAATCACCTCAGCATTGACAATGCAGCGCCCAATATGCTCTTGCGATGGCAGCTCAAACATCACTTCAAGCAGCACCTCTTCGACGATGCTACGCAACGCGCGAGCGCCGGTGCGCGCGCTCATTGCCCGATCGACAATTGCTTCGAGGCTGTCGGGAGTAAACTCCAGCTCGCAGTGATCGAGTGCGAACAGCTTCTGATACTGCTTGATAATCGCGTTGCGCGGCTCGGTCAAGATGCGCAGCATCGCTTCGCGGCTGAGCGGGTCGAGCGCAACAATGACCGGCAACCGTCCGACAAATTCGGGGATGAAGCCAAAGCGCATCAGGTCATCGGGGGTGATCTGCGCGAGCAATGCGCCCTCTTCATCGACCGTCTTCACCGGATTGCTTCCAAAACCAATCAACTGTTTGCCGCGCAGCCGTTTGGCGATGATGTTAGTAATCCCTTCAAACGCGCCGCCACAGATGAACAGCACATTGGTTGTATCGAAGGGAATATATTCTTGCTGCGGATGCTTGCGGCCGGGCAGCGGCGGCACATGGGCGACACCGCCTTCGAGAATCTTCAGCAGCGCCTGCTGCACACCTTCGCCCGACACGTCGCGCGTAATCGAGGGGTTATCCGACTTGCGGGCAATCTTGTCAATCTCGTCGATATAGATAATGCCGGTCTGCGCGCGTTCGACATCGCCATCGGCGGCTTGGATCAGGCGCAGCAGAATATTCTCAACATCTTCCCCCACATACCCGGCTTCGGTTAAGGCAGTAGCGTCAGCAATCGCGAACGGCACATCGAGGAGGCGAGCCATCGTCTGGGCCAGCAACGTCTTGCCGCTGCCGGTTGGCCCGATCAGCAAAATATTACTCTTGCTAATCTCAACATCATCGATGCGGGCGCCGGCGCGCACGCGCTTATAGTGGTTGTACACTGCCACGGCAAGAGCGACTTTCGCGCGATCCTGCCCGATGACATACTGATCGAGCTTTTCACGCAGCTTGCGCGGCGTGGGCAGGCGGGCAGGGCCGGGAGGCGGCGTTCGGCGCGACGCCGGCGTCTTTTGATCGCTCTCCTCGGCAATGATGGCGCTGCACAGGGCTACGCACTCATCGCAAATAAAGACATTGCCGGGGCCGGCGATCAAGCGTTGCACTTCATCCTGTCCGCGCCCGCAGAACGAGCAGGCATACGGATCACGACCGGGATTGCGGGTACGAGTCATGGGGAATTCTCCAGCCGAGCGGGGTGCGCGGCGAACCGCACACCCCGGGCATCATTACTTTTTCTTATCCTCACGGATGAGGATTTCATCAATAATGCCGTACTCTTTGGCCTGTTCCGGCGTCATAAACAGGTCGCGGTCAAAATCTTTAGCAATGCGCTCAATCGGCTGGCCGGTATCTTTCGCCAGCAACTCGCGCACCACTTGTTGCAGCCGGAGCAGCTCGCGGGCCATAATCTCGACGTCGGGCGCGTAGCCGCGCGCGCCGCCGCCGGCCGGATGCATGTGGATGGTCGAGTGTGGCAGGCTGTAACGCTTGCCCTTAGCCCCGCCGGCCAGAATCGGCGTTGCCATGCTGCCGGCCATGCCGACGCAGACTGTGGCGACATCGGGCCGGATGTGGTGCATCGTGTCGTAGATGCCCAAACCGGCAGTGACCGACCCGCCCGGACTGTTGATGTAGAGCCAAATGTCGCGATCGGGGTCTTCGCTCTCGAGGAAGAGCAACTGAGCGACGATCAGATTGGCGATCTGATCGTCAATCGGCGTTCCCAAAATCACAATTCGCTCTTTCAACAAGCGTGAATAGATATCAAAGGCGCGTTCGCCGCGGCTCGTGCTCTCGACTACCATCGGAATCAACAATTCCGGCCGTTGCGAGAGCCACTCCGGGCTTGGCATGCTGCGCCAGTCGTGACTGTAGCGCGTTGACCAATTCATACGGTACTCCTCACGATTCATCTGTTGCACGGCTCGATTGTTCATCCGTTGCAGTCGATTGGGTAGCCGGCTCGGCGGCTGGGGTTGCGCTCAACTCACCGCGCGCAATTTCGGCGAGGCGAGCGCGTAGCTTCTTGTCAAGCACTACATTCGCCACCGAGGAGCGCAATTGGGTGTTCAGCATCTCTTTGAGCTGTGGCCGCCGCTCTTCCTCGTAGTCGGCCAGAATGCGCTCGATCTCGGCGGCGATCTCGTCATCGCTGACCGTTAGGCCTTCACGCTTGATCACCTCGCTGAGCGCCAGCGTCACCTTCGTCTGTCGCTCGGCTTCGGGCAGTAATTCATCAACGGCCTGATCGTGGGTGATGCCGCGATACTGCAACACCTGCTCGAGCGTAATGCCATAGCGCGCATACTGCTGCTCTTGGTCGTGCAGCATCGAGTGGGCCAGATCGCGGATCATCACATCGGGAATATCGAAGGTCGTCTGCTCGACCAACTGCTCAAGGTAGGCATTAAGCAGGGCCTGCTCGGCGCGGCGGCGTTCGGCCTCTTCGAGGTTTGCCCGCACCTTAGCCTTGAGATCATCGAGCGTACCCTCAACATTCGCCAGCGCCGGCAACTCCTCCCACGCCGGCACAATCCGGCGCTGAATGCCCAGCACCTCAACCTTAAACGTCACCTTCTTGCCGCGGATCGACTCTTCGGCGTGATCGTCAGGCATGACGGCGACGATCTCTTTCTTGTCGCCAACGTTCATGCCGATCAGCCCTTGGTACAGCTCATCAACCAGCCGGTTCGGCTCTAGATCGAGCTGCTCTTCCGAGCCGGCGGCTTCTGGCTCAGCTTCAGTTTCAGCCTCGGCTTCGCCATTCTCCTCGTCACCCTCGACCTTGGTGCTGAGCAGCACGCGCACCCGGTCGCCCTGCTGCGCCGGGCGCGGCTCGTCAAGCTCTTGCAGAGTGACGTGCTCTTCGCGCATGCGCTCAAGCTCAAGCTCGACCATTTCATCGGTGATCGGCTCGACAGTAAGCGGCACGCGAATATTGCGATAATCGGCCAGCGTCACTGTCGGCGGCACCGGCACGTTGACGGTAAAGATAAACGGTTCGAGCGAGTCAATCCGCTCGAGGGTTGGCGGTCCGATCACCTCGATCTTTTCCTGCTGGATGGCCTTCTTGTAGGCCGTATTAATCAGATCTTCAGTCGCTTCCTCAATCAACGCCGCGCGCCCAAATGTGCGTTCAATGATAAAGCGGGGCGCTTTGCCGGGGCGGAAGCCATGAATGGGAAACTTCTGTGACAGACGGCGCGCCGCTTGATCGAGGCCGCGCTCGAACTGATCTCGGTCGATTTCAATCTGCAACGAGAGAAGGCTCTTTGGCAGTTTTTCGGTCGTAACTTTCACGGTGGTATCCTTAGCACAATTCGCTTCGCGCAACAACCAATGCGCCAATTCCAACCTTGGGCGCTTGCATGCTGGCGCGCCGTATGTTGCATTATAGCACGTCTGCTTGCGTAATGCGAAGAGGCAGCCGGATGGTAAATGGCCGTAAAAAGGCGCACTTGAACGCGGTTAGGACGGTGGCGTGATGTAGGGCTGGCAGCGATGTGGTCTGATCGCCATTAACGCTCACCTCGTCCGGCGCGTCCCAAGCGCCGGGCGACGCGCTGTAGCAGCACCCGCAACTGGCGGTAACCAATCTGGTGAATCGCATCATCGAGCGGCACCCAAGCTGCGGCTCGAATTCCTTCGGCTAACGCTGGCACGGGTGCTTCGGGCGCAGCGCTGGCCAGAAAAAAGGTCACTTGCTTGTCGCGCCAACGCCCACGCCGGTAGACCGGATAGGTCACCCGTTCCAGCCGCTCGGCGAGGCTACAACGAATCCCAGTCTCTTCGGCTACTTCACGCACTGCTGCTTCTTCATCGCTCTCGCCATCATCAACATGACCCTTGGGCAGTGTCCAGACTCCTTGCTGATCCTGTATTAATAAGACAAGATGCCGGCCCGTTTCATCACGGGCCAGCACAACACAACCGGCAGCGCGAATGGGTGTATCCGTCATACGTCCTCAAAGCCCAAACAACCGGCCAATTGCCGCTTCGATTTCAACCCACCATTGCGCCATTGGGGTAGCATTAGCTTGCTGCGAAATCCATTCGAGCCGTCCGGTGGCCAAGAGTAGACCCATCACCACCATCAACGCGCCGCTCAGTAGGCTCGTGGTATGCAAGAAAAGTTCACGCCCAAACAGATTGACGGTGAACCCACGCCCGCGCAAAAAGCGCCATGCCCGTGAGCCGGCGCCGAGCCGGTGGAAGAAGGTGGCGATCAGGATCAGGGGCAACCCTAGCCCAAGCGAATAGATGAAGGCAAGCACTGCTCCCTGCAAGATAGCGACATCACTGGTGGCAGCCAACAGAGTCAGCAACGCGCCCAAAATCGGCCCGACGCAGGCCGTCCAACCGAGCGCAAACGTCGCGCCGTACAGGTACGAACCGGCGAAGGTGGCAGCCGGGCGCTCTTGTAGTTGCGGCCCGGCAAAGCCTTTGCCAAACATACCCATCAGGCCGAAACCGATAATAATCAGGCCGCCCCAAAAGGTGAGCGCGCTGCGGTTAGCGAAGAGCAAGCCGCTCAGCGCAGTGGCGCTCGCGCCGAGCAAGGTCATGGTGGTAGCTAGGCCAAGGAAGAAGGCAATGCCCATCATCGCCACCCGCGCTCGCCCGTGGCCGCTGGCCTGAAAGGTAAACGCGAAGTAGGCAGGCAAGATGGGAAGGGTGCAGGGCGAGAGAAAACTCAGCACACCAGCCAGAAAAGCGGGCAGCGCCAGCACCAGCACACTACCGCCGCCGGTGAGAAAACGGGTCTGCTCGCCGGCATCCATGCTAAGGGCCAGCAAGACCAGCAACAGTAAGATGCCCAACACAGCCAGCGCAATCAGACTGCGCTTGCCAAACCGGCGTGGCGAGTCGATTGGTTGTAACGTCATACGCTCCTCGCTAGCAGGGTGCGACTAGTGGGCAGCCGTGGCGCTGTGCGCCGGATGTGAGCCGCTTCTTCGTCGCTGATTGGTGTCGAACCCATAAAAAAGACGACTTCAGTTGGTATATCGTAGCGATACCGCAGGCGTTCCCACTGGCCAGATGGATTCCGGTAAAGCAAGGTTACACGCCAGAACATGCCAGCGCTATCGTATTCTTCGGATTCAATCCAGACCAGCGCCCCGGCGGGAAAGATCATCGCCAGCCGCTGGTAGCAAGCATCGCGGCTGGCCGCCATCGCGTCGGCCATAGTGGTCAGTCCTCCGTTACAAGCATGCGATGTCCCACGTCAAGAGCGATGGAGATGGCGCTCGTGCCACCGGCGCGAGATGCACGTCCTTTCCTATTATACCGGGTTATCGTAACCGGTGATGGCAGGGAGGTTAATCACTGCCTGAAATTTAGTCGCGGGTTAGCTCGCGCTTAACCGTTGGCGCACACCGGCTTAACACCAGCATTGTATTGTGTCAATAGTATCAAGATATCCGCTCTTCGTCTGGAGCCGATGCCATGCGTGTGGCGCTGATTGCGGAAACGTTTCTGCCCGACGTGAATGGTGTAACCACTACCCTCTGCCGTCTGTTAGAACATTTGCAGCGCGCCGGCCATGAGGCGGTGTTGTTTGCGCCGCAGGGAGCGCCGGAGAGCTACGCCGGCGCTGAGATTGTGCCGCTCAGCGGGATGCCGCTGCCGATGTACCCCGAAGTCAAGTTAACCCCGCCGCAACCCGGTTTGACGGCGCGCCTGCGCAGCTTTCAACCCGATGTGGTGCATCTGGTTGGGCCGGTCGTGTTGGGCGCAATCGTGCCCGGCATTGTTCGCCGGCTCGGCTTGCCGCTGATTGCCTCGTACCACACCGACTTCGGCGCGTATAGCCGGCACTATGGCTTCGGCTTCTTGCAGCACGGCGTCAATGCATGGCTGCGCTGGATCCACAACCGTTGCCGGATCAACCTCTGCCCGTCGAGCTTTACTCTGCGCGTGCTCCGGGCAGCCGGATTTCGCCGGCTGCGGATCTGGGGCCGGGGGGTTGATGTCGAACGCTTCCATCCGCGCCACCGTAGCGAAGCGTGGCGCGCAGCGGTCGGCGCGCAGCCCGGCGAGCGGATTGTGCTGTATGTGGGCCGCGTCGCCGCCGAGAAGCGGGTCGAACTGCTACCCGAAGCAATTCGTGGCTTGCCCAATACCCGGCTCGTGATCGTTGGCGATGGCCCCTTCCGCCCCGAATTGCAGCGGCGCTGCGTCGGTCTGCCAGTGCATTTCACCGGTTACCTCAAGGGCGAAGCGCTGGCGGCGGCGTATGCCAGCGCCGATGCGTTTGTCTTCCCCTCAGATACCGACACCTTCGGGCAGGTCATCCAAGAGGCGATGGCCTCGGCGTTGCCAGTGGTTGCAGCGCGGGCCGGCGGCGCCATCGATTTAGTGCATCACGGCCAGAATGGCTACCTCTTCACCCCCGGCGTCGCCACTGACCTGCGCGCTCGCCTGCGTGACCTCCTCGCCGATGATAGCCGCCGGATTGCGCAAGGGTTGGCCGGTCGCGCCGCCGCCGAGCGCCGCTCGTGGCCGAGCGTGATGGAAGAGCTGATGGGCTATTACGGCCATGCGATGCGACGCCGGCGCGGGTTGGCGAAATCACTGTAGCGGCCCGCGATCTTATGCCGTGACAACGGTATCGGCTTCCAAAGCCAAAATATCGATCCGCGACCGGCGCACCTCGATCCAATCGCCGATAGTAAGGTGATCGCAACCGATCAGATCGGCAATCCGCGGCGCGCTGAGCGTGGTGCGCAGCCCGATCGTTGCTTCGTCATCCAATGCAATCACCAGCTCGGTGTAGAGCGTCTCGAACGGAAGATGCTCGCGCTGCACTTCCCACGCTAATACGGCGGCAACCCGGCCATAGACAATCGGTTCGCTGAGGGGAGTGGTAGGTTTTCCATGAGTGGGCGGCGCGAAACCGGCGCGAAAAGGCGGGGTTTGTAGTTGCACGGTGCTCAGCGCGCAGAGCAGGCGGGCAATGGCGATCTGGCCGGCCAATTCAGGATCGACACGGTGGTGGCGATCAACCAGCCACAACTTCGTGTCTGGCGCAGTGTCAGGCCCGGCGGCTAGCGGTGTTATCACCACTTGCGGCAGATAGCGTCGCCCATCAGGGTGCAACGCGCCGGGAATGAACTGCTCGTAGCGGCAACGCAGGTGGAGTTGACCAAGGGCGCTAAAGCGCATTGCTCACCTCCGCCGATTCTTGCATGCGTCGCGTAGCAGAGGCGAGGCGTTGGTCGTTGAGGGCAGCGACAAAATCGCGCGGTCGATCGGGGCTGATGATGACAACTGAGGCATCATAGCGCGAGATAGCTACCAGCCGTTGCCGGTGAGTGGCGAAAAGCGCCACTTTTCCATAAGGATCGAGGTGAAACGGCCCCTGATAGCCGAACACGCCGGGGTTGAACGCGAAGCGCAACCCGAACCGCGGCATATCGGCTAGCGCCGTTGCCAACGAGACCCCGCTGATCTGGTCGAAGGGAATGCGCACCGCCGGCGCCCAGCGTCGCTCGATCACCAGCGTGTCGGGGTCAATCCGGTACGCTTTGGGTTGAAAGGCGTAACTCAACAGTAGAAACAACGCCAGCGCCGCTGCCAGCCCCAGCGGTACCTGCAATCCATTCCAACGCAGGTTGGCGAGATAGGCGAACAACTGCGGCAATACCAACAACCCGCCGACATAGGCAAGGCCATAGGTGACTTTGGCGGCATACGAGTCGAGTGGCGCCGGCGCGAAGCGGATGGACGAGGACATAGTACGGATCCTTGTAGCGGCATTGCATCGCAACGCCTGTATTGCAATCTCTACCCATTATACCTTGCCTCGCACGGCTATGCAGTCTTTGCATATAAAACAAATCATTGCATTTCATTTGATTTCGCTGCATAATAGCAGTGAACTCGCCGCTCGTGCCCACCGGCAGCCAACAGACAGGAAAATGCTCTATGGCGCAAGACTCTGCGTTACCCCTGTTACCGGTGTCGCCCACCTACTTCGGCTGGCGCGATCAGCAGATTGCCGCCTACCACGCTGGCGCCGGCCGGCCCGTGCTGCTAATCCACAGTATCAATGCGGCGGCATCCGTGTTCGAGATGCGAGAACCGTTTCAACGGCTGAGCCAGCAGTTTGCCGTGCATGCGTTTGACCTGCTCGGCTATGGCAACTCAAGCCGCCCGCCGTGGCGCTATCGGGCTGCGATCTACATTGATCTTATCACTGCGATGCTTGAGCGGATTGGTGAGCCAACAGCGCTGATCGCCAGCTCACTCGGCGCGGCTTATGCGGTGATGGCCGCCGCCCGCCGGCCCCAGTTAGTCAGCCGGTTGGCGCTCATCTGCCCAACTGGAATCGGCCAGCTAGATCGCGGCCCCGGCATCGCTGCCTACACAGTCTACCAACTGCTGCGCAGCCCCTTTGGACGGTTGCTCTACGAGCTGCTCACGACCCGCGCTAGCGTGCGCCTCTTTCTGGCTAGCCAAGCATACGCCGACCCTGCGAACATCACGCCCGAACGGCTCGAAGGGTTTTACCAAACCTGCCGTCGCCCCGGCGCTTACTACGCGCCGATTTGCTTTCTCAGCGGCCTGCTCAATTGCGACATTGCCGCAACGTTTGCCGCACTGCCGCATCCCACGCTGGTGGTGTGGGGGAGTGAGGCCAAGACCAGCCCGTTGCAACTGGCCAGCAATTTTGTGCGCGCGCGGGTAACAACCAAGATCGTCACCATCGATCGCGCCAGCTTACTGGTGCAAGACGAGCAACCGGAGGCTTTTGTCGCGCAGGTTGGGCCGTTTTTGGCCGCGCCATAACGCCGCATTGTTCTCGCGGTTCGTGGTACAATTGCGCTAAACCAACCGGCAACGATCCGTCCGGCCCACGAGCGATGTGCCCATGAATAACCGCATTTACGTTGCGATCGATGTGGAAACCACTGGCTTGCAGAGCGGCCTCGATGAGATCATCGAGGTCGCTGCCGTTACCTTTCGCGGGCGCGAGATTCTCGACCGCTTCGAGCGGCTGGTGCGCCCGCGCCAATCGGTGCCGCTGAAGATTACCCGCCTGACCGGGATCGATCCGGCGGCATTGGCCCAAGCCCCGCGCTTCAACGAGATTGGCGCTGAGCTGGCCCGCTTTATCGGCAATCGCCCGATTGTTGGCCATTCGATCAGCTTCGATTTGACCATGCTGCGGGCACAGGGAATGAATTTCAACCAGCCGGTGTACGATACCTTCGATCTGGCAACGTTGCTCTTGCCGCAGGCGACGAGTTATAAGCTGTCGGCGCTGGCCGCTCGTCTTGGTATTCCTCATCCTGACGCTCACCGCGCGCTCAATGACGCAGAGGTGACGGCGCAGCTCTTCGCAGAGCTGACCGAGCGCATGTTGCAGCTCGATCTGGCGACGTTGGGTGAGATGGTGCGGCTAATGGGCAAGATTGGCTTGCCGCTGCGCGATCTGTTTGAAGAGGCGCTGCGCCAGAAGGCGCGCAACGCTTTTCTGGAACCGATTGCCGTCCCGACTGAACCGGCCGAGCCGCAGTCTGCCGAGCCACTGCCGCTGCGTCCAACCGGCGATGCCCGCCCGCTCGATCTCGATGCGATCAGCGCGTTTTTTAGCCCCGATGGCCCCTTTGGTCGCGCTTTCCCCGGCTACGAACCGCGCCCGCCGCAGGTTGAGATGGCCCGCGCAGTGGCTAAGGCGTTTAATCAGAGCGAGCCGTTGCTGGTCGAGGCTGGCACCGGCACCGGCAAGAGTATGGCCTATCTGGCGCCGGCGACGCTGTACGCGGCCCAACGCGGCGAGCGGGTGGTCATCTCGACGAATACGATCAATCTGCAAGATCAGCTTTACAACAAAGACATTCCCGATTTGCAGCGCATCTTTGCCACTGCTGGCCTGCCCGCCTTTCGCGCCGCGTTGTTGAAAGGGCGCAGCAACTATCTTTGCCTCAAGCGTTATCACGAGCTGCGCCGCAGCGAGAATCTCGCGGTTGAAGAGGTGCGCGCCTTGCTGAAGATCCAACTGTGGTTGCCGGTGACGACCAGCGGCGATCGCACCGAGCTGCCACTAGTTGATCGTGAGCAGGCGGCGTGGAACAAGGTGAATGTCTCGGTGGAGACCTGCACCGGCGCTCGTTGCCCCCACTTCCGTGAGTGCTACTTCTTCCGCGCCCGCCGCGCCGCCGAATCGGCCCATGTAGTAGTGGTCAATCACGCCTTGCTGATTGCCGATCTCGCCGCTGCGTCGCAGGTGTTGCCGCCTTACGATCATCTGATCATTGACGAGGCGCACAATCTTGAGGATGTCGCGACCGACCAGCTTAGCTTTAATCTCGATCAGGCCGGGCTGCTCAAGTTTCTCGATGATCTGTTCCAAACCGGCGGCGCGCAGGTGGTGAGCGGCTTGCTCAGCGAGTTGCCAGCCATCTTGACCGAGTTGGGTGGCGGCGGCGCTGCCGGCGAGCGGATTACCGCCGCGATTGAGCGCATGCGCCCGACCTTGATCCGGGCGCGCACGGCGGTGTACGAGTGCTTTAACCTGCTGACCCGTTTTGTCCAGCTCGATACCGAGTCAGCGAGCCAGTACGACCCGCGCTTGCGCTTGACCAAGGGGGTGCGGCAGCGGCCTGAATGGCAAGCGATCGAGCAGGCATGGCAGAACCTGAGCGATATGCTGGCCGCTATCGGCAACGAGCTGGCTGTGATTGAAGAGCAAGTGCGCGAGCTGAATGAGGCGTCTGGCGGTCTCGATGATGTGCTTTTGCGCGCCGAAGTGCTGCGTCGTTTCGCCACCGATGCCCGCGTGCGCAGCGGCCACGTCATCTTCGGCGATGACGACAGCATCTGTTGGCTGACGTATGACCGCCAGCGCGATACATTGACCCTCACTGCTGCGCCACTGAGCGTGGCCGAGATCTTGCAGAGCCAACTCTTTGCCCAAAAACAGACCAGTATCCTCGCCTCGGCAACCTTGAGCATTGCCGGCGATTTTGCCTTCGTCAAGAGCCGGATTGGTCTCGCCGAATGTGACGAATTGATGCTGGATTCGCCATTCGATTACGAACAGCAGGCGTTGGTCTACATCCCCAACGATATTCCCGAACCGAATCAGCGCGGGTATCAGCAGATGATCGAGCAGGCGATCATCGATCTGGCGTTGGCGGCGGGCGGGCGCATGCTGGCGTTGTTTACCGCATCAAATGCGCTGCGCCAGACCTACGCCGCGATTCAAGAGACGCTCGAAGATCACGGGATTGGCGTGATGGCGCAGGGAATTGACGGCTCGCGGCGGGCATTGGTTGACCGGCTCAAAGAATTTCCACGCTCGGTTTTGCTCGGCACCAACAGTTTCTGGGAAGGGGTGGATGTGGTAGGCGATGCGCTGTCGGTGCTGGTGATTACCAAGCTGCCCTTTGCGGTGCCGACCGACCCGATAGTAGCGGCGCGCAGCGAACAATTTGCCGATCCATTCAGCGAATACAGCGTGCCGCAGAGCATTCTGCGCTTCAAGCAAGGCTTTGGCCGCTTGATCCGATCGCGCGATGATCGCGGGATTGTGGTAGTGCTCGACCGCCGGTTGCTGACCAAGAAGTACGGCCAGCAATTCCTCGATTCGTTGCCGCACACGCGGGTGCGCACCGGGCCGCTGGCTAACCTGCCGGGGCTGATCACGCGCTTTTTGCAGGCGAAAAATGGCGGGGTGTAAATGCTGATCGCTGTCTAGGTGGCGCGCTACCGCCAAGGTGTGGTAAGAATAAGATAGCGGCTTGTTTTCTGCGCGCTTTGTGGCTGTTCTGCGCCGCTATTGCCACACTAGACAGGAACTGCATGCCACGTTGGATATGGATCGGTTTGATTGGTTTGGTCAGTTTAACAGCTTGCGCAGCCGCAACCGGTAATCCGGTTGCGCAACCGCCCTTGCCGCCTACGGCTCCCATCGTTACGCCCGCGCCAACAGCGCCGGCGGCGACCGCAGCGCCACTGCCCGCGCCAACCACGCCGGCGGCGACCGCAGCGCCACTGCCCGCGCCAACCACGCCGGCAGTAACAGTTGATCCCACTAGCTTGACGTATGTGCTCGAACGCATTGCCAGTGGCTTTGACCGGCCCACGCACCTCGCTCATGCTGGCGACGGCAGTGGACGCCTGTTTGTGGTGGAACAGGCGGGGCGGGTTTGGATCATTCGTGATGGTCAACGGCTAAACGCACCGTTTCTCGATATTCGGGAATTGGTCGGTTCGCGCGGCAACGAGCAAGGCTTGCTCAGCATCGCGTTCCATCCGCAGTTTGGCGCCAACGGGCGCTTCTTCGTCAACTACACCGGCACCGATGGCGACACAGTGGTGGCCGAATATCGGGTGAGCGCCGATCCTGACCGGGCCGACCCGGCTAGCGCCCGCCCGTTGCTGCGGATCGAGCAGCCGGCAGCTAATCACAATGGCGGCCTATTGTTGTTTGGCCCCGACGGCTACCTCTACATCGGCACTGGTGATGGCGGCAGCGCCGGCGACCCGCTCGATGCCGGGCAGCGGCTCGATACGCTGTTAGGCAAACTGTTGCGGATTGATGTTGATAGCGGCCAGCCGTATGCCATTCCGCCGGATAACCCTTTCATCAACCGCGCTGGCGCCTTGCCAGAGATTTGGGCCTACGGTTTGCGTAACCCGTGGCGCTTCGCCTTTGATCCGGTGAGCAGTATGCTCTTTATTGCTGACGTGGGCCAAAATGCGTGGGAAGAGGTCAATGCTGTACCCGCCAACGCTGCCGGCCTCAATTACGGCTGGCGCTTGATGGAAGGCGAGCAGTGTTACCGGCCAAGCAATTGCGATCCGAGTGGGTTGGTATTGCCAGTGGCAGTGTATGGGCATGACAGCGCCACCGGCGGCTGTTCGATAACAGGTGGCGAAGTCTACCGTGGGGCGCGCCAACCGGCGCTGGCCGGCGTCTACTTCTACGCCGACTTTTGCACCGGCAACTTGTGGGCGTTGTGGCCAGACGCCGGCGCGTGGCGGCATGCACTGGTGGCGCGCTTGAATATTCAAACCACCTCGTTCGGCGTTGATGAAGCCGGTGAGATCTACCTCCTTGATCGAGCGGGCGGGGTATACCGGTTGGTGGCGTCACCGCGCTAAAAATTGCCGGATCAACCGGATCAACGCCTCCGGTTGGTCGTCTTGGATGCTGTGGCCGCTATTGGCAACAAACTCAAGGCGACAATTGGGGATGGCGGCAGCGAGCCGCTGCACATCTTCCGGCAGATTATTTTGCTCGCCATCGCCATTAATGAGCAGCGCCGGACAGCGAATCTGCGGCGCTTCGCGCAGGCAAATATCGCCGCCGGCAGCGACAATCGCCTGCGCCGCCCGCACCCAACCCTCGATCATCGGTTCGAGCTGCTCGCGCCCGTGCAGCTCGATAATCTCTTGCCGCCACGCCGCGCGCCGCTCGTCCCACGCCGAAACCGGCAGCCAATCTTGCACGGCGTCAACCATGGCTTGGCTCATTACCCCTGCCACGCCCCACGCAATCACCCCACGCAGCAAGTCGGGCCGGCGGGCAGCCAGCACCAATGCGCTCTCGGCGCCATCGCTAAAACCCAACACCACTACCGGCCCCGGCTGAATAATGTCGAGCAACTCAGCCATATCAGCCGCATCGCGCTGGTAAAAATCGGGCGGAAAAGTGCGGTTAGGCGGGCGGCTAGCGCCATAGCCGCGCAAATCGGGCGCGATCACGCGATGATCACGGCTTAGTTCATCTATGAGCAACCCCATGTGAGTACGTGCCGTACCGGTAAAGCCGTGCATCAACAACAGCGGCGGGCCGCTGCCAAGATCGTGGTATGCCAATATCGCACCGTCATGCAGAGTAACTTTGCGCTGCATAAA
>JANWYE010000079.1 GCA_025057175.1 Chloroflexus sp. | reverse complement strand
GGGTTTGCCCAATTATTGCGCCGTGATGATAATCTCACCTCTGTGCAGCGTGAATACCTCGATATTATCAATCGCAGCGGCGAGCACTTGCTGAAATTGATCAACGATGTACTCGATCTAGCCAAGATTGAGGCTGGTCGTTACACTTATAGTGCAGCGCCGCTCGATGTCAGGCAATTGGTTGCTGATTTGCAAGCGTTGTTTCGCCCGCGGGCCGAAGCCAAGCAGTTGCACCTCACAGTCATGTGTGCGCCTGAGATCCCGCCAGTCATCGTGAGCGATGAAGCGAAAGTGCGCCAGATTTTGATCAATTTGCTAGGCAATGCGATCAAGTTCACTGAACATGGCATGGTACAGTTGCGCGTTGAACTCGCGCCGCCTAAACAAATCCTTTTTACAGTTGAGGATACCGGCATTGGCATTTCCCCCTTTGAGCAGGCGCAGCTCTTCCGGCCATTCTTTCAGGGCCAACAAGCGGCGCAGCAGGTGACGGAAAACGGCGTAGGATTAGGTCTGAGTATCAGCTATGAATTGGCCCGGTTAATGGGTGGCGATCTTACTGTGTATAGCGAGGGGGTTGGGCGTGGCGCGCGCTTCACCTTGACGCTGCCGGTGCAAACCTCGATCACATCGCCATTATCATTGCCGGAAAACCTGCCAGCGCTTCAGGCGGTGCGGTTACGGCCCGGCCAGCCT
Source organism: Chloroflexus sp. (assembly GCA_025057175.1). Lineage (GTDB taxonomy): Bacteria > Chloroflexota > Chloroflexia > Chloroflexales > Chloroflexaceae > Chloroflexus. Next base: position 14,108 of record JANWYE010000079.1, on the reverse strand, counting down.
ATCTACCGGATGTTGGTGGCGGATGACCAACCGGCTAATGCCTTGTTCTTGGTCACATTGTTGCGCCGGCTCGGTTTTGCGGTGCAATCGGTTGCCAATGGCCAAGAAGCATTGGAGGTGTGGCGAGCTTGGCAACCGCATATGATTTGGCTCGATGTGCGCATGCCGCGCATTGACGGTCTGACAGTAGCCCGCCAGATTCGCGAGATATGCGCCAACACGCCGGGCTTGCTTCGCCCATTTGTGATTGCGATGTCGGCCCATGTGTTCAGTGAAACGCCGGATGTTGTTGCTGAGGCTGGATGTGATGGCTTTGTTGCTAAGCCATTTCATGAGCATGATATTGTGCAGATCATCGAGCAGTATCTGCATGCCCAGTTTGAATATGCTGAGCCGGAAGCGGCTGCGCTACCTACTTCCGCGATCCAAGCGCAAAGCTATCATCCCGAATGGCTCGCAGCGCTCTTAAAAGCAGCCCAAGAAGCCAATTTTCGCCAGTTACAAGTTTTGACGGTCCAGATTGAGGCTGATCAGCCTGATGATGCCAGCCAATTGCGCCGTTGGATTGAAACCTTCAATTATCAAGCGGTGATTGAATGGGTGGAAACACATCCGGCTTTTCAACCGGCGAGCCGTGTAATGTAGTATAGTTAGGTTGCGGCGTTGAGATATGCTTCTCTTAAGCGCAAAACCATTTTATACCCATGCCAGATAATCGTGCTCCTACCATCTTAGTCGTTGATGATACACCGGCCAACTTGCTCCTCTTGACACAGTTACTCAACAGTCAAGCATACGACGTGCGTCCGGTTACGCAAGGCGCAATGGCGCTAGCTGCTGCCCGCACGATCCGTCCCGATTTGATTCTGCTCGATATTCGGATGCCGGATAAAGACGGGTATGCCGTTTGCCAAGAGCTGAAGTCTGATCCGGAGACCAGCCAGATTCCGATCATTTTTGTGAGCGCGCTTGATGATATTGATGGCAAGGTACGCGCATTTGAATGCGGTGGGGTTGATTACATAACGAAGCCATTCCAACCGGCGGAGGTGTTGGCACGAGTGCGCACCCATCTGGCGTTGGCCCAAGCTCGCACCGCGCTGGAAATGGCGAACCGCGAGTTGCAGCGCGCATTAGCCCGCGAAGCTGAATTGGCGAGGATTGATTGGCTGACCGGTGTGTATAATCGCAGCCACTTTTATGAGATTGCGACTCACGAGTTTGCGGTTTCGACGCGCTATGATCAGTCGTTGGCGATTTGCATGTTTGATGTTGACTATTTCAAACAGATCAACGATCGCTATGGGCATTTGGTTGGTGATCAAGTTTTGCGCGCAATTGCCCAAACCGCAGCGCGCCAGATCCGGGCGGCTGATTGCATTGGCCGGTTTGGCGGCGAAGAGTTTATTCTGCTGTTGCCGAATACTGATGTGACCGCAGGGGTAGTATTGGCTGAACGGTTGCGCACCGCAATTGCTGAACTGCGCGTGCCAACTGAGAAGGGTGAGATTACCGCCACGATCAGTCTCGGTGTTGCCGGACGGCAGCCGGCTGATACCTCCATCGAACGCTTGATCGATCGCGCCGATCAGGCGCTCTATGCCGCCAAGCGGCAAGGGCGCAATTGTGTGGTAGGAATTTGAAATAACGATTATTTATGTTGGCCGTTGGGTTTGCTCAGGATTGCGCAGTATGCAGGTAGTAATAGGCGGGGAGGATAGTGTGGCAGTTCCGGCGATCGAATTGCGCAATCTGACCGTCTATTATGGTCGGCAGCGCGGGGTTGAAGACCTTAACCTCATCGTTGAACCCGGCGAGGTGTTTGGCTTTCTTGGCCCCAATGGCGCCGGTAAAACGACAACATTACGGGTATTGCTGGATATTATCCGTCCTACCCGTGGGCAGGCGTTGATCTTCGGGCGCGACTGCCGTCGTGAGGGGCCGCAAATTCGCCGGCAAGTGGGCTACCTCCCCGGCGAGTTGAGCTTGCCCGCTAACCTGACCGCGCGCCAGTATTTGGCGATGCTTGATGCTGCGCGTGGCCATCCCGTCACTGCGTCCTACCTCAATCAACTCTGCGCGCAGCTAGAACTTGATCTCGACCGGCCCATGCGCACCTATTCGCGCGGCAACAAACAGAAGGTTGGTTTAGTCGCGGCATTGATGTTTCGTCCGCAACTGTTCATCCTCGATGAGCCGACCAGCGGCCTTGATCCGCTAGCGCAGCAAATGGTGCTAGAGTTGGTGCGAACGGCTCGCACCGAAGGCCGCACGGTCTTCTTTTCGTCGCATATCTTGCCTGAAGTGCAGGCTGTCTGTGATCGAGTGGGCATCATTCGCGCCGGTCGTTTAGTGGCGGTCGAGCGGGTGGACGCGTTGTTGCAGCGCCAACAGGTGCATCGCTTGCGGTTGCGTTTTGCTGCGCCGTTGCCGCCGGCAGCCTTTGATTTGCCCGGCGTGACCGAGTTAGCCCGCAGCGATTGCGAAGTGACGCTCGAGGTGCGCGAGCATTTGGCTCACGTCTTGCGGATCGCCGCCGATCTGGGCGCAATCGAGCTGGAAACGATGCCGTTAACGCTCGAAGAGGTGTTTCTCGCTTACTACGGCGCCCAAGGAGGAAACCATGCTCAGCCTGTTCTGGCATGAAGTGCGTGCCCGGCGTGGTCTCTTCATCGGTTGGGGAGTGGGCTTGGTCATTTTTTTTGGCGTTTACCTCTCGTTTTATCCGGCGCTGCCAGCAGAGATGCGCAATCTCGATTTGCAATCCATTGAACTCTATCGTGCTTTTGGCAATCTGAGCATGGCAACCTTCGAGGGTTACATTGGCTCAACCATTTTCCACTTCTTTAGTGTGCTTGTCGCAGTGTTAGCGATTGTCACCGGCACTGGCGTATTAGCCGGTGAGGAGGATGCCGGTACGCTGGAGTTGCAATTAGCGCTGCCGCTGGCGCGTTGGCAGTTGGTGACAGCGAAAACGCTCGAATTGGCGGTGATTGGGTTCGGAGTGCTAGCGGTTGCCGGCCTTGCCGCGGCTGGTTTCTTCCTCGCCATTCGCGCTCAGCTCACCACGCCGCTCGATGCCGGCGATCTTTTCCGGGCAACGGTTTCGCACTGGCCGCTCGTCTTGCTATTTCAAACCTTGAGCCTGTGGCTTGGCGCGGTGACGCCATCGCGCCGGGTTGCGCTGGCGATTGCCACCGTGATCCTCATCGTAAGCTTTCTTGGCTACAATCTCGTCGGCATGGCGCCTGATCTGGAAGGGCTGCGCCCGCTCTCGCCGTTCCACTATCGCCCCTCCACGCCAGAGATGCTCAACGATGGGCCGGCGTTGGGTGACATGGCTATCTTGACAATTGCGGCATTGGTCTTTTATGGTTTGGCAGTCGTGAGCTTCGACCGGCGTGATGTAACGACGGGTACGTGGCTATGGGCGCGATTGATTCGGCGTTAGCGCCAACGGCGCGACTGCGGCTATGGTATACTTCCTAGCAGACGTAATGGAATAGATGCGGTATTGCCGCCGATTGCAGCATACATGTCAGATCAACTCCACATCCGTAATTTCAGCATTATCGCCCACGTCGATCATGGCAAGACGACGTTGAGCGACCGCTTGCTCGAACTCACTCGCACCATCACTGAGCGCGAGCAGCGCGAGCAGATGCTCGACTCGCTCGATCTTGAGCGCGAAAAGGGGATTACGATCAAGTTAAAACCGGTGCGGATGGAATATCGGGCCGCCGATGGCCAGCTTTATCAACTAAACTTGATCGACACCCCCGGCCACGTCGATTTTAGTTACGAGGTCAACCGTTCGCTAGCCGCCTGCGAAGGCGCGCTATTGGTGGTTGACGCCTCGCAAGGGATTGAGGCCCAAACGCTGGCGAATACCTATTTGGCGCTAGAGAATGATCTGGTGATCATTCCGGTGGTCAATAAGATTGATCTGCCCGGCGCGCATCCCGAAGAGGTAGCGCAAGAGATCGAGTCGGTGATCGGCATTCCTGCCGAAGAGGCGATCTTCGCCTCAGCCAAAGAGGGGATTGGCGTGCCGGAGATTCTTGAAGCGATTGTCAAGCGTATTCCGCCGCCGCGTGGCCAGCGCCAACAGCCAGCCCGCGCCCTCATTTTCGATTCGCACTACGATCCGTACAAGGGTGTGATCGCCTACGTGCGGGTAGTTGATGGCGTCTTTACCAGCCGCGATCGGGTGCGGTTTATGGGTACCGGCGCGCAAGCCGAGACGCTCGAACTCGGTATCTTTCGCCCAGCGATGACGCCGCTTAATGAGTTAGCCGCTGGTGAGGTGGGCTACATTGCGACCGGTCTCAAGAGCGTGGCTGATTGTCAGGTCGGTGATACAATCACGCTCGCCGATACGCCGGCTAGCGAACCGTTGCCCGGCTATCGCCCCGCTAAACCGATGGTCTTTGCCGGTCTCTACCCAATTGACTCGAACGCCTACCCTGAGCTGCGCGAAGCGCTCGAACGGCTCAAGCTCAACGACGCGGCCCTCTCATTCCAACCCGAAAGTTCGGCGGCGCTCGGTTTTGGCTTCCGCTGCGGCTTCCTCGGTCTACTCCACATGGAGATCGTTCGCGAGCGGCTCGAACGCGAATACAAGCTTGACCTGCTCATTACCGCACCATCGGTGGAATATCAGGTCTTGCTCTCGGATGGCGAGATTGTCACGGTGGCGAACCCCTCTGAGATGCCCGATCTATCACGGATCGAGGCGATCGAAGAGCCGGTGGTCGAAATTAGCGTGATCGCGCCAGTGCGCTACATCGGCACGATCATGGATCTGGTTACGAACCGGCGCGGTACGTTTATCAGCATGGATTATCTCGACCCAACGCGGGTGCTCTTGAAGTATCGCATGCCATTGGCCGAGATTGTAATTGATTTTTACGATCAACTCAAAAGCCGCACCCAAGGCTATGCCTCGCTCGATTACCATCTGGCCGGCTACCAAGAAGCCGATCTGGTCAAACTCGACATTCTGGTCAACGGCCAGCCGGTTGATGCGCTCTCGTTGATCGTGCATCGCGATTTTGCCTATCAGCGCGGGCGCGATCTAGTGGAACGGCTGCGCCAATTGATCCCGCGCCAGATGTTTGAAGTGCCGATACAGGCAGCAATTGGTTCGAAGATTATTGCCCGCGAGACCATCCGCGCCCTGCGCAAAGATGTGTTGGCCAAGTGCTACGGCGGTGACGTAACACGCAAGCGCAAACTGCTCGAAAAGCAGAAAGAGGGTAAGAAGCGCATGAAGATGGTCGGCAGCGTCGAGATTCCGCAAGAGGCCTTTATGGCCATCTTGTCACTCAATGAGTCGGGCAGTGAGCGGGAACGGTAAATGCGGAGAGATATCCTATGCGTCGCTTAATGTGGTTACTCGCCCTCGTGCTGCTGGCCGGTTGCCAGAGCGTGGCGAATGGCCGCCAGTGGGAAGAAACCGGATCGCCGATAGCGTTTCGGCTTGGTTCGCAGATCTATACGGTGGCTGATGTCAATACCGAAATCAAGCGCGCGATTGGCGATGGGATTGCCAACGCGCTTGCCGGCGGTCAGACCCGTGAGCAGATCGAGCAAATCGTGGTCGAAAACGATCTGCGCCGGCAGATCTTCGAGCAGATGATCCAGAACGAGTTGTTATTGCACTATGCTCGCCAGCACGGTATTGGCGTCGATCCGGCGGCGCTTGATGAAACCGTCTTTAGCCGGTTGCCCACTAATGCTGATCCGGCGCAGGCACTCGATCTGCGCAGCGTGCTGGCCCGCGAGCAGATCGTGTTTGAAGTGATTGCCCGCAATACCCGCGCTGATATGGCCCACGCGCGCCACATTCTTGTGTCTGATGAGGCAACGGCAAAAGCGATCTTGGCCGAGTTGCAGGCCGGAGCCGATTTTGCCACGTTGGCGTCCGAACGTTCGCGCGATACCGTTTCAGCGGCTAAGGGCGGCGATTTAGGGTGGGCAGCACGGGGTGATTTTGTCGCTCCTTTTGAAGAGGCAATCTTTTCTATCCCGCTCAATACGCCCCAGATCGTGCAGAGTGAGTTCGGCTTTCACGTGGTCGAGGTATTAGCGCGCGAAACGCAACGGCCTTTTGACTCGTTTGAACAACTGCGCACTCGCCAGAATGCCGGCCAGTTTTACCAAGCGACCTTTGTGCCGTGGTACGAAGAGCTACGCCGGCAAGCCGAATTGAGTGGCGAGCTGCAGATCGCTGCCGGTTTCGACCCGAATGCGCTGCCGATACCCTTCCCTGAAACGCCATGAACGCCACGCTGACTTCATTGCTTGGCGCGGCGCTGGCGCGGGGCTTGATCGACCCGTCAGCGATGCAGGTGTGGGTAGTTGATCGGCTGTTGCAACCGCCGGCAGTCCCAGCGACGACGAAGGTGCAGCCATGGATCGAACAGCAGGCGCTAGGGGTGTACCAACCGCCGCGCTTGCCCTACCCGCTGGCTACCCACATGCCGGCGCTAATCTGGGGTGAAACGGAAGCGTTTGATTTGCCGGCGCTGGCAACAGTGTTGGCCGAGCGCTATCCACTTCACCATCCGCTCACTCTGTTGGCATTGCCGGGTGAGGCCACCCATGCGTTATTGTTAGCCGATCTCGCGGCAACCGGCCTGCCGGCGGCATCAGCGCTGGCGCTCATTGTGCCACCCCTTGCATTAGCTGACGACCGACGCGCTATTGACCGGCTGCGCTGGGTTGTTACCCGTTTGCTCGGCCCCGACGGTTGCCCGTGGGATGTGCGCCAAACCCATCAGACCTTGCGCAGTGCGTTGCTCGAAGAGGTCTATGAGGCGCTAGAGGCGCTCGATGCTGGCGATATGGCCTTGCTGAGTGAAGAACTGGGTGATGTATTACTGCAAGTCGTCGTGCATAGTGAAATGGCGCGCCAAGCCGGTCACTTCACACTGGAAGATGTAGCGCAGCATATTGCCGACAAGCTCATCTTCCGCCATCCCCATGTTTTTGGCGCGACTGATGTCGCCGATGCCGGGCAGGTATTACGTAATTGGGAAGACCTAAAGGCCAAAGAGTTGGCAGCCAAAGGCAAACCGCGCGCCAGCGCGCTTGATGGCGTGCCGGCGGCCTTGCCCGCTTTGGCCGCCGCGCAGGCGTTGGCGCGCAAAGCGATCCGCGCCGGCTTTACGTGGGCAACGATCGATCAGGTGTGGGCTAAAGTTGAAGAGGAGTTGGCCGAAGTACGGTCAGCCGGCAACGGGCCTGCGCAAATGGCCGAGTTGGGCGATCTGCTCTTCGCCATTGCCACCTTAGCCCATTGGTTGCACATCGATGCCGAAACGGCCTTGCGCGAAGCCAATGCCCGCTACAAACAACGCTTTCAACTTGTTGAGCAGATGGCAGCCAAAAGCGGGCGCGCGCTGCGCGATTGCACATTAGTCGAAATGATGGCGTGGTGGGCAGCAGCCAAAGCGATCAGCAACGGATGGTAATATGCCGCCACCGATCCCACTCAATCTGAACGATGTGGTGCAGTTACGCAAGCCACATGCCTGTGGCGGCAATACATGGCGCATCGTGCGCCTCGGCGCCGACATCGGCTTGCGTTGTGAAACGTGCGGGCGCCGTGTGTTATTGCCGCGCTCCGAACTCGAACGTCGGATCAAAAGGGTCAACGGATGAGCGAATGGTGAAACGAATAAACGAATAGAGAGATTAATTCTGCAATCGTTGCTCTATTCGTTAACCCCACATTCGCTCATTCGTTAACCCCACATTCGCTCATTCGTTGACCTCGCATTCGTTCATTCGTTGACCCGTGTACTATGCGAAATTTCAACTTGCCATCTTGGATGCGCTACTGGCAACGAACGTCTCGCGCACACACAACAACGCTGGTCAGCCGTGTGCTGCTCATGGGCTTGATCTGGCTGTTGTGTGCGACCGAGGTTACGGCTCAATCGTCGCGCCCCATTTATCTCGTCGAATATGATGGCGTGCTCAGCAGTTATGCCGCCGGTTACATTCGCCGCGCTTTGCGTGAGGCAGAAGCGGCGAATGCGCAGGCGCTGATCGTGCAATTGACGCCTCGCGGCGCTGTGCTGCAAGAAGCGCGCACGTTGGCGAACGATATTGCAGCGGCACGGGTGCCGGTGGTCATCTACATTAGTCCAGCCGGCCATGATGCCGGCGCAGCCGGTTCGTGGTTATTGCCGGCGGCGCATATTGCCGCGATGGCGCCGGATAGCCGGTTTGGGATTGCCGCGCCGTTATTTGCGCCAACCATGGGTTTGGGCGAAGCTACCCAAGATCTCTTGCTAGCCGAACAGTTACAACAGTTTGAAGCGTGGGGGGCGGCACGCAACCGCAATGTTGAATGGGCGGAAATAGCATTGCGCAGCGGATTTATCGCGACGGCGGCGCAAGCGATTGAGGCGAATCCACCGCTGATCGATCTCGTTGCGCGCGATCGCGCCGAGTTGTTGCAACGGCTGGAAGGCCGGGCGGTGACGCTGGCCGACGGTTCACAAATAGTGCTTTCGACCCTTGGCACGCGCCCATCTGTTATTGATGTCAATCTGGTGGAAGCTGCGTTATTGGTGTTGGCGAATCCCACGATTGTGTTTATTCTGCTGATGATGGCCGGGCTAGCCTTCTACGCCGAGTTTCTCAGTCCCACGGTCGGCATTTTGGCCGGGTTAGGCGTGTTGTTGCTGGTAGGGGCCATTATTGGTATGATTGCGTTGCCGGTGCAATGGCTGAGCGTGATTGGAATCCTCATCGCATTTGGGTTGGTCGCAGCCGATCTCTTTGTTCCGTCGCATGGAGCACTGACCGTTATTGGGGTGGGAATTATGATCGCCAGCGCATTAACGCTGTTCGATGCAACGCAGGCGCCCGGAGTCGCAGTGGCATTATGGGTCATCATGCTAGTAGCGGTGCTGATTGCGATCTTTGCGATCACCGGTGTTTGGCTGGCGTTACGCTCGCGGAAGCAACCGGTGACCACCGGACAGGAAGGCTTAATTGGGCGTTTAGCCGAGGTGCGCAAGCGTCTTGACCCGGAAGGAATGGTCTTTGTGGAGGGAGCACTGTGGCGGGCAGTGTGTGAAAACGGCACTGCTGAAGAGGGCGAATTTGTTCGTGTGACCGGCATCTACGGTCTGCGGTTAACTGTGCGGCGGATTGAACCGGTCGAATCGTGAAAGGGGTTGTTTATGAGTGGCATTACCTTCTTTCTCCTTGCTTGTCTGGCTGTGTTGGCGTTTATTGCGCTGATGATCCTGCTTTCAGCGATTAAGATCGTGCCTGAATACGAGCGGGGCGTGATTTTTCGGTTAGGAAAGTTGATGGAACCGCGCGGGCCGGGTATCTTCTTTGTGATCCCGGTGTTCGAACGCATGGTGCGGGTTGATCTCCGCGTGATAACCATGGATGTGCCGGTGCAAGAGGTGATCACGCTCGATAATGTGACGATCAAGGTCAATGCCGTGCTCTACTTCCAAGTGATCAACCCCAACTGGGCAGTGACCAAGGTGATGGACTACATTCGGGCCACGATGCAGATCGCGCAGACGACGTTGCGCAGCGTGGTGGGCCAAGTCGAACTCGATGAATTGCTAGCGCAGCGCGAGAAGATTAATCAGAAGCTGCAACAAATCATCGATGAGCAGACCGAGCCATGGGGGATCAAGGTCACGATTGTCGAAGTAAAAGATGTCGAGCTGCCACAAAACATGCAGCGGGCAATGGCGCGCCAAGCCGAAGCCGAGCGCGAAAAGCGGGCTAAGCTGATCCATGCCGACGGTGAGTTGCAGGCCTCGCGCACGCTAGCCGAGGCGGCGCGGGTGATTGCCAGCGAGCCGGTGACGTTGCAACTGCGCTATTTGCAGACGCTGACCGAAATCGCCACCGAAAAGAATAGCACCATCATCTTCCCGTTGCCGGTTGATACCATCAAAACCTTCTTCAACGCAGCGAATCCGGTCAATAGTGATGCGCGCCATTCGGCGGATTAATTAGGGCGGTCGTGATAGGCGTCGCTTTGCGGCGACGCCTATTCTAATTACCGTCGGGCAATCACCACGATACTAGCGATAAGCAAGGCAGCGCCAATCATGCCGGTCGCAGTAAACCGCTCGCCGAGCAAGAGGATGGCGAGCAGCGCCGAGCCAAGCGGTTCTAGCAGTGTGATAGTGGCCGCGGTCGTTGCGCGCACGCTCCGCATGCCACGCACATAGAGCGCATAGGCCAGCGCCGTTGGCACGATGCTCAGGTAGAGCAGCACGAACCAGCCCAATGGCGGATAATCAATCACAAGGCCGGTCGTGAGAGCAGCGGGCAAAAGCAGGAGCGCGCCGAGCGCAAACGATAACGCCACCGGCACCACCGGATGATAGTTGGCGGCGATGAGACGCGCGCCGAGCACAACGAGACTATACGAGAAGCCGGCGGTAAGGGCCAACGCCGCGCCAATGAATAAATCGGACATTGAATGCACTTGAGGCGCGCCGCCAACGAGCAGTCCAGCTCCTAGCACAGCGCCGCCAACCGCTAGCCACGTGCTCGGTCGCAGCCGTTCGCCCAAAAAGACGCGCGCCAACAGGGCCGTAAAGATCGGTGCGCTACAAATGTTAATCAAGACGGCGGCTGCCACGCCAAGATAAGGAATAGCCGCAAAGTAGGCCACCTGATACCCGGCAAACGCGCCGCCAATCAGGGCTAGCGTCCAGCGGTGGCGCGGCTGAATGCGAAACGCTTGCGGGCCGGCGAGCAAGCGGGCAGTGATAAGCAAGACCGGCGCCGAAAGCAGTAACCGTAAGAAACCTATCGAGAGCGAATTGGTTTCAGCGACACGGTAGAGCCAACCAACGGCGACCCCAATTGTTCCCCATGTGAGCGCAGCGATAACTACCATCGCCACATCAAACGGTCGTTGCGCTTCATCAAGGCGATGCATAGCAGAAATGTTCTTTCGTATCAATGCAAATCGTTGCTAGCGTAGCGATGATGGTAGGGCATAACACTATGCCCTTACTGGGTGAATAGTCTCACAAATGGGCCGCCCCCGTGCGCGCACGGGGGCGGCTATGCCTCACTACGAGCTGCTTAGTCGAGGTAGCCGCGCAGCTTCTTGCCCAGATGCGGATGGCGCAGCTTGCGCAACGCGACTGCTTCGATCTGGCGGATGCGCTCACGGGTGATACCGAACTCGATCCCCACCTCTTCGAGCGTGCGATAGCGCCCGTCTTTAAGGCCATAGCGCAACTGAATAATCTTGCGCTCGCGCTCAGGCAACTTCATCAACACCTCTTCAAGCTGTTCGCGCAGCAATGAGGCAGCCGCAGCTTCAGCCGGAGTCGAGATGCGATCATCCTCGATAAAATCACCCATGCGGCCTTCGCCCTCTTGGCCGACCGGCATTTCGAGCGAAAGCGGATGCATACTAGCTTCGAGGGTGCGGCGCACCTTACCCGCCGAAATCCCCATCGCATCGGCGATCTCTTCTGGGGTTGGCTCACGCTGCATTGTTTGCTGGAGCCGGTGCGAGGTGCGTTTGACTTGGCTAATCGCCTCACCCATGTGAACCGGCAAGCGTATCGTGCGGCTCTGATCGGCAATGGCGCGGGTGATTGCCTGCCGGATCCACCACGTTGCATACGTGCTGAACTTGTGGCCCTTCTTATAATCAAATTTTTCAACTGCCCGCATCAAGCCGATATTGCCCTCTTGCACCAGATCCATCATCGTCAGGCCATACGACGTGTACTTCTTGGCAATGCTCACTACTAATCGCAAATTGGCCTGAATCAGGTGATGGCGCGCATCTTGTCCTTGCTGAACGGCGCGTTCCAATTCAAAACGTTCGCGGGCAGAGGAATACTCTTCACGGTCGAGCCGCTGGCGGGCAGCGGCGCCAGCCTCCATCGCTTTCGCTAATTCAACCTCTTGCTCAGCGGTCAACAATGGCACTTGCCCAATCTCTTGCAAATACATCCGCACTGGATCGTCAAATGCAATATCACCTAGATCGGGCAATTCGGCAATTAACTCATGCTCTACGTCTGGCTCAAAATCGGTTGGCCCCTCAAGTTCATCGGTTGACTCAATGACTTTAATGCCCTCGGCTTGCAGCATTGCGTAAAGCTGATCAATCTCGGCAATGTCGTGCTCGGGGTGGGGAAAGGTGGCAAGAATGTCGGCGTGGGTAATGTACCCGCGCACCCGTGCTGCGGCGAGCAGTTGCTCGATCATCGCCTCTGACTCCGGTGTAGCTTTGCTCAACATTGTTCAACCAATACTCGGTTGATGGCGTCAGGCCGGTGTGACAACCATCACTAGGCCGTCAGGATGACGGCGGGCTGCTGCAACAGTCTGGCTCGGCGAGCCATAGGAATATTGAAAGGCCTCAGCGACCTGTGTGAAACGCCGGGCCTTGCACGTCGCGCTCTCCGTTATGCTTTGGCAAAGAGATGGGGTTGAGAGAATGCCCTCAAACCCCAAGCTGTCATTGCGATGGAGGGACGCAGACGTGGCACCCCATTAGACGTAACTAGAGCTACTATAGCACTTTTTGCGCGCCGGAGTCAACCCCTTCTTTGGTCTGATTCGTCAGGAGAATCGGGCAGATAGGCACTAATTTTCGCAAGAACGAAATTGCGAATATCGTTGCGCAGATAGCAGAAGGCGCGAATACTGAGGCCGTTTGGTTCAACGACCAATTCAATAGGGCGGATGCGACGTTCAATGGGATGGGGACTGCTGTTTGAGGTGTAGATAATGCGCAAGGTGCTGCCGCTAGCCAGCGCTTCAGCTAGCGGCGGTGGCGCTTCTGGTTCGGGCTGGCCGGGAAGAAGACCACGGGCGAAGCGCAGAGCATCGCCGAGCGTAGTGACGCCGTAGGCGGCCATTTTGGCAATGAGCTGATCGAAGAGTGCGTTAAGGGTCAGAACATCATCCATCGCTCGATGGGTTGGCGTCGGCAAGCCAAAGGCGCCGGCTAGTGCGCCAAGGCTGAGTGAACCGCGCCGGATACCGAGCCGGCGGGCGAGTTCGAGCGTATCGAGGGCCGGGCCGGTGAGCGGCGGGTAGCCGGCCCGTTCTAATTCCATATTGAGGAATGCTTCGTCGAAAGGCAGATTATGAGCCACGCGCACAGCCTGTTGGCAGAGTTGGACAACGTGGCCGGCGATGCTGGCAAACCGGGGCGCATTGCGCAAATCATCGGCGTGAATGCCATTGATCTGAGCCGCTTGTGGATCGAGATCGCGTTCGGGATTGAGCAAGGTGTTGATCCGCCCGGTCTCTACCCCCCCCTCACGGCGCAGCATAGCTAGTTCACAGACGCGATGGCCCTCACGGATGTCGAGACCGGTGGTCTCGACATCAAAAAAGAGCACCGGTAAGTCGCGTAGCGGTTGTTGTACGTCGAGTGTACTCATCGAACGACCGGCACTTGGTTTACAAGATCATCAGGAATACCGAGCAGGTTGGCTGGCACCCAGCCTTCACGATCACGAACATTACGCACCCGGTACCAGCTACTGTCAGCAGTACGTTCCAACAGCTCAACCACTTCATTCCGTTCGACTCGATCGATCTGAGCGCTGGCCGGGTCGGCGGCCAAATAGACTGGGCCGCTAACGAAAACGGTTACCACGTTGGCAACTGGCGTTTCAGCGGCGATCAGATCGGTGACAGCAATGAGGGTCGCGCTTACCCAGCCGATCTCATCGCGCACGGTGCGCACGTAATACCACAATGCATTAGGTGTGCGGGCGAGGATTTGTACTTGCTCACCAGCGTTAATGCCACCGATCACGTTGTTAATACCGGTAAAGGGTAACTTTCGCACGTTACCGCCATTGATAACAGCTACCGGCTGGCCGGCAGGCGCTGTTGGCGTTGGGGCTGCAGTAGGAGTCAGTGTTGGCGTAGAGGTGGCTTGTGCAACCGGCGCCGGCGTGTTTGTGAGCGTCACCGTTGGCGTTGCAGTCACTTCGCCGTGGAAGGCTGCTGCAGAGCGATCGGGGATCTCTAACTCAGCCTCGGCGCTCACGCTGCCATCGGTAGTGCTAACTACCACTGTATAGCGTGGCCCTGCCGGCGTGGGATCGCTATCA
>JANWYE010000078.1 GCA_025057175.1 Chloroflexus sp. | reverse complement strand
GTCGCTCAGCCCCAATTCCATCGCTAAATGAACCGCATAGCGCGTCACCTGCCGCGAATGGCCATAGGTATAGGAATCGCGCGCTTCGATAGCGCCAGACAACGCCGCAATCATCTGTTCATACTGATCTTTGAGCGCGCGGTATAGACGCGCATTATCGAGTGCGGCGGCAATCTGCGACGCAAAGACTTCAATCAGATGGCGTTCAGCGGCATCGAAAGGCGGCTGTTCCTCAGAGCGGGCCAGATCAAGCATGCCAATAGCTCGATCGCGGCTCCGCAGCACTACTTCGACCAGCCGTCCGGGAGCAGTCGCCGGCAGTGCGATGAGGCGGCGATGCGCCGCATAGAGGGTATGTTCATCAATAGCAGATAACGGCGCTTGATTGCCGGCCATCGGCCCAATCAACGCGACTAAGGTCTCATTATCGGTATCAACCAGCGATAAACCGATATGCAGGGGCGCGAAACGCCGACCAACAAACTCAATCAAGCGGGATGTCTGTTCTTCAATATCGAGTGAGGCAGCGATCGCTTGGCTAAATTGATACATCAACACCAGATCCGAGAGCCGCTCCTTTTCGTGACGGATCCGGCGCAACTCAAGCGCAGTGCGGATCGTCTTCTGCAACTGCTCAGAATCTACCGGTTTGGCGATGTAATCGAGCGCGCCAAGCTTCAGCGCCTCGCGCGCCGTTTCGACCGTCGCATTTGCCGTCATGACAACCACATCGGTGGCGAGATGGTGGGATCGCAGGTGACGGATCAGAGCAATGCCATCCATGTGCGGCATTTGCAGATCGGTCAGCACCAAGTCAAATGGCTGTTGTTGCAGGATCGCAATCGCCGCCAACCCATGCTCGGCCACGGATACCTCATACTCACGCCGTAGCAAGAGACGGCAAAATTCACGGACATTCGCTTCATCTTCGACAACGAGGATCCGGGGGCGGGCAATCAGAGAAGTGCTTGCATGATCCGCCATACTGAAGGCTCCGCTGTTCGACGACTGGCAGGCGCAGGGCTTGCATGATTGATTACTACTCTGACCGTAGTATAGCCATGCAAACGTTGCATCAAGACTACAACGGCGGCGTCGCTGATGACAATATTGCCATTATAATGCGCGTATACCGGCCTGCCAATCACACAGCGCATGCGTCCAATGCTCACGATTCCGCCTGATTACGGCGAGAAAAGAAATTGTGCAACCGCCGCTCAAGCTCATCAAAATCGAACGGTTTGGTTAAATATTCGTTCACGCCGGTGCGGAGAGCATGCTTTTCGGTATCAGGAGTGCCGAAGGCCGTAACCATAATGACATACACTTGCGAGCGGTTTTGCCGGAGCGTGCGCACCAACTCGATCCCTCCCATACGCGGCATATTCATGTCAGTGATAATCACATCACAGTCATGAACAGCCAACTTCTCAAGGGCATCGATCCCATCTTCGGCTTCGATCACATCATAGCCACTGTTCCGCAACAAAAACCGGTACAACCGGCGTGTTGCATCATCATCTTCAACAACCATAATCGTGGGTGGCACGGCGCACTCTCCTCACCTGATGTTATCGCCCTAACTGACATGCGCCAGATTCTCTTTCAGGATTGCGGCTGAACGCTGAAAGAGCGCAATTTCTTGTTCTGACAATGGCAGATTAAGCACCTCTTCCGCGCCATCACGACCAACAATCGTCGGCAAGCTGATCGCAATATCAGCCACACCATACTGGCCGGTCATCAGGCTACTAATCGTCATCACGGTATGTTGGTCGCGCAGCACTGCTTCAGCGATTGACAGCAAACCCAAGCCAATCGCATAGTAGGTGGCGCGCTTACGCTTGATAATCTCATACGCCGCATTGCGGGTTTGTTCGAGAATGGCATCGAGCGCGGCCTGATCATACCCTTGGCCATTGGCCCCCACAAAATCAACGAGCCGGACACCAGCAATATTTGCCAGACTCCAGAGGGCGAGTTCGCTATCACCATGCTCGCCGACGATGTAGGCATGCACCGAGCGGGGATCAACCCCATAGTGTTGGCCAAGCAGATAGCGGAACCGGGCAGTATCAAGGATAGTACCCGACCCGATCACCCGATTGGCTGCCGGGCCGGCAATCTGAGCGCCAATCGTCGTGAGAATATCGACCGGATTGGTTGCCACGACGATGATCCCATCATCATTGGCAGCAAGGATAGCGGGGAACATTTCGCGGAAGATGGCTGCATTACGGCCAAGGAGATCAAGGCGCGTTTCACCGGGTCGCTGATTAGCGCCCGCCGCGATAACAATCAGATCAGCGCCGGCTAAGTCGTCATACGTACCGGCGTAGATCCGCATTGGGCGCACGAAGGGCAAGCCGTGATTCAGATCCATCGCCTCACCCTCGGCGCGGGCGTGGTCAATATCAATCAGCACCAATTCGCTGGCAAGACTGCGTTGCATCAACGCATACGCGAAGGATGAACCAACCATGCCCGTGCCGACAACGCCTACTTTACCGGTTCGCTTGCGCAAGCTCATGCCAACCTCCTAGCTCTTCTTTCTAATCATACCATATCGCACAGGAGGTTGTGCATCGAACACCCATTGCCGGGCGATGTCATCGATTTGTCATCGGGAGGGCATAGTAGGAGAAGAGCAAACTATCACCTGCCCCTAGCTATCAATAAAGAAAGCGCCAGATACCTCGCTGTACCTGTCACCGATATGCCGCCAAATCACGCTCTTCGATTGTCGGCATATACCGTGACATCTCAACCATCTTGAAGATCTTTTGGTGGTGCGGAGTAACGTTCATCGCGAACAGTTGATAGCCCGATTTTCGCGCATTCACGACAAACTTGAGCAACGCTGAAATGCCGGCGGAATTGATAAACGACACTTCACTAAAATCGAGCACTGTAATCGGGCGCATCTCTTGGCACTCAGCAGCAATGGCGGCAGCCGAGATTGCATCAACGCTCGTGGTTAGGATGTGGAGCACCACCACATCACCAAACTCTTCCCGTCGAATAATGTCGCTCATTGTTGCCGATCCTTCCGATATAAACGGAGCGTGAGCACCGTTCCTTGCTGCGATGAATCCACCTCGTAATCATCGACCAGCGCGCTGATTAGGTACATCCCAAAGCCGCGCAAGTACCCAGCGTCAAGCCGTTCATCATCAACTACACGCCGCGAAAAATCGAGCCGTTCAATACCTTCGCCTTGATCACTGATTCGAATTTCGAGCTTATCACCGTCGATGTCAAAGATCACGCCGACAAGCTTGGCCGTATCGCCGCGATTACCGTGATCAATGGCATTGTTAACCGCTTCGCTCACCGCAAGTTTAAGATCTTCGACCCGTTCCGGACTCAAGCCGGCGGCGCTGCCAATTTCGGCTGCGCTAGCGCGCACCACTCGCTCGAAGATCGGGATTGATGGAATACGCAGCTCTACTCGTTGCATGCTCGTGCCTCTACGCGCGTTGCTTGATTCGCTGCTATGATCATATCAAATGGAGCGAACAAAGTGAACCATAGCATTGCCGTTTACGATTGCGGGCGCGACGATGAGTGTGGTCGTGGCCGCGCCATGCCATTCACCGCCGCCGTCTGGCGCACCAGATGGTCATACCGGCGCAGGTAGGCCTTGCCGAGCGAAGTATTACCAACTTGGAGGTAGCACGCGCCAAGATAGTAAAGCGCCTGCGCGTGGCGCGGATTGCGGCGCAGCACCTTTTCAAACAGCGGAATAGCACGCGCCGGTTCGAGCAATTCTTTATAACACAGCCCCAACATAAACTGAGTTTCAACGTCATCAGGCCACTGTTCAAGCACTTGCTGAAATTCACGCGCTGCTAGATCGTAGCGGCCACGCCGGATGTACATGTAGCCGAGATCGAAGCGCAACGAATGGGCATCAGGGGCCAATTGCACCGCTTTGCGCCATGCGGCCAACGCCCACGTATCGCGGCCTAAGGTGTTGTAGACAAAGCCTAGCAGATAGTGGGCTTGGGCATCAGTGGGCATCAGTTGCACAGCCCGTTCAAAAGCGCGCGCCGCTTGCGCGTTCATCCCCATGTCGTAGAGCAGTTTGCCCATCTGCATGAAGAGCTGGCCATGATGCGGGTTGAGACGCGCGCAGGCGAAGAGTATTTCGTATGCCTGTTTCGGCTTCTTCTGCAAACGCAAGATGGCGCTCATCCGCAGGCGAGCATCGACATAATGGCGATGTTGCGGCGGCACCTGTTCGTATTCGGCGTAAGCTTCTTCAAATCGGCGCTGGCGCGCTAGCAGGTTGCCTAACAGATAGCGGGCCGCGTACTCTTGCGGTCGCCACTGCAACAGCGCGCGATAGATCCGCTCGGCCTCTTCTTCGTAGCCCTGCTGCTTGAGCGCTTGGCTCAAACGATAATACCACTGCGCGACCTCTTCCTCGCTGCGATTGACCAGCGGCTCATCGGGCAACGGCTCTGGCGAAACGAAGGTTGGTTCAACCCGCAACGCCTCGGCAAAGCAGCGCTGGGCCAGCTCGTGCGCACCGTGACTTTGATGCATCAGGCCCATATAGTAGCGCGGCTCAGCCGCCTGCGGGCGGGCATTGCATGCGCTGCTAAAGTGAATGTATGCCCGTCCCGCATCGTCAATCCGCTGGTAGCAACGGCCTAGCGCAAAGTGCGCTTCGTAGAGATTCGGATTATGTTCGAGCGTCTCTTTGAAGGCGGCAATTGCCCGATCAATTTGGCCGAGCGCGGCAAAAGCCACGCCGAGGTTGTAGTGCGCTTCGGCCAGTTGCGGATCGGTCTGCACGGCTTCAAGATACTCGCGCAACGCCTCTTCCCAGTGATCCTGAAATGCGAGTGAATTGCCAATGTAGAGGTAAATGATCGCCCGCTCACGTTCGTAGATCTGAGCCTGTTCTTCACCATCAACATACGCAGCAATCAGAGCCGCCTTGAAATGTTCGATCGCATCGGCATAGGCTGCGCGGAGGTACGAACGCATCCCCTGACTAAACGCCGCCCCCAGCCGCGTGCCGGCCATAAAGCGTTCGCTACCGCTGAAGGTGTCAAGGTCAAGGGGCATGAATTGGAGTTCACTAGTTGACGCCATAGCTCACCTCGGCGACCACATAGATGCTAGTTTCTACTATAACATGCCCCTTGCCCTCCGTATATTGTAGAATCGTCATTTAGAGGTATACGACAATATATAGTTTTCTTTACTATGGTGGTGAGTTGACACTGTGGCAGATCAAGAAACTTGCGTTTATGTTTGCCTTGCGTTAAGTATCTTAGCCCAAAGCGCGATAATCATCGAGTGTGATTGGGCTACCCCCCGCGCATGCAATTCACTCTGAACAGCATCTTAGCCCAAAGCGCGATAATCATCGAGTGTGAGCCTGATTTGCTGGATCAGTTCACGAGCCAAACCACGGCCAAGCATCGCCTGCGCCGGCGCTTGCAGGCGCGGCAACAGTTCACGCCAAGCCTCAGGATCAGCCGGTATATCGCCGGCAAAGAGCGTTTCCCACACTGCTTCAAGGCGATCGTTACCGATGACATCAGCGACCACGCTCCGGATTTCTGCGGTGAGATCGAGCAAGCGCCGTCGCAAAATCACCATGGTAACGTCATCGCTCAGCACACCGCTCGTCCACGATCGCACTTCATGCACGAGCGTCGCCGCTAACGCACGCGGTTTGCGCTGCGGCTGTGCCGCCACCAACTCAGCCAACCGCTCGAAGCCTAAGATTTCACCGCCAGCGCACTCAGCTTCGACAAGGCCGTCGGTGTAGAGCAACAGACTCTCACCGGGGGCAATCGTGGCGCTCAATTCTGTATAGTCACTCTCGCTATCAACCCCTAGCGGCAATCCTGTCACCTCCAGCTCGCGAAGCTCATCATTCACCAAAACCGGGAAGGTATGCCCGGCGTTGGCGCAGCACACCATGCCGCTGTGCGGTTCGAGCTGCAAGTAGAGCATGGTCACCATGCCGTGCGGTATCTCGCTGAGCACGCCGCGATTGACTGCCGCTAATGTAGCTGCTGGGCTATCATTGCGGCGCGCTTCATGCCGGAAGACAGTGCGCGCCACAGCCATGCGGAGCGCGGCTGGCAAGCCTTTGCCGCTGACATCACCGATCATGATGCCCAGCTTCCCACTAGCTAGCGGCAGAAAATCGTATAGATCGCCGCCTAGATCCCGGGCCGGCAACGAAATAGCGGTCACTTCCCAGCCGGGCAGGTGAGGCGCCGCTTCCAACAGCAGCCCCTGCTGGATGTCACGAGCCAATTGCAACTCTTGTTCGATCTCGCGCGCTCGCCGTTGGGCGGCTTCATCAATCGCCGGCGCCGGCACAGGCGGAGGCGGAGGCGCGGGTGGCGGATCAGCGGGCGCTGAGCTGCGTCGCGCCACCGTCAAGCTACGTTGGTGATGCGCCAGCAGACTCGGCCACGTTCGGCGCCGGATCATCAATTCGGGCAACACACGACCGTTATGACGGGCAGGCATTTAACGCTCTCCCTCGAGCCGGGCGATCCAACGCCGGCAACTCTCGGCCAACCAATGGGCAGCCACGCCTTCGAGCAGGTGATCGGGCGGTAATACCGCCAATAATCGTTCAGCATTCCGGTATTCGCGCACAGCGTCAATAGTACGGCCGGTCTGGCGATAACATTCGGCAAGATGAAACGCGACCAGCGGCGACTCGGTGCTGAGGTAGCGCGCCCGTTCGAGATGGCGAATAGCAAGCGGAAGCTGCTGCTGGCGTTCGTAGATCAAGCCGAGCAAGAGATGCGCCTCAGTGACGAGCGGGTTCAATTCGAGCGCGCGCCGCGCTTCGGCCAGCGCCAGATCGAGATCGCCCCGATTAGCGTGCGCCTGCGCTGCTAGCGCCAACACTGCTGGCGCGTAACGTCCGGCCAACGGCGCGCGGGCAAACAGCTCTAGCGCCGCCTCAAGTTGCCCGCTTTCAATCAAGCGCCGGCCCTCAATGACTACTGCCTCATCAGTAAACAGTGATACGTTCGCCGGCTGCGCCGCTCGACGTTGACGCGTTGATCGTGATGGTTGGCCGGGCCGTTGTTCCGCCAGCACAGCCGCCTGACGTTGACGCGGCGGATCTTTCCGGTACAGAAACGCGCCATCGACTGCAACCGACCGCAACCGGTCAAAGATATTCCACAATGTTTCGGAAAAACCGAGACAGAGTGTTCCACCCTCGGCTAGAATATCGTAGAAGCGCGCCATGAGCGCGCGACAGGTGTCGATCGAAAAATAGATGGTCACATTCTGGCAAAAGAGAATGTGCGTCCCCCGCGCAGCCGGCGGAAAGGGGTCGAGCAAGTTGTGCTGCACAAACATCACCAACCGGCGCACCCGCTCATGAACAGCCCAGCCATCTCCGGTAGGCGCAAAGAAACGCGCGCGCTGCGCCGGCGTGATATTGGTAAGCGTGCGCCCGCGATAAACGCCACGGCGCGCCTTGTCAAGCGCAGTAGCGCTGAGATCGGTGGCCAAAATCTCAACCGGGCGCGGCAGCGGATCACCCAAAGCCTCGAATGCAGTAATGGCTATCGAATAGGGTTCTTCGCCAGTCGCACAGCCGGCGCTCCAGATCTTGATTGGCGCTCCCGGCGGCAAGGTTGCATGCAAGGTAGGGAGCAATGTTTTACGCAACGCTTCAATATGTGGCCGATTACGGAAAAAGACCGTTTCGTGATTAAGCAACAGCTCGGCCAGTTGCTGTAATTCAGCGCGATCGGCGCTCAGCGCCAGTTCAGCCACATACTGCGCCGGCGCACGCCGTAGCGTCTCGGCGCGCCGTTCGACCGCGCTCCGCAACGCCATCAGCCGCACATCATCGATCACCACGCCACAATAGCGCGCCAAGACATCGCGAAGGGAGCTGAGCGATTCGGGTGGCAATGTCATACCATGCTCGCAGAAGCAGAAAATCGCTCGCGCAATACTGCCAGAATCTGATCGGGCGGCAAGACTAACTCGGCCGCACCCAATTCAATCGCTGCGCGCGGCATGCCGAAAATCGTGCAACTAGCCTCATCTTGGGCAATGGTCAACCCGCCAGCGCGCCGGATGGCGCGCATTCCCACTGCGCCGTCGCGCCCCATCCCAGTGAGTAAAACCCCAACTGCGCTTGCGCCGTACAATTCGGCCACTGCGGTCATGGTAATATCAATTGATGGTCGCTGTAACAATAATGGCGACATACTCAGCCGCACCGTCCCATCAGGTTTGATCAACAGATCAGCCCGATCGGGCGCGAGCAGCGCTACACCGGGGCGCACCGGCATACCCTCGGCGGCCAATTCGAGCGGGATGGCGCTCGCTTCAGCTAACCATTCGGCCATACCGGCGCCAAACCCTTGCGCGATGTGCTGCACCACCAACACGGCTGCCGGAAATTGTGCCGGCAAACCGGCCAACAGTTGGCGCACCACCTTCGGGCCGCCAGTGGATGCGCCGATCACCACGACGGGGAATTGGCCGGGAGCGAGCCGCGGACTGCGCGCGTGGTGCGGCGTCTCGCCTAGCACACTACTAAGGTCTGGCGGCGGATGGCGGCGCCCGCGCAGATGAGTCACCACCTTCACACGAGCCAATAACTTAACCCGCCGAATCAACATCCGGCGCAAATGATCAAGTGAACCGGCATCGGTCAAGCTTGGCTTCTCCATCACTTCGAGCGCGCCGGCAGCCAAAGCTTCAAACGAGGTATTGGCATCTTGACCACTAACTGCTGCTGACAACACCAAAATCGGCGTTGGATGATAGGCCATAATCTGGCGCGTGGTCTCGACCCCATCGAGCACGGGCATGCGGACATCGAGTGTGATCAGATCGGGGCGCAGCTCGGCAGTCAGCGCGATCGCCGTCTTGCCATCGCCGGCTTCGCCAACGACGCGAATCGACGGGTCGCTCTCGAGCATCTGGCGTAATAATCGTCGCATTAGCGCCGAGTCATCAACAATGAGGACGCGCAGCGGATTTGTCATGCGTGTTTACTCGCCAAGTGTGCCGCCGATTGGCTGCGCTGCTATTCCATTTCTAATACTAACCGCACCCGATTGGGCAAGTTGAGGAGATCGACGTCTTTGTTCAAATAATCATCGACACCAGCCTCAAACGCGGCGCGTTTATCATCTGAAGAGGTCAGCATGATAATGCGCAAATCATCCAGCGCAGGATTTTCACGGATGCGGCGGCACACCTCGTAGCCATCGATCCCGGGCATCTGCACATCGAGCACCAACAGATCGGGCGGTGCGGCGGCAATTGCCGCAAGCGCCTCTTCGCCGCTATGCGCAAGCTGAACAGTGTAGCCATACATCTCGAGCCGCATTTTGACAATGTCGGTAACGAGACGGCTATCATCGACGACCAGAATGGTTGGCATAGCTACTCCTCGTGGCCGAGCAGTTGCTGAATCACCTTCAGCAAACTGTCTTGATTAAATTGACTCTTCACGATGTAGGCCTGCGCCCCTGCTTCGAGACCACGGCGGCGATGTTCTTCAGAGGCAAGGCTGGTAATCAACACCACCGGCAGATCAGAGAGGGCTAGCTCGCGCCGGATGCGAGTCGTGAGGGTAAAACCATCGACACGAGGCATCTCAATATCACTTACTACCAGATCGTAGGCAGTGGAGCGGAGCCTGTCAAGCGCATCGGCCCCATCAATTGCGGCAGTGACTTCATAACCAGCCGATTGCAGAATACTGCGCAATAATTCGCGGGTCGTGAACGAGTCATCAACCACCAGCAGGCGCGCCCGCCGAGGCGGATTTTGGAGCGGTTGGTTAATCGAAGGTGCCACAACCGTGCGGCGATTGTTCCCCTCGATCAGTTGCAGCGGGTTGATTAACAGGGCCAGACCGCCATCACCTAATTGCACTGCACCGCTTAGCGCCGGGCGGCGGGCAAAGAGCGGGCCGAGCGGCTTGACCACCGCCTCGCGTTCGTCAAGCAGATCATCAACCAACAGCGCAATCTGCCGCTGGCGTGTATTGAGCAACAACGCCGGCGCGCGCAGATGGCGCGCTAGCGGAGAGTCGCCGCTGATTCCTAACAGTTCAGCCAATGACAATAGCCCAACCGTGCGCTGCTGGTAAGCGATGGTAGGCTGGCCATCGATCAACTGCACCTGATCGCGCCGCACCCAGAGGATACTACGAATAGTCGCGGCCGGCAAGGCTAATATTTGGCTTCCTACTTTCGCAAGTACCACCCGGCTGGTTATCAGCGTGAGCGGAATAGTGAGCGTGACCGTCGTGCCTTGACCAACGGTTGATTCCACCCGCACCTGCCCGCCGAGTTCGAGCAGGTTGGCGCGCACGATATCCATCCCCACGCCACGCCCGGAAATTTCGGTCACGGTACGAGCTGTCGAGAAACCCGGCTGGAAGATAAGTTCCAGCGTTTCCTGCGCATCGAGTTGGCGCGCTCGATCCATCGTGAGCATCCCTAGCTCGATGGCTCGCTGCCGCACTCGATCAGGATCAATGCCGCGCCCATCGTCGCGAATCTTGATTCGCACTTCATTGCCGACCGATTCGGCACTGATCTGGATGAGACCAGTGGGCGGCTTGCCGGCGGCAAGCCGTTCTTCGGGCAGCTCAAGACCGTGATCAATTGCATTCCGCACTAGATGCACTAGTGGATCGCTGATCAATTCTAGCACCTTCCGGTCGAGTTCAGTTGTCTCACCACGAATCTCGATTGTCGCCTGCTTGTTCGTGGTCGCAGCCAAATCGCGTACAAGGCGCGGCAAGGTGTTAAAGATTGTTGCAATCGGCAATAGCCGCACCGCCATGACCTCTTGTTCGAGGTCTTTGACCAGCATCTGCTGGCGGGCCAGATGGCGATCAAGCTGATCGCTCTGGCGCTGCGCCAGATCGGCTAGGGTGGCCTGCGCATCGCGCAAGGCGTTGAGGCGCATATCAAGCGCCTGCCACTGTGTCGGCGAAAACCGCAACCGAGCCAATTCCCGTTCGAGAGCCTGCAACGCGCGCTGTTGGCGCTCAATTGTCTCTTGTAAGCGATACAGCTCTTGCCCAACTTCCCCTAGCCATTGCTGATTGATAGCCAATTCGCCGGCCAGATTAAACAGGCGATCGAGCCGATCGACCCGCACGCGCACCGTTTGGCGCGTTGCGCGCGGCGCCATCTCGGCAACCGAAGGCGATGGTGGCGAAGGCACTGCTACCGGTGGCGGCGCTGCTACCGGTGGTGGCGGGCTGGCTGCGCCTAGTGCTTGTAACAGCTCAGGCACAGCGTCTAGCATCGTGGCCGGTATATGGGGAATGCCAGCTACCAATTGCCCAATCAGGTCGCCACCGCGCAGCAACAAATCGGCTAATGGCCGGTCAAGCGCGCGCTGCCCTTGCCGGATCTCACCCAGCACATGCTCGAGCGCGTGTGCGACCTGCGCGATCGGATCGAAACCGAGCATGCGGGCCGAACCCTTGATCGTATGCACTGCGCGAAAGGCGCGATCCAACTCGCTGCGGCGCATGCTCTCGTCAGTCTGCCCCTCGATTGCCAGTAGCGCATCGCTCAAGGTGCGCAGATTATCGGCTGTCTCATCGCGAAATTGGGCGTAAAAGCCGGTCAAATCCATACAATGTCAACGTCCTCGCTGCGATACTGCGCGCCCATCATCAACATTGGCAATCCCGTGCAGACGAGCGGCAATGGCCGTGAGTTTGGCAGCCGACTCTGCCATCTGGCGCGCACTCAGCGCCGATTGGCGCGCCACCTCGGCAATCTCGCGCATCGTCTCAACCACCTGCTCGCTAGCGCTCTGCTGCTGGGCCGTCGCTAGCCCGATCTCGGCGGCAGCCTGCGCCGTGCGTTCGGCCACCATCACAATGTTGTCCATAACTTGACCGGCGCGGTGGGCCAACTCCACGCCACGCTCCACCTCCTTGCTACCTTCTTCGGCAGCCAATACTGCGGCGCTCGTTGCCTGCCGGATCTCGGCAATCACCCCCTTCACCTCTTTAGCGGCAGCCAAGGTGCGATTAGCCAAACTCTTCACCTCGGCGGCAACTACCGCAAACCGGCGACCGTACTCACCGGCGCCGGCGGCTTCGATCGCGGCATTGAGCGCCAGCAGGTGGGTTTCATCCGAAATATCGTCAATCAGATCGATAATTTCGCCGATCTGCTGCGACCGCTCGCCAAGCCCAAGCACGCGCGTCGAAATATCTTGCACCCGCTGGCGGATGCGTTCCATCGCCTGAATGCTTTCGTCAACTGCATCTTGGCCGCTGCTGAGTTGTTCAAGCGTCTGCTGAGCCGCTTCAGACACATGCTCCGCCGCTTGCGCGATCTGGCGAGCAGTGCTGCCCAACTCTTCAATCGTAGTCGAAACTTCGGAAACGGCACTGGCCTGCTCACTAGCGCCACCGGCCTGCTGCTGCGAATTGGCTTGCAGCTCGGCTGCCGCCGCGGCCAATTCGCTCCCCAGCTCTACCTGTTGAATGTTCTTCTCCATCAGTTGCTCGGTATTGCGCAGCAACTCTTCAGCGCGTGAATGCGACTCGGCCAACGCTCGGCTCAGATCACGGCTACTCAGCCAAGCTAGCGTCCCAATTGCACAAACTGTCAGGACGAGAAACAACGAATCAACGACGAGATTATCGGCCAGCAATGGCTGCACCTGCGCGAACTGCTCGCCGGCCAACAAGCCAAAATAGACGAGCACCCCAACCACGCTGACCAGCAGTGTATCGCGGCCACTGCCAAGCAAACCGGCGCTCACAATCGGCACAAACAACACCACCACGCGCGCCCCGTCAGCGCCGCCGAACAGCAAGAGTACCATCGCGGCGCCGGACGTCATGGCGAGAAAAAGCCAACGCCGGCCAAGCATCGTCTGCTGCCGGCGAATAAGCCATCCCGCTACGCCATACATGGCAAGGCCGAACAGAGTGACCAGACTGGCCAGCGCGAAGGGAGGCATCGCAACTTGGCTTGTCAGCCACAAGCCCAACCCAAACAGCCAAAAAGCAACGAGCACCCCTGCGCTGGCAATAATCAACCAGCGCAACAGCACCCGGTTCTCACGCAAAGCGGAGAGTTCTGCGGTCGAAGCAGCGGACATTCCCACATTCATGGCGCATCCTTCGCAGCATGAGCTAGACGAAGACCAAGAGCGACATCGGCAGCCAACCGGCGCAGATCGAGCGCGATCACCGGCTGGCCATCAAGCAGTGCCACACCGTTCACCCATGGCAACTGCAAACGTGCCAAGAGAAACGGTGCTAATGGCACAATTGGCGGCGGCTCGGCCAGCAAATCAACCCGCGGCACAACTAATTCAACCACACGCCGCCGGAGCATAATGGTCAAAGCATGGAGCCGGCCAACCGCCGGCGGATCAGCGGGATCGAGCAATGGTCCTAACTGACAGCGAACGATCGCGCGTCCACGCGCATCGCGCTCGGTAGCAGCCGGCAAGCCAACGGTGTCAACATCGTTTTGCCGGCACACATAACGGCGAGCTACGGTTTCAATCAGCAGGATCACGTAGCCTCCTGCACAAGGGTAAAGATCGCAGCCGGATCAAGAACCGCTACCGGTCGATCGTGATGGCGATAAACCGCTCGAATCGCCTTTTGGGCCGGGCCGGTCAGATTGGCTGGCGGTGGTTCAAGGTGAGCCGGATCAATGGCTATCAAATCATCAACGGCATCAACCAGCAACGCTGCCTCAATCTCATCGTGATGCACCCAAATCAGGCGCGTCGCCCGATCGGGCGCGGCGGCGGCCAAGCCTAACAACAACCGCACATCAATCACTGGCAAAACCTGCCCCCGCTGGTTGATTACCCCCGGCAACAACGGCGGCGCGCCCGGCACCGGCGTTGGCGCGCGCCAGCGCATAATTTCGCGCACCCCATTGCCGGCGAGCGCGTACTGCTCGGTTGCCAAGCGAAAGGTGAGATATGCAGTGCTGGAAGCGGGCTGGACTGGCGACGATTGCATATAGGCGCGTTACTCTGGCGAATGAGCGATGTTTCCGGCGATTATAGCGTGTTTCGTGGCGGTTGGCTAGCTCGGTCAATGCACCAGTAAATGTACTAAGAGCCGGCCTGTGCTCGATACCATCATAAGAATATCACCGGCGCTTACATGAATGTGGCTTTGATCGAGAATGCGGCAGAGTAACTGACATATTCCATAGTAAATGTCCACGTTAAACAGATAATGAACCTATAGCTTTGCGCAATGCCTACTTTAGCCGGCCTAGCTCGCAGCGATCATCTTGCTCCTTTTTGGTTAAATCTGCTATGCGCTAACCGCGCCGGTTAAACAGCATAACCCCATAAAGCAGCAGATTCCTGACCACATTACCCTCTCTTCAATTTCTCAATGATTCTTCGCTTCAGTTCTTCTTTGTCACTTTCACTGAGAGAATTGTTGATGGTAAAGCTTGTCAATTCTATCACTTCGATCTTATAAGCCTTGGCAAGGTCTTTATTGTTCTGATCTACAATACTTCCGGAAACTAGGAATTTAGATACATAGGTGCCTAGGTATCGCTGATCGGCTACAGCCTGTATCTGGTCAATCCCAGCTTTTCCTCCCTTAGTTTTGGCTTCGACAACCCCTACCTGATTGCCGAGACGGATTATAAAGTCCACCTCTAAGGCCGCTCGGAGGCGCACGCTAGTGAGTATTTCTATGCCATCGATACCACACAATACCCGATACACTTCCTGCTCAAATGGGTTGCGTAACTCCTCCGTCGTATAGCTTCCCACGTAAGCGCGAAGGTAGTCATCCAATCTGAGAGTC
>JANWYE010000077.1 GCA_025057175.1 Chloroflexus sp. | reverse complement strand
ACCTCTAACATTGCCCGCCGCGACGTTTGCCCTTCCTTCCCCCTGCGACGCCGGGCACACTATGCCCGTTTCGTCTTCAGATTCCTGTGACTGCTCTTCCAAGGAGGATCGTTCCATGATTGTCGTCATGCAAACCGGCTCGACTCAGAGCCAAATCGAAGCGGTGTTGGAACGGCTGCGCGAGCATAACTTGCGCGGCCATTTAACTGTTGGTGAGGAACGCACCGTGGTGGCGGTGGTGGGAGCCTCGATTCCGCCGACCCTGCGCGAAGAGCTAGAGCACTTCGCCGGCGTCAAAGAGACGATACGGATCACCCAACCCTATAAGCTGGTGTCGCGTGAAGTCAAGCCGCACGATACCATCGTGCAGGTGGGTGATGTGAAGGTGGGTGGCAGCGATCTGGCCATCATTGCCGGCCCCTGCTCGGTCGAGAGCGAAGAGCAGATTATGGCCACGGCGCGGGCGGTGCGCGAAGCCGGCGCGAACATGTTGCGCGGTGGCGCGTTCAAGCCGCGTTCTTCGCCGTACAGCTTCCGCGGCTTGGGCGAGTATGGCTTGCAGTTGCTGGCCCAAGCTCGCGCCGAGACCGGCTTGCCGATTGTCACCGAAGTGATGACGCCGGCCGATGTCGAGCTGGTGGCGAAATACGCTGACGTATTACAAATCGGCGCGCGCAATATGCAAAACTACCAATTGCTGGAAGAGGTTGGGCGCAGCGGGATGCCAGTGCTGCTCAAACGCGGGCTATCGGCCACGATCGAAGAGTGGCTGCTCTCGGCAGAATACATCATCGCGCAAGGCAACCCAAATATCATCCTCTGCGAACGCGGCATTCGCACCTTCGAGACGGCAACCCGCAACACCCTCGACCTCAACGCAGTAGCGGTGGTCAAAAAGCGCTCGCACCTGCCGGTGATCGTCGATCCTAGCCACGGCACCGGCAAGTGGTATCTGGTGCCACCATTGACGCTAGCGGCCATTGCCTCAGGCGCCGACGGCGTGATCATCGAAGTCCATCCCGATCCCGATCGGGCAAAATCGGATGGCGGCCAATCGCTCAACCACGAAAATTTCATGAACCTGATGCCAAAATTGCGCGCAGTCGCCAAAGCCGTTGGCCGCGGTTGGTAACGCCGTCCAGCCCCGCGTTGCCGCCTCGTGCCGTTCCGCCATGCGTCGCATTGCCCGCCATGTCACAGCGTGGTACAATGATTCGACGAGATCAGGCAACGTCACAGATGCATACATTGAGCGAGGCGGTATGGAAAAATCGACGTGGACGACGAAGGTTGGGCTAGCGCAGATGCTGAAGGGTGGCGTCATTATGGATGTCGTCACCCCTGAGCAGGCGCGGATCGCCGAAGAAGCTGGCGCAGTGGCGGTGATGGCGCTCGAGCGGGTGCCGGCAGATATTCGCGCGCAAGGTGGCGTGGCCCGCATGAGCGATCCAGAGCTGATTCTGGCGATCAAACAGGCCGTCACCATTCCGGTTATGGCAAAAGCGCGGATCGGCCACTTCGTTGAGGCACAAGTTTTGGAAGCGATTGGCGTTGATTATATCGATGAGAGCGAAGTGTTGACGCCGGCTGACGAAGAGCACCACATTAACAAGCACAAGTTCCGGGTGCCGTTTGTGTGCGGCTGCCGCAATCTCGGCGAGGCGCTGCGCCGGGTGGCCGAGGGTGCGGCGATGTTGCGCACTAAGGGCGAGGCCGGCACCGGCAATGTGGTCGAAGCAGTGCGCCATGCGCGGGCGGTGTACAGCGAGATTCGTCGTCTGCAATCGATGAACGAAGACGAGCTGTTTACCTACGCTAAGCAGATTCAAGCGCCTTACGAGTTGGTGAAGCAGGTTGCCGCCGAAGGCAAGCTGCCGGTAGTCAACTTCGCGGCAGGCGGCATTGCCACGCCGGCCGATGCCGCACTACTGATGCAGTTGGGCGTTGATGGCATCTTCGTAGGGTCGGGCATCTTCAAGAGCGGCGATCCGGTCAAGCGGGCGCGCGCAATCGTCGAGGCGACAACCCATTACAATGATCCGGAGATCATCGCCGAGGTGAGCAAGGGCCTTGGCGAAGCGATGGTAGGCATTAACATCGATCAGATTCCAGCCGAGCAGTTGATGGCCCGGCGCGGTTGGTAGCAGGAGGCGGGCGGGGTTCAAGGCCCTGCCCGCGCTAGTAGGAATATGACAGTTGGTGTGTTGGCCCTACAGGGCGATTTTCGCGAGCATTGCGCGGTCTTGCGCCGGATCGGCGTCGAGCCGGTTGAGGTGCGTTTGCCGCGCCAGCTCGCCCAAGTCGAACGGCTAATCATTCCCGGTGGCGAGAGCACGACGATTGGGCGGCTGTTGACGATTTACCAGATGCTGGAACCGATCCGGTCTCGGGCCGGTCACGATCTGGCAATCTGGGGCACCTGCGCCGGAGCGATTCTGCTGGCCAACGAGGTGGTTGGACAAAAGCAGGGCGGCCAGCCGGCGATTGGCGCCATGAATCTGACCATTCAGCGCAATGCGTATGGTAGCCAGCTCGATAGCTTCGAGGCGCCGATCACGATGCCGATTATCGGCGAAGCGCCGCTTCCCGGCGTCTTCATCCGCGCTCCGCGCATTATGGCGCTCGGTCAGGGGTGCGAGGCGGTTGGATGGTTAGCGGACGGCAGCGTGGTGGCTGCCCGCCAAGGCCGGTTATTAGCGACCACGTTCCATCCTGAGTTGACCGGTGATGATCGGGTTCACCGGCTCTTTCTGGAATTATGATACGAACCGTGACGCCGGGCGATCTCTGGTCGCTCCGGCGCAAACCTCGCTACCAACAGGTGCTCTACACCGAACGACTGTTGGCGTATAGCCACCGGCCGCTCTGGTTTGCGTTGCAGAGTATGTTGGCCGGCAATCATCGCGAACGAACAACGTTGGTGCTGGCTGAGCGGGGCGGGTTTGCGTTAGTGCAAGCGATGGGCCGGTTGGGTCGGCCTGAACAAGATGTCATCTATCTGGCGACCAACGGCACCCGCAGCGAGCAGACTCCCAGCGATTACGAACTTTGGTTTCACCTCTTGCACCGGCTCTGCGCCGATGCGGCGCAACATTCGGTGCAGCGTCTCTATGCGGCATTGCCGAGCCAACACAACGAATTGCGCGAGATCTTTCGCCAAGTCGGCTTTCAAGCTTATACCCATCGCCACCTGCTCCATCTTTCTGGTCCCGACTGGGATCAGGGCACCCGGCTCGCGCCCATGCGCTTTCAATCGCGCCGCGATCATTGGGCCATCCACAAGCTCTACGGCATGGTGGCGCCACATCTGGTGCAGCAGGCCGAAGTGCGCAATGCCCGCCATTGGACGCTCTATCAGCCCTATTCGCTCGTGCGCCGGCAAGCGTGGGTGCTGGGGCCTGACGATGATTTAGCAGCGTATCTGCGCCTGCTGAGCGGGCCGAGCGGCCATGTCTTTTCACTGCTGATTCGCCCCGACGCGCGGGAACAGGCAGTTGATGTCTTGCGCTTTGGCCTTGCTCAACTCAGTGATAGCCGCCCTGTCTATTTGATGTTGCGCGAGTACCAGCAAGAGTTGTTTGAACCAGCCCTCCGGTTGGGTTTTCAGCCGGTGGGTGAACAGATATTATTGGTCAAGCATACGGTGGCGCCGATTCGCCGCGCGGTGTTGGCCCCCTCGCTGGAAGTGGGGTTAGAGCCGCGCGTGTCGGTGCGCCGGTACGCATGGCCCCCAACAAGGCGGGAGGAGTGCTAAGCGGTTATGGCTGTGACGGATACGACCAACGACATTCAACTCTTGTTAGCAACGCTGCCGCCGGCAATCCGGGAGGCGATCCAGCGCGCCAACGATCAAGATAATTTGCTCGAGATCGTGATGGATCTGGGCCGGTTGCCGGAAGCGCGCTATCGTGGTCACGAGCTGTTTTTAAGCGATCGTGAAGTGACCGTTGAGGATATTAATTACGTTATCTCGCGCATTGGTGAGTTTGGCGAGGACAACCGCGCCGGCATTCCCCGCACCCTCCATCGCATTTCCGGGATTCGCAATCGCCGTGGCGTGGTAATTGGGTTGACATGCCGTGTAGGCCGCGCCGTGTATGGTACGGTTGATATTATTCGCGACCTTGTCGAAACCGGGCAGAGCATTTTGCTGTTGGGCAAGCCGGGCACCGGCAAGACGACGCTGCTGCGCGAGACGGCGCGGGTATTGGGCGATGAGCTGCGCAAGCGGGTGGTGATTGTCGATACTTCGAATGAGATTGCCGGCGATGGCGATATTCCTCATCCCGGCATTGGCCGCGCGCGCCGGATGCAGGTGCCGCGTCCGGCCGAGCAGCACAATGTAATGATCGAGGCGGTCGAGAACCACATGCCCGAAGTCATCGTGATCGATGAGATCGGCACCGAGCTGGAAGCGGCGGCGGCGCGCACAATTGCCGAACGCGGCGTGCAATTGGTGGGGACGGCCCACGGTAACACGCTCGATAACCTGATGGTCAACCCGACCCTATCCGATCTGGTGGGTGGTATCCAAGCGGTGACGTTGGGCGATGAAGAGGCGCGCCGGCGCGGGACGCAGAAGACGGTGCTGGAGCGGAAAGCGCCGCCGACCTTTAGCATTCTGGTGGAGATACACTCGTGGGATAGCGTGACGGTCTATCCGGATGTGGCAGCGGCGGTTGATGCTATCTTGCGCGGCGAAGAACCGCCATGCGAGCAGCGTTTCCGCGAACCGAATGGTACGGTGCGGCGCGAACCGGTGCGGCGGGCGCCGATTGATGCGCCGGCGTTTGGCGGGCGGCGGAGCCGTAGCGGGCGCGATCAGGCGCAGATGGGGGCCAGTGGGCCACGGCTGCGCGATCGCAATAGCAATGCTCTGGCGGCAACTGCTGTGCCACCTCAGCGCATCTTCCCGTTTGGCGTTAGCCGGAACCGGCTGCAAAACGCGATCGAACGGCTGCGGGTGCCGGCGGTGATCGTGCGCGATATGAAAGAAGCTACGCTAGTTATGACGCTCAAGAACTACTACCGGCAAAGCTCGCAACAACTGCGACAAGCCGAAGAGCAGGGCGTACCGGTCTACGTGTTGCGCAATAATACAATTACTCAGATGGAACGGCAATTGGCGCAGGTCTTCCAGTTGCGGGAAGTGTTGGATGATGAACCTGAGCCGCCACGCGGCGATTCGGTGATCGAAGAGGCCTTGCTCGAGACTGAGCAAGCGATCACCCAAGTGATCAGTGGCGAACGCAATGCGGTAGAATTGACCCCGCGCAGCAGTTACATTCGCCGCTTGCAACACCAGATGGCCGACCGCTACAATTTGCGCTCAGAGAGTCGTGGCGATGACCCGAACCGGCGGGTGAAGATATTTCGCTGAAGGTGGCAATCGACAGATTGGCAAAAATCGGCTATCCTTAACGAGGGACGAACCGAGATTGTTGGTGGCGATGTCATGCATCGTGGTCTGTTCATTACATTCGAGGGGCCAGAGGGGGCCGGCAAGAGCACGCAGGCTCGCCGTCTATATGAACGCCTGCAAGCGGCAGGCTATCCGGTGATTCTTACCCGTGAACCGGGCGGGACGCGGATCGGCGAATTGATCCGCCGGATCTTAGTTGATCTGCGCCATACCGAAATGGCGCCTACTACTGAGACGCTGCTGTTTTCGGCAGCCCGCGCGCAATTGGTCAGCGAGTTGATCCGGCCATACCTCGCAACTGGCGGGATTGTGGTCTGTGATCGCTATGCTGACTCGACGTTTGCCTATCAGGGGTATGGCCTTGGCCGCGATCTCGAAGAGCTGCGCGCAATTACGGCTGTGGCAACCGGCGGTCTCAAGCCTGATATGACCTTTTATCTGCGGATCGACGTCGAGGTTGGCTTGCAACGCAAGCGTGCCGGTCGTGAACGGCCCGAAAGTGGCGGCCAGCCGGTGGAGTGGAATCGGCTGGATGCCCGTGACCTCGCCTATCATCAGCGGGTCGCGCACGGCTTCGCTGAGCTGATGGCGCAAGAACCGGAACGTTGGCATGCGCTCGATGCTGATCAGCCCATTGAAGAGGTAGCTGAGCAGA
The DNA here is from genome assembly GCA_025057175.1 of Chloroflexus sp. Taxonomy (GTDB): domain Bacteria; phylum Chloroflexota; class Chloroflexia; order Chloroflexales; family Chloroflexaceae; genus Chloroflexus. The sequence goes on along the minus strand of JANWYE010000077.1, from coordinate 8,784 downwards.
TCTGGCAAGCGGTGATGCCTCGCTTAGCTCAGATTACGCCGATTGCCGCGCAAGGAAGCGCGAATTGATAGTGTCAGGGTGAAGAGCATGCGCCTAATTTTGGCTGTCGTCCAATCCCAAGACGCAACCAATCTTGTCGAAGCGTTGACCGAGCATGGTTACCGGGTGACACGCCTGAGTAGCCAAGGCGGGTTTTTGCGTGAAGGAAATGTGACTCTGTTGTTGAGTGTTGAGGATCAACAGGTCAATCCGGTGATCAACATTATTCGCGAGCATTGCTCAACGCGCACGCGCTATGTCTCGCCAATGCCGCCAATCGCCGAGTCGGGCGAGTTTTACCCGCCAGCGCCGCTAGAAGTGCAGGTAGGCGGCGCGACCGTATTTGTCTTGCGCGCGCAGACGCGCAAGTTGTAACTATAACTATGGAAGCAATACAGGAATTTCTCGCTAATATTCTGCCGCTGGTGCGCCTTGGCGCGATCTTTTTGGGCGCGTATGCGGTGTTGCTCTGGGCCGCGTCGGTGCTGTGGACTTATCGCGATATTCGTCGCCGCACCGAAGATGTCTCTGTGCAAGTGTTGGCCGTCAGTCTCGTGCTCCTGTTGCCGTTCCTCGGCATCCCGCTGCACCTGATCTTGCGCCCGCCGCAAACGCTGGCCGAGAAGTATGAGCGCGCGTTGGAAGAAGAGTTCTTGCGCCGCGATCTCGAAGAACAGTTTGTCTGCCCCGAATGCCAACGTCCCATCGAATCCGACTTTATTCTTTGCCCGCATTGTCATACCCAGTTGCGCCGGCGCTGTGACTCGTGCCATAAAGTGATTGATCTGACGTGGCGAATCTGTCCGTACTGCGGCCATTCATATACCGGAGGAGTGCCAACGGTGCGCGCTGAAGCGTATCCTGCGGTGCCGCCAGTAGGGGTAAGCCGGCAATGAAGGTGCCAGCAATTACTGATGTGCAAGGTGTCTTGGTTGGTCACGCTGCTGATCTCGACGCGCTGACGGGCGTGACAGTGGTGCTCGTGCCAGCGGGCGCGACAGCCGGCGTTGATGTGCGTGGTGGCGCTCCCGGCACTCGCGAGACTGATCTGCTTGATCCGGTTAACTTGGTGCAGCAGGTGCAGGCTGTTGTGTTGACCGGCGGGAGCGCATTTGGCTTGGCCGCTGCCACCGGCGTTGTATCGTGGCTGCACGAACGCGGTTACGGCTTCAATGTGGGCGTGACCAAGGTGCCAATCGTGCCGGCGGCAGTGATCTTCGATTTGGCAGTTGGCCGGGCCGATGTGTGGCCTGATGCAACGATGGGTTATGCGGCTTGTATGGCCGCTGCGGCAAGCGTCGCCGAAGGCAGTGTCGGGGCCGGCATTGGCGCTACGGTTGGCAAAGTGGGTGGCATGGCCACCGCGATGCGCGGCGGTGTTGGCACGTGGAGCGAGACGCTGGCCAATGGTGTGACGGTGGGGGCGCTGGTTGTCGTCAATGCCTTTGGTGACGTGGTTGATGAGCACGGCCGGCTAGTCGCCGGCGCGCGCGGCCCCGGCCAGAAGCTGCTTGGCACCGGCGCGCTGTTGCGCAGTGGCGTTGCCCGGCAGTCGTTTGCCGATGCCGCTGGCCAGAATACGACTATCGCGGTGGTCGCAACCGATGCCCGTCTCGACAAAGCGGCGGCCACTCGGTTAGCTATCATGGCCCAAGATGGCTTGGCCCGCGCCATTCGCCCGGCGCATTCGCCGTTTGATGGCGATACCGTGTTTGCGCTGGCAACCGGTGTCTATGAGGCGCCTCCTTTGGTGATACTCGGCGCGGTGGCAGCCGATGTGTTGGCTACCGCAATCGTGCGCGCGGTACAGATGGCAACGGCAGCGGCTGGAATTCCAGCGGCACGCGATCTGGTCGTGCCGTAAGATTGTGTGCAAAAACGCGCAGCGCGCGCGTTTGATCAGCATAATGTGCGAGCGTAGGAGGGTCGCGCCAAGTCTCGCGCAGCGTGACGCTAATGTTATTGCGCAGGTGCAGAAGGGCAGCGCACCGCCCTGTTCCCTATCGCAAACAACCCTCTTCGCCCGCGCAAGCGATGTCTGTATGGGTTTAGTTCAATAGCCACGCTAGAACATATACTCAAACGAGAGCTGTTGAAATAGTTGCCATTGCGGCCATCATCTACTCGTACTCAGATGTGAAGCTGCCCACATCACCCTCATTGTTTTACCGGTATATCACATCAACAACGAAAATCCGCCATGAAGCGTCTCATACTTTTGCTTACCGCCCTGTTTGCGTTTACAACCTTAGTTGGCTGCGAAGTGCGGGTTGATAATACGCCGGCTAGCCCGGTAGAAGCAACATCACTTCCGCCACCAACGCCAACGAATATCCAAGAACGAGTGCTACGAGTCGGTTTAGTGAACGAGCCATCCGATCTGTTGCCTTATCACAGCACTCCGGCTGACGAACGAATCTCCGCTCCCTTGACTGAGCTGCTCTTTCCCTCGCCACTCTTAGCGGTTGATTTCACCCTGCAAACCAGCGGTGTGTTAACGCGCGTGCCCGATTTTGCCAACGGCGATGTGGTGACAACGACTGTGACCGTTTTTCGTGATGAGCTAGGCCAGATCACCGATACCCCCACCGAAAAGACCGATGAGGTTACGCAGATTAGTGTTACGTTTCGCTGGAATCCTGACCTGCGCTGGTCTGACGGCACACCGGTAACAGCCGCTGATTCGGTATTCGCGTATGAGCTGGCGCGGCGGGTTGATCTCGGCCAAGCGGCCAACAGCCGGTTGGCAATGATCGAGCGCTACGAGCAGGTTGATGAGCATACTACGCGGGCTGTATTGCGGCCTGATGTGACCGATCCGGCCTATCTGACCAGCTTCTGGGTGCCCTTGCCACGCCATCTATTGGCGGAGATGGATCCGCAGCAGGTGACGCAAAGCGAATTCGCTCGTAAACCAATCGGCTACGGGCCGTATATGATCGGCGCGTTTGAGAGTGGCGCGCTAGAATTGGTACCCAATCCGCATTATGTGGGTCCAGCAGCGCCGTTTGAGCGTATTATCGTCGCCTTTCGCAAAGATCCGCAGCAGTTGGTCGACTTGGTGCGTAATGGCGGGCTTGATCTTGCCTTTATCGAGCAGCCGGTGCCAGATTTGCTGGCACAGCTCGTGCAAAGCGCCGGACAGCAGGAACTTCAGCTTAGCACCTCGCCCAACACGATTTGGGAGCATCTAGACTTCAATCTCGATGTGCCGCTGCTGCAAGATATTCGAGTGCGGCGGGCCATTGCCCATGCCATTAACCGGCCACAGTTGGTTGAGCAATTGTTGGGTGGGAAGAGCAATGTGCTAGAGAGCTGGATATTGCCGGGTCAGCTTGGCTACCCGCCGCTCGACCAGATCACGCGCTATCCGTATGATCCCGATCAAGCGCGCCGCTTGCTCGACGAGGCAAATTTGCTTGATAGCGATGGCGATGGCTGGCGCGAGCACGATGGGTTGCCGATCCTGCTATCATTGGTCACAAGCGCCAATTCGCCGTTGCGGGCAGCGGTTGCGAATCAGATTGCGACCGATCTGGCGCAGGTTGGCTTGCAGGTTGAAGTGGCGCAGTTGCCATCAACTGAGTTGTACAGCGCCGAAGGCCCACTGTATCAGCGCACCTTCCAATTGGCGTTGTTTGGCTGGATTGCCGGGCCACACCCGCGTGGTTGGGAGTTGTGGAGCTGCGCCGGTGTGCCGAGTGAAGCCAACAATTGGACGGGAAATAATTTCGCCGGTTGGTGTTTCTTCGAGGCGAACGAGGCGATCAATACGGCTACTACTTCGCTCGACCCTGAAGAGCAAAAGGCAGCCTACCTGCGCCAGCAGCAACTCTTTACGCAAGAGTTGCCGGTCTTGCCGCTCTTCCAACGAATTGATGCGCTAGTTGCTCGGCAGGGAGTGGCAGGTTGGCGGCTCAATCCAACCGCTCCATTTACGTGGAATATGAACGAATGGCAGATGGAACCGTGATGGAGCTGCTGCAGGCGTACACCCTTGGTGAGTTTGTGCTGGCTCCCGCGCTTGCCGCTCAGCGCTGATAGCCTTCTCTAGAGTGGGTAGCTCAGTGCCGCACGCTAAATCGGAGTATTATCCGTTCGCGTGCCAACGCGACCAATTCAACCTGCCCCATCGTGTTGGCTCCCGATTGTTCACGTCTCCCAAAACGGCTTCGCCCAGCCCCGGCGGGCTATCTCGGCGCGCAGGTCGAGCATAGCGGTGTAGGTCGGCAGAATGGCGAGGGTTTCGCCAATAGGCAACGCCGCTAATGCCGTATCGAGCGCCGCCGGTAGATCGTCAATCACGGTCATCGTTTCAGTGGCGACACCGGCATAGTCGAGCCGCAGCGCCATATCAGCGGCGCGGGTGCCGCTGACGGTAACGCGGGCAATCCGTCCGGCCAGTGGCTCGAAATCGGCATCCCACAACCACGAGACATCGGTGCCATCGGCGAAGCGGTCGTTGATGGCGATGAGCATGTGCAACGGCTTGGTCGTGGCGGATGCCAACATCCGCACCGTTTCGGAAGCCCCCACCGGATTTTTAATCAGCGCAATCAGCATTGGCGGGCCGCCGGGGCCGGCGGTAATCCGTTCGATGCGGCCAAAGGCGGCGCGGAATGCAGCTAGCGCCGCGCTGATCGTTGCTGGCGCAATGCCAAGCGCCAGCGCCGCAGCGGCAGCGGCTAGCGCATTCTGCGCGTTGTACAGGCCGGGGAGCGGGAGGCACACGCGCAATGTGCCGGCAGGGTGGTCGATCTGAAGTTCGCTGCCGTCAAGCCCATTCGGTTCGAGTACGGTTAATGCCACCTGCGGGTCAGGCCGGCGCCAGCCGCATTGGGGGCAGGCATAGTGGCCGATGTGGGCGTAGAAGAGATGCCGGTACTCGTAGCGGTGGCCGCAAACGTGGCAAAACTGTGAGTCGGCGATATGAGTGGCGGCGGCAGCGGCGTGGCGGCTGTCTTCCAGTCCAAACGCCAGCGTGCGGGCAGTCAGATGACGCGCAATGCCGGCAATGGCCGGATCATCGGCGTTGAAGACGACGGTGCTGGAGGCTGGCAACAGTTGCAGCGCTTTGCGCCAATGGCCGGCAATGGTGTCAATTTCGCCGTAGCGGTCGAGTTGATCACGGAACAGATTGAGCAACACGACCAAGCGGGGGCGAGTTTCGGCAATCGCTTGCGGCAAGGCGGCTTCATCGGTCTCGAACAGAGCGCGGCGCGCGCGCGGGCGACCGCGCCAGTCAGCGCCGGCGATTGCTACGGTCGTTAAGCCGGGCAGTAGGTTGGCGCCGGCGCGGTTGTGCAAGACCGGTTCGCCGGTGTGCTCAAGGATGGCGGCCAACATGCGGCTGGTGGTAGTCTTGCCGTTGGTGCCGGCCACGAGGATCACCCCTTCAGGCAGCGCGGCGCAAATGGTGGTCAAGATGGCCGGATCAAGCGAGCGCGCAACTTGGCCGGGCAAGCTGGTGCCGCCACCTAAGCGTAGGCGGCGCGAGAGTGTGCCGGTGGCGCGGGCGAGAGCTAAAGCGGCAGTGGTGCGGAGGTGGTTCATAGGTTAGGTCGTGAGTGGCATGAACGAAACTCGTCCATCGGTTATTCGCAGGCGTCAATAGGGAATAGCCTCGAAAGACACCCAAAGCTAGTCGTTGCGCAGCGTGCTTAAGCCTAGGGGAGGAAAGGGTAGCGCATCCCCAACCTCTGCGCATCGCTGCGCACTCTGCGCCTTTGCGGTTACATCCTCTGCACCCTTACTTTAACCCCGCCTTGCGCAACGCAGCCGCGAGCGGATTGTCATCCTCATCGTCAGCATCATCGCCGCTACTGGCAAAAAGTGACGCTTCCGGCAGCGCTTCAGCATCAGCTTCATCGTAGAAATCGTCTTCTTCCCAATCAAGGGCCAAATTCTCAGCGCCGGCCAGCGCGATGATGTCATTAACGCTGAATAGCATCAGGTTGACCTGATCATCGCTCGATGAACGCGCTGCAAGATCATCGATGCGCTGCAATTGTGGTAACGCCGCAAGCACCTCGTCGAGTGGTTCGGGCCGGCGCGGCGGCGGGCGATCGCTCGCCATGAGCGCATCGGCAGCGGCGGAGTCAACGGGAATGCCGGTATCAACCAGCAGAATGGTCACACCGACGCGGTGAAACAACAGATGCAAAATCTGGCGCGTCTCGTTGAGTTGGGCGACGGCGCGACGCAGAGCGCTGGCAGTGCGGCTGGCCTTAATCTCAAACACCCATGCCACGCCATCAACAATCGCCAGTGCGTCGAGTTCGCGATACTTGATCTGCGCGATACGGTGGCGGCGCTCTTCATATTCGAGGATGCGGCGCTCGTCGAGCGGCAACTGAGTTGCCAGCCAATCGCGCAGGGCGGCTTCCGCCTGCCCGCCAAAGATGTCGCGTTGGCGTGGCGGGCGGATCGCTTTCTGGTTTTTTCGTTGCAGCTTAAACTTCTCGACGTAGGCTTGGTAGCGACGGTCGTCCTCGGTCGTCAACCGCGCGCGCGCATAACTGGTCGCCATCTACCCCTGCCTTCCCAGTTCAACCGAACGGCGATATGCGGCCCAAATCGCATCGGCCAGCACTGTGCGCAACCCGCCCCGTTCGAGTTCGCTCAACGCTGCGGCGCTGGTGCCGCCGGGCGACGTGACGGCGTTGCGCAACTGAGCCGGGTGCAGACCGCTCTGCATGGCATATTGCACCGAGCCGAGCATCGTCTGTTGCACTAACTCTTCGGCAATGCGGCGCGACAAGCCAAGGTGAACGCCGGCATCGATCATGGCTTCCATCATCAGGAAGACATACGCCGGGCCGGTGCCGTTGATCGCGGTGGCCATATCGAGATAGGTCTCGGTATCAACGTACAGTTCACGCCCCAGCGCGCCGAGCACAGTCGCGGCCCAACCGCGCTGGCGTTCGGTCACGGCGGGCGATGCCGTCCACACCGTCATGCCGCAGCCAATCTGGGCCGGCGTATTAGGCATGCTACGCACCACCGCTGGGTGATCGAGCGCTTCGGCGAATACAGCAATTGGCGCGCCAGCAATCACCGAAATAACTAAATCCTCGTCACGGATCGCGCCGCGCAATGGTGGCAATACCCGCCGCAATTGCTGCGGCTTAACAGCGAAGATCACCACTCGGCCCCAGCGGGCCGCTTCGAGATTGTCATGGGTTACGCGAATGTGGTAACGGTGAGCAAGCTCACGGCGGCGCTCTTCGCGGGGATGGCTGGCTAGAATCTGATCGGCGGCGACCAGCTCGTTGCGCAATAAACCGCCAATAATAGCTTCACCCATCGCGCCGGCGCCGATCACGGCAATTGGGAGGTCAGCGAGCATACATTATCACCTGTACAGGAAGCCGGTCGTTGTTTCCACCATGCGACCGGCGACGCGATTCGTTCTGTGCGGTATGATACCATAGGGGCTGGCAAGATGTGGAGAAGCCATCTTCTGCGAGTATCCCTCGCCTACCCACCACCGGCTAGCGTGCAGCGCGAAACCCCCTCCCCCGGCGGGGAGAGGGCTGGGGTGGGGGCCACAAAGGGGAAGAAACGGGATAGGGGGCGCGGCACAGCGCACCAAATAAGGAATACAACCTATGTTGGCAAACGAAGAAACCATTATCCTCCGCCCAACGCCAGCGCCTGATGCGCGCCCGGTATTGTTGGCGGTGTTCGCTCATCCCGACGACGAGAGCTTTGGGCCGGGCGGCACCTTGGCTCGCTATGCGTGGTCGGGAGTGGCAGTACACTTGATCTGCGCCACCGGCGGTGAAGAGGGCACAGTGGATGCCGCACTGCTGAATGGTTACGAGTCGGTGGCGGCGTTGCGCCGCGCCGAATTGTTGCGTGCCGCCGAGGCGTTAGGTTTGAGTAGCGTAACCCTGTTGGGCTACCGCGATTCGGGCATGCCCGGCACTGACGCAAACCGCCATCCTGCGGCGCTGATTAACCAACCACGCGAACAAGTGGTAACGCAATTGGTGCGCCACATCCGGCGCTTGCGTCCGCAAGTGGTGATCACCTTCGATCCGATTGGCGGCTATCGCCATCCCGATCACATTGCGATTCACGAAGCGACAGTGGCCGCCTTCCATGCCGCTGGCGACCCGGCAGCATGGCCGGAAGCCGGCCCGGCCTATACGCCGCAGAAACTCTACTACACGACCTTCTCGCGCCGGTTGTTGCGCTTGTTGGTGCGGCTCATGCCACTCTTGGGGCGCGATCCGCGCGCGTTTGGCCGTAACCGCGACATCGATCTGACCAAATTGGCCGAGGTTGAGTTTCCTGTCCATGCCCGCATTGACACAACCGCAGTGCGCGAGCAGGCACGGGCAGCGGCGCTGGCCCACCTTAGCCAAGGCGCCGGTGGACCGTTGGCCCGTGGTCCATTGAGCAAGGTGGTCGGGTTGCTCGGTAGTGCCGATACCTTTATGCGCGCCTACCCGCCGGTGAACGGTGATGCGCCGGAAGATGATCTATTCGCCGGGGTGACGTGGTAGAGCATTGTTTTGTCTAGAAGCGAGCGGTGTGTTCGTTGCGAACCCTGCCGGCGCGCGATAATCGAACTGGAAGCCGAGCGTATACCGGCAAGGGGGGTGAAACATGCCAAACTGCGGATTCGGCAGCATGGCCGGCTAACTCACCGCTAGCCGCGCTTATAGCTGGTCGGTCAAATTGGCACTGGTTTGAGTACGTTAGACTGGCGACTTGTATTGGCAGCCAGATTGCCAG
>JANWYE010000076.1 GCA_025057175.1 Chloroflexus sp. | reverse complement strand
CGGTTCGGTTTCCACTGCCACCAACGAACGCCTAACGATATTCCGCAGTCATAGGGTCTCGTTCACCGGCGAGCCGGCGGCCCATACAATGAGGGATGAGAACTAGCGATGTGATTCATCATGATGGCTCGGCCTTCCCTGCCATGCTCGTCGCTCGTTCACCCACGTGATCTAAGTTGAACAGCTCAGCCAGAATGGTGGCGTAGCGCTTACCATGCCCGAGAGCAGCGGCTTCGCGCAAACAACGGGTAGGCGGGTGCAGCAACTTATTGACAATGCTCCGCGACAAACCTTCGATCACGGCCCGTTGTTCGGGTGAGAGATCTTGTAGGCGGCGTAGCGCCCGCGCCAGCTCCTCATTGCGCACCTCTTCGGCGCGCTGGCGCAGCATCGTCAACACCGGTAGCGCCTCTTGGGTGCGCAGCCAATCGAGGAACTCTTGCACCTGTTCTTCGACAATCTTCTGCGCAATCTCGATCACTGCACTGCGCAGCTCGATCGTATGGCTGACTACCTCGCGCAGATCGTCAACTGTAAAGAGATGGACGCCGGGCACATGAGCGACATCGGCAGCAATATCGCGCGGCACAGCCAGATCGATCAGCAGCATCGCCGGCGGATCGCAGTCGCCACAAGCGCGGGCGCGCTGCTTGCGCTCAATCGCTTCGACCACGTGGTGGCGATAGATGATTGGTACCGGCGCGGCGGTTGAGCTGATCACAATATCGGCGCGGGCGAGGGCTTCGGGTAAGGCGCCGAAATCGAGCATCTCGGCGCCGTAGCGCTCGGCTAGCGCAGCGGCGCGGGCCGACGTGCGGTTCACGATGGTCAGCCGGTCGGCGCCGTTAGCGATCAAATTCTGCGCGGCCAGCTCGCTCACTTCGCCGCCGCCGATGAGCAACACCTCGCGCCCGCGCAGATCGCCGAGGCGGCGTTTGGCCAATTCAACGCCGGCCTGCGACACACTGGCTGCGCCTTTGCCAATCGTCGTTTCGTGGCGCACTCGTTTGCCGGCCACTAACGCAATTTGGAACAGCCGGTGCAAAATCGAACCGACGCTGCCGATGCGTTGTGCCGACTCGTAAGCGGTGCGCACCTGCCCCTGAATCTGCGCCTCGCCGAGCACCAGCGAGCGCAAACCGGCCGCCGTCGCGCAGAGGTGACGGGCAACGGCTTCGCCCTGATAGAAGTATAGCGTGTGAACGAAAGCATCGGCTGGCCGCCGGTGGAAGGTGGCGAGGAAATCGACCACGTGCTGAGCAGTTGTCCCCGGACTAGCGACCCCGTAAATCTCGACGCGATTACACGTCGAGAGAATGACGGCCTCGGTAAAGAGCGGTGCGGCGCCGTGGTCGGGATTGGTCAGTTGCATCAACGCTGATGGCAGATCGGTTTGGCTGAAGGCAAGCTGTTCGCGAATCTCGACCGGCGCAGTCGTGTGATCGAGACCGGCAAGGAACAGATTCATACGCCTGATCCTTTGCTCTGCAAGTCTTTCACGATAACGGTGTAACGGTCCCCTCCATCCAGCCGGGCATTTGGCAGCAAACGACCCGGTACACCCGCGCCGTCGCGCCGTTGCATTGGCGCGGGCCGTCCTATTATACCTCTATTCAGTTTCAAAATCTACGTATTTCTATACTTTTCTATGCATCGCCGATTACCGCTACCAACTGGCCTAGCTCGCGGCGCTGGCTACGGAAGGCGCTGACATCGATGGCGCGGAGCAGGACTAACGCCGTGCCGAGGATAATCGCTTCGATCAAGAAGACGGTCGCATAAGCGCCGGTCGGCCCTACCACCAGTGCCGCCAGATCGCGAATGATACCGGCCAGCAGGTTGCCTAAGCCACGGGCGGCAGCGTCAGCAACACCCCATGCTCCGATGAACAGGCCAACCTGTTGTGGCGTAGTCATATCGAGCATCAAGGCAAGGTTGGTAGCGGTGGCTATACCGGTGCCGAAGCCAAGCAAGGCAATTGACGGCACAAACAGGGGTTGGATGTGCAAGATACCGCTGAGCGCGATCAAGGTCAGCCCAGTGGCAGCAATAGCGCCACCTAACATCGCTCCGCGCTTGTTGCTTAGCCAGCGGCTAAAGAGGACACCGTGCAGCAAAAGCGCGAGCAGTGTCGCGCCACCCCACGTTGCAGTCAACTGGGTGGTAGCCTTGACATCCATGCCAAACGCCTGCGCGCCATACGGCTCGAGCAGCACATCTTGGCCGAGAATAGCCGAGAGCATAAGCATGAGATAGATAAAGAAGCGGCGCGCTAACGGATCACCGATCACAGTGCGCACCGAGTCGACAGCGCTGTGGCGCTCTTCATGGCTGACCGGCGTGGCGTTGCGCGGCTCAAGACCAATCAGGCCGAGGGTGGCGATGGTCAGCGCAACACCGGCACAGATCGCAAACACCTCAATCAGCCGTTCGGGCGAATAGTCTTCCAGCGCGCGGCCCGCCCCGATCGCCGTGCCGATGACTGCCGTAATCATCATAAACCACATTACGGCAATCGTGCGCGAGCGTAGGTGTGAAGGCGACATATCGCTGGCCAGTGATAGGTACGAGACCACCGCCGTGTTAAAGCCGATTCCCCACATCCCGAAGATCAACAGGGCCAGCATCAACCCCGGCCAGAAATTGGCATCCATGGCGAAAGCGGCAAATGGTGTCAGCGCCGCCCCAATAACGCAGAGCAAGATGCCCAGCGCGATATAGGGGGTGCGGCGGTAGCCCCCGATCGGATGCCGATCGGAGAACTGGCCAATAAAGACCTGCATCGGCGAGAAGAGGTGCGGCAGGATGATGAGCGCCGCAACGACGCTGGCCATGATGCCGAGTTCGTGGATCATGATCCGGTTGAGAACGCCGGTAATCGGCACCAGACTAATAGCAACGGCCACATGGAGCATACCTAGACGGATCATTTTAAACCAGCTCATCCCACACTCCTCTCTTCGGTAATGCCTTCGAGACGATCTTCGAGATCGTGATAAATCTCTTGCAACCGGTTAAGGGTTGCTTCATCGGCAGCCCAGAAACCGCGCCCGGCTGCTTCGAGCAACCGGCGGACAACGCCGGCGGCAGCGGCTGGGTTGAGCGCAGCCATCCGTTCGCGCATCGCATCGTCGAGCGCGTAGGTGGCGGCGATCTCGTCGTAGACCCATCCTTCGACAGCGTTGGCCGTGGCGCTCCAGCCGTAGGTGTGATTCACACGGGCTTCAATCTCGCGCACGCCGGCAAAGCCGTGGGCCAGCATTGCTTCGTGCCATTTCGGGTTGAGCAGCTTGGCGCGGGTTTCCAGCCGGAGCATGGTCTCGATCGAGGCTACCCGGCTAGCGCCGGGGGTGCTAATAGCGTCGGCCACCAGCACCGGCGGCGCTTCACCGCGAATGCGTTCGACGCTCTTGGCCATGCCGCCAAGGTTTTCGTAATAGTTGTCGATGTCGGTCAGGCCGACCTCGAAACTGTCGATATTCTGGAAGGTGGCTTGGACGTGGCGCAAGGCCCCTTCAAGCAGGCCGCGCGCTTCGCGCCATTGGCCATTGGCCGCGCGGACAAAACTCTTGCGGGCGAGGAAGGCGTCGCTCAGTTGATCGTCGCTCTCCCACGTGCCGCTCTCGACAAGGAAGTTGACATTAGCGCCGTAGCTGCCGGGAGCGTTGGCGAAGACGCGAATCGCCGCTTCCTCCAGCGTCACGCCGCTCTCGGCCATTTGCGCTAGTGCATGCGCGCGGATGAAATTCCATTCCGGCGGCTCATCGGCAGCGGCAGCCAGATAGGCGGCGCGGTCGATGAGGCGCATCTGGTTGCCGAGCAGGTCGCGGAAGATGCCGCTCACTGTCACTACCACATCAATGCGCGGACGGCCCAGCTCGTCTAATGGCCGGAGGGCAATATCGGCCACGTTGCCCAATTCGTCGACCACCGGGCGGGCGCCGATCAGGGCCAACACCTGCGCCACTCCTTCGCAATCACTCTTGAGGTTGTCGGTGCCCCACAGCACGATCGCGACGCTCTGCGGCCAAGCGCCCTGATCAGCGCGCAGCCGGGCCAGCAGCTCGTTGGCCAGCGCCTCGCCGCGCTGCATCGCCGCTGGGGTTGGCACCCGGTACGGATCGAGCGCGAACAGGTTGCGACCGGTGGGCAGCACTGCCGGGTTGCGCACTGCATCATTGCTCGGCGAGGGCGGGATAAACCCGCCGCGCAGACCGTGCAGCAGATTGCGCAGCTCGTCATTGGCGAGCAGGCCATTGCGCAGCTCGGCCAGTTTTGGCCACAAGGGGCGCAGCGCCGCCACAGGAACCAGATCGGCCAGTTGAGCGGCAGCCGCGCGCTCACCAGCGCTGGGGTCATGGGCCTCGGCGTAGGCCAGCATTGCCGCGCGGCCACGGGCCTCAATCGCGCGCATCTGATTTTGGGCAGCCAGATCGCTGCTCAGGCGGGCGCAGAGCTGCTGATAATCGATCCCCATCCCGCGCGCAATCAGCGCCGGCAAGCCGCCATCGGGCTGCAAGCTAGCGTAGAGCAGCAAGAAGTCGGCCAGCTCGGCAGGGGCGGGCGGTTGGCCGAGCACGTGCAAGCCAAGCGGGATCATCCGCTGTTCGATGCGCAACAGCTCGTGAGCCAAGCCGGCCACATCGGCGTGATCGTCGCCGCTGCTCGCCATCGGAATGCCCAACTGCGTCGCCCGATCGCGCAGATCGGCCACCAATGCTGGATCGGGATGGCGCTCATACTGCTCGATCGCATCGCGCAAGGCGCGCAACCCTTTGTAGAGACCGGCCTGCTGCACCGGCGGCACAAGGTAACTGACCAGTGTCGCCGCGCCGCGCCGCTTGGCAATCGCCGCTTCGCTGGGGTTGTTGACGCTGTACACGTAGAAATTGGGCAGCGGCCCGATCAGGCGCAACGGCCAGCAGCGCGCGCTCAGGCCGACCTGTTTGCCCGGCATAAACTCCATCGCACCGTGGGTGCCAAGGTGGATCACCGCATCGGCGCGGAACTTGTGCGTAATCCACGTATAGAAAGCGGCGAAGGCGTGATTGGGTGCGGCATCTTTGGCCAATAGCAGCCGCATGGGGTCGCGCTCGTAGCCGAAGCTGGGTTGCACGCCGATAAAGACATTGCCGAATTGGCGGCCAAGAATGCGAATGCCGCGATTATCGCGCCACAACTCACCCGGCGCCGGCCCCCAATACGGTTCGATCTCGGTGTAGGCCGGGAAGAGGCGGCGATACTCATCGGCGCTGAGCCAATCGGCGATGTGGGCATCGGCCCCGTGGGCCGGGCCATCGGCCAGCAACAAGCGGCGCAACTCATCGACGCTACGCGGAACCTCGACCCGATAGCCATCGGCGGCGAGTGCCTGCAACAGGTTGAAGAGGCTGGCGAAGACATCGAGGTAAGCGGCAGTGCCGACCGTGCCGAGCGATGGCGGGAAGTTATAGATCACGACCGCCAAGCGCTTCTGCGCGTTCGGTGTGCGGCGCAGCGCCACCCGGCGCGCGACGCGATCGGCGATCTGCTCGATCTCGGCTTGAGCTGGCGCGAAGCGTTGGCCATCGGCAGCCGGGCCGCCGAAAATGATCGGTTCGGCCGCGCCCTCCAGTTCGGGGATAGCGACACTCAGCGCCTGCTGCACCGGCACGAGACCATTATCATCGGCGCGCCAATCATCAATCCGCTGAAAAGCAAGCGGCACCAACCCCAGATAGGGCCGGTCGAAGCGGGTCAGGGCCTCGGCAGCTTGTTGGGGCTGGCTCTCGGCGGGACCGCCGACCAGCGCGAAGCCGGTGGCATTGACCAGCACATCAACATCGGCCAGCTCCTTCTCGAGCAGCGGGCGCATATCGAGACCGGCGGCATAGGCGATGCGCGCCTCAAGACCGCGCGCTTCAATCGCGCGGGCCAACGCATCAATATGTGGTGTATTCCCGCTTAGCACCACCGTGCGCAGGGTAAGAATCCCAACGCTACCGCCCTGCGGGAGACGCTTGCCGCGCCAGCGCCGGTAATCGTTGAGCGACGCGAACAGATCGGGTGCATCGGGGTGGTAGAGCGCTGTATCGGGATAGCTCAACGGATCGAGCTGCGGCAACTTGGGCCGCGGTTGTGGCCCGTAGCGCCCGATCAACACGCACAGCAAGCGATAAAGATTTTCCGGCGAAGCGTTGAGCCAGTACTGATGGCTGGTGATATACGTATAGAGATCACGCGAGGTGCCGGGGATCACCTTCAGCACCTTGCTCAGGTTCCGCAAAATCGCCAACTGGCGACGGGCCTCGCCAGCCCCGCCTTGCGGGCGCAGCTTCTGCACCCAACGCCGGATCGGCCCCGGCTCGGTATCGTGCTCGCGGCGCAGCGAAAAACCGCCGATATGCGTGCAGCGGATGAGCGCCGGATTCGAGGTAATAATCAAGGTTGGCTTATCGAGATGGGCCAGCCGGTCGACCAAGGGACGCACCAAATCCTCGCTAAACAGGCGCGCGCCAAACACAAAATCGGCTTTGGCCAGATCGCGATCGAGCTGCGCCCATCCGGTGGCGTCACGCAGAGTCGCCGCATCGTACACCGCCAGACTCAGCGCGACCTTATGCTCGCGCCGCAGACGGTCGGCGGCCGCCAGCAGCGCCGGACGATGGTTGCCGTCAATGGTTAGAACCACGAAATGCATTGGCGTTCCTCACCACTCGTGCCGGGCGAAACCAGAGTGACAGCAAACGCGAACCCATGGCGGCAGGAACTACTCCTGCCGCCGGAGCTAAGACAGAGCGTGATAAATGCGATGGCGCAATGTACTGTGGCCAGCGCGAGGATGCAGGTACCTGCAATCACTCGCGCAAACGAATTGCGCCGTCGCGCTGTTACACGCAGGCTAATCGGCTGCCATCACCCGCTGTGGCCGGTTGGGGCCGGGGTAATTGGGGAAGCCGGGCAGACCCTTCCAGCGAATCGCCTCGGTCGTCTTGCGGGTGGGCAGGCGATAGATCGCCAGCAAACGCAGCGCGATCGCCGCCTTGAGGCGGGCCGACTGAGCCAACGCCACCGGATCCTTACGTCCCTCCAGTTCGCGCAGCTTGCGGTCATACTCGACCAGCTTATCCATATAGCCAAAGAAGCGCGGGTCATCGAGATTCATCGTCTCGGGGTAGACTTGCGTCGAAATATCGTTGCAGAGCCGGATGACCTTCTGGTCGTAGTCGCGCCAATTGAGGCCAAGGGCGGCGTAGAAATTAGCCCGGCGGGCATCATTGAGATACATCGTCGCATAGACGGCCAGCAAGAAGAAGCGGATCCAGCGCCGGTTTGCTCCTTCCAGCATCTCAGGCTGCGAGCGCATCAGCAGGGCGAAGAACTCGCCATGACGATATTCATCGTTGCACCACTGTTCGAACCACTTAAAGATCGGGTGGATGCAATACTGCGGATTTTGTTCGAGGTGGCGGTAGATATGGATATAGCGCGAATAGCCGATCTTCTCAGAGAGATAGACCGAGTAGAAGATAAACTTGGGCTGGAAGTAGGTATACTTCTTGCGCTTCTGCAAGACGGTCAAATCGAGAGCAACATTCAAGTCGGCCATGGTGCGGTTAAGGAACCCGGCGTGACGGCCCTCATCGCGGCTCATATACTTGAAAATCGCCTTGAGGGTTGGATCGTGCAGATGCTTAACCATCTCGGCGTAGAGCAAGCAGCCGCTGAACTCGGCGGTGCATGAGCGCTCGAGGAAATCAATAAACGCATCGCGCTCAGGCATATCATCGAAGTTCTGCAAAAACTCATCGGTGCGGCGGAAGTGGGTGCGGTTGTAGTCGTAGGCAAACTCGTCGCGGATCCAATCGAACTCGTCGCGCAGTCCATTGCGATCGATTTCCAGCTTATCGATGGCCTTAAAATCGGTAGTGTAAAAGCGGGGCGAGAGAATGGCCTCTTTGAGGGCGTGGCGAGTCGTGCGGCTAAACTCGCCGGGCATCTCCATCATCAACGGATTGATCCAGAACATGCTCCGCTCCTTTGCGATCTGTCGATTCTTTTACTACGGGCCTCGTGCCCGGCACCAACCCTACGGATGCTCGACTAGCTCGTTAATTTCGACGAGGCTGCTCTTCTTGGTTAGAAAGCGGCGCAGCCAACTAGCCTTATAAAGCCGGATAGGGCTGCGGTAGCAGATCTCGCCATTGGTGCGCCCATCCTCGGTCGGCGGCAGATGCATAATTTCGAGCGTATCGCCGGGCTGAATCTCCATACCGGGTGGTAGATCGACGTGGAAGTGGAAATGCTCGTGCTCGCTCTGCAAGCGGACAAACCCCTCACCCTCGAGCAACACCTCGCGGTTGTACCACTTGTGCAGCGCGAACGCGGCTGCGCCAAGGGCCACCAATGCCAGCAATCGTCGCATGTTTCGCTCCTGTAGTCGCGTTTCTGAACTACAACCTTATCAAACTAGGCCCGATTGGCCTCGATCAACGTAACGTGATAGAACCGGCTGCGGATCGGTTGCATCCGGCGCACGCGCAGGCCAGCGCGGGATAAAATATCAATCACCTCGCAGTCGCGGATCATCTGGATTTCAGTGCGGCGCTGGCTGTGCGGGAACCAGCCGCCGATCCGGTGCAGGGCTGCCAGCAATGAACTATAGGGCGCGTAGGTGAGCAACAGGGTCTGCTCGGTAAGATTGGCAAGATGGGTGCAAAGCTGGCCAAAGGCCGGTTGGGGATAATGGATCAAGACATCGAAGCACGCTACCACTTGGGCCGGCTCGCGCAGCGACTCAATATCAGCCTCCATGCATTCGATCTGTTCAGACAAACCGGCATCGGCGGCGGCGCGCTGCGTAGCGGCCACCATTTGCGGCGCAATATCGGCGGCGCGCACCCGGTAGCCGCGACGGGCCAGTATCAGGCTAAACAGGCCAACGCCGCAGCCGACATCAAGCGCCGTGGTAGGAGGCGGTTGATCGGCCAGCCACGCATCGGCCACCGCCAGCATGCGGTTATGGCCTTCGCGAATGCTTTGCCGGACAAGAGAAAGCGGGGCATTGCCGTAAATGGCCGACCAGCGTTCAAAGCCCAAACCGTTGAAATAGTCGCGCAGTTGAGCTTTGTGCTGCGAGATCTCAAGCACGTCGTTCTCCTCTAGCTAACCTGTAGTCCAATCTTGGAACTACATTCACAAAGAATGAGTACGTGCCGAAGGGTTATACAGTGGTTACTGCCGACCGAAAATTGTAGTGCAGAATCAAAACTACGAACGTTCAAACAAATTGTAGCATGAGAGTCAATAACATGGAATATAGACAATCTTTGTGCAAAATCTTTGCGTTTGGTTAAAATGGGCGAATAAGGCATTAGAATGAGACATTCGATGCTGGGAAATAAAATATAATTCGGTATCTCAGGGGTAATTTTGTTACATGGGTTGCGGAATCACTACCTGGTAGCGTGTAGGGACAGGGCAGCGCACTGTCTTTTACACTGTCTCCTATGGGTGGCGGCAGGGCTGAGGTGATGGGGGTAGCCCTCACCCCCTGATCTCCTCTCCCAGCGGGAGAGGGGCTGTGGCCTGCACCCCCGTGCGCCCGCTCCCGCTGGGGGAGGGGCACGGCCCTCGCCCCCTGACCTCCTCTCCCAGCGGTAGCGGGGGGATAGAGTTGCCCCCGCGCAATGACCGAGGGGGAGTGCTGGTGGATTGCAGCCAACACCACCGGCAAGCCCGTGCTATAATGAGAAAACTCGACAAGAGGCATGCCACGGAGGATGGCTTCTACTATGCAAGGCTATGTTTTGCCTGCCAATGATGCGCCGGACGAGCGGATCGATCTGCGCAGCGATACGGTGACGCTGCCCAGCCCGGCAATGCGGGCAGCGATGGCTAATGCGGCGCTGGGTGATGATGTGTATGGCGAGGATCCAACAGTCAATGCGCTCGAGCGACTCGCGGCCGAGCGGGTGGGCAAAGAGGCAGCAGTGCTGGTTGCCAGCGGCACGATGGGCAACCTAGCGGCGTTGCTCGCCCATTGCCAACGCGGGCAGCGGGTGATCCTCGGCAACGAGAGCCATATCTACCACTATGAAGCCGGCGGGGCGAGCGCATTGGGGGGCCTAGTATACCATCCGCTCGCGACCGCAGGTGATGGCACTATCGATCTGGCATTGCTGGAGGAAGCAGCCACAAGAATTAATGACAACCACTTCGCGCCGCCCGGTGTTATCTGCCTTGAAAATACCCACAATCGTTGCGGCGGCGTGGCGCTCACGCCCAACTATTTGGCGCAGGTACATGCGCTGGCACGCGCTCATGGCCTGCCTGTGCATCTGGATGGCGCTCGGATCTTTAACGCGGCGGTGGCGTTGGATGTGCCGGTGACCGATCTGACCAAGCATGTTGATACCGTGATGTTTTGCCTCTCTAAGGGGCTGGCCGCGCCAGTTGGTTCATTGGTCGCCGGGCCGGCTGAGGTCATCGCCCGGGTGCGCCGGGTGCGCAAGATGCTTGGCGGTGGCATGCGGCAGGCTGGCGTGATTGCAGCCGCCGGGATTGTAGCCCTGACCGAGATGGTCGATCGATTGGCCGATGATCATGCCAATGCGCGCCTGTTGGCCGCAGGTCTGGCTGAGTTGCCGGGTGTGCAGATCGATTTGAGCAAGGTGCAGACCAATATTGTGCGCTTCACCTTTGCCCATCCGCGCCTGAGCGTAGACGAATTTCTGGCGGCGCTGCGCGCGCGGGGTATCTTGATGGGGAGCATGAGCCATACCAGTATTCGTGCTGTGACCCACTACGGCATTGAGCGTTCCCACATCGAATACGTGATGAGTGTGGCTGCTGAGATTTTAGCGTAACTTGCCCCTAGCTTGCTCTACCGGTTAGTGGGTATGAGTGGTGAACTTTCCGGTACATCCGATCTGAACCTGCTGGTCTCGCTTAATGGCCAGATCTTGGCCGCCAGTGAGGCTGTGTTTTCGTTGCGTTCTTTCGTGGAACCGTTGATCCCTGATCTGGTTCACGCAGCAGAGGCGACGGATGTTTTTCTCAACGGACGCCGATATACGGTGCAGCGCCAGATCTTGTGGCAAGCGCCGGGGGTGGCGCTGGGCATCCTCTTCACGTTGCAGCAGCCGGCAACTAAGCCACTGATCGATCCGCGGCTGGGGGAAATGGCGTTAACCCTCTCCAGCAAGCTTGACATTGATCATGTGCTGGAGAACGTGGTGCGTTTTGCGATGGATTTACTCGATGCCGATGCCGGGGCGTTGCCGGTATATGATCCGGATCGTGAACGATTGCTGCCCGGCCATTTAGTGAATCTGCCAGTTGATCTGGTTGCGCCGGCAAAAGGTTCGCGACGCGGGTTGATGTGGGACATTATCGATCAAGGCATGTCTCTGCTGATCCCGAATTATGCTGCTCACCCGATGGCATTGCCGGACTTGGTGCGGATCGGTGTCCGTTCGTTGTTGGCGACACCGATTATCGATGGCGCCACACCGTTGGGGATTTTGGCTCTGTACCGCATGCGTGATGAGCCATTTCAAGAGCGTGACCGCGATCTCTTGCAAGCGATTGCGCGCCAAACGGCGATTGCTTTACAAAGCGCCCGCATGTATCAGCGCGCCATCCGTAATGCTGATGAACGCTACACGCTCTATCAAGCCAGTGTTGAGATCGGCGCTACCCTTGATCGCGAGCAGCTCTATCAGGCAATTCATCACGCTGTTGACCGGTTGATCCCGCATACCGGTTTTGCGATTGCACTATTGAATGACCAGCAGATGGTCGAGTATGTCTATCTCGTGACGCCGTCGGGCCGGCAGCCGGCCCAGCAGTGGCCGCTGACGCACGGCGTAGCCGGATATGTGCTCCGCTTTGGCGTCTCGCTGCGGTTATCGGGGGCGCAGACGTTGCCGGAACCGGCACTGCAACCGGCGCCTGAGATCGAGGGTGATCTCTGCCAACGATCGTTATTAGCAACGCCGCTCGTGGTCGGTGATCGCATTATTGGCGCTTTACTGGCGTGGAATGATCAACTCGATGCTTATACAATGGCCGATCTGAGTGCGCTAGAGATGCTGGCGGCAACAGTGGCGGTTGCGTTGCATAATGCCTTGCGCTTTGCGCAGATCCAATCGCTGGCAATGACCGATACGCTGACCGAATTACATAACCGGCGTCACTTCCTTTACATCTTACAACATGAGGTGGAGCGCGCGCGCCGTTATCACTCACCGGTAAGTGTGGCAATGGTTGATATTGACCATTTCAAACAGGTGAATGATACCTATGGCCATCTGGCCGGTGACCAAATCTTGCGTGAAGTGGCGCAGCGGTGTCGCCAACATCTGCGTGATGTTGACATATTGGCGCGTTATGGCGGCGAAGAGTTTGGTGTCATCTTGCCGGAAACACCGTATGAGGCAGCGTTGTTAGCGGCTGAACGCCTCTGCCGGACGGTAATGGCTACGCCGTTTGTGATCGATGGTCAGTTCCTGAAACTTACCTTGAGTATCGGCGTGGCCACGTTTCATCCGGTTTCCCATCCTGATCCATCTTCACTCATTGCCGATGCCGATCGCGCCTTGTATCTCGCTAAACGTCGCGGGCGCAACCGTGTCTGTGGCGCACAGGAGCTGTCTACCTATGCCGAACCCTGATTTCACCTACGTGCAACGCATTCTCACGAGCCGGGTCTATGATGTTGTGCAAGAGACGCCACTGCAACCAGCGCCCCTGCTAAGCGCGCGGTTGGGTGTGCCAATCTTTTTTAAGCGCGAAGATCTATTGCCGATCTTTTCATTTAAATTGCGCGGCGCTTATAACCGGATGGCGCATCTTAGCCCCGAAGAGAAGGCGCGAGGGGTCATTACTGCTTCAGCCGGCAATCACGCGCAAGGAGTGGCCTATTCTGGCCAACAGTTGGGCATTCGCACCTTGATCGTGATGCCGGTGACGACGCCTGAGATTAAGGTGGCAGCTTGTCGCCGGCGCAATGCCGAGGTAGTGCTCTATGGCGATAGCTACAGCGATGCCGAGGCGCATGCCTATCGTTTGCAGAAAGAATTGGGTCTGACCTTCATCCATCCCTACGATGATCCGCTGGTAATTGCCGGGCAAGGAACGATCGGGTTGGAAATTTCGCAGCAGATGCGGGCTGAGCGTTATCGCGTCTTTGTGCCGGTCGGCGGCGGTGGCTTGATCGCCGGAATTGCGATCTTTCTCAAGAGTATTAACCCTAACATCGAGGTTATTGCCGTCGAGCCGGATGATTCCGACGCGATGTACCAGAGTGTGCGCGCCGGCTATCGCGTGACGCTCGATCAGGTTGGGATCTTTGTTGATGGCGTAGCGGTGCGACGGGTTGGCGAGCATACCTTTGCGATTGTGCAACGCTACGTTGATGATTTTGTTCGGGTGACGACCGATGAGGTGTGCGCGGCGATTAAGGATGTGTTTGAAGATACGCGCGCGATCATGGAGCCGGCTGGCGCGCTGGCAGTGGCCGGTCTGAAGCGGTATATCGCTGAGCGTGGGGCCGATCTGCCGGCAGTGGCGCTCACGTGTGGCGCGAATATGAATTTCGACCGCCTGCGCCACGTTGCCGAACGAGCCGAAATCGGCGAGCGGCGCGAGGCGCTGTTTGCAGTCACCATTCCCGAACGGCCCGGTTCGTTTAAGCAGTTTTGCCGGATTATCGGGCCGCATAACATTACCGAATTCAATTATCGTTACGCGCCGCGCCCCGATGCCAATGTCTTTGTGGGTGTGCAACTGACCGATGCCCGCCAGCGCCACGAACTAGCCGAGCGGATGCGCAACGCCGGCTATACGGTGCTTGATCTGACCAACGACGAGCTAGCGATTATCCATCTGCGCCACATGGTTGGCGGGCGCGCGCCGGAAGCGACCGATGAGCGGCTATTTAGCTTTGAGTTTCCCGAACGGCCGGGGGCGTTGCTCCAGTTTCTCGAGTCGCTCGATGCGTCGTGGAATATTAGCCTGTTCCATTACCGTAACCACGGCAGCGCCCACGGGCGGGTGTTGGCCGGTATTCAGGTGCCCGATGCCGACCTCGACCGTTTCTACGCTTCGCTGAGCCGGTTGGGGTATCCGTACCGCGAGCAGAGCGATAACCCGGCGTATCATCTGTTTTTGAAGTGAGTGGCGTCCTGATCGCTCGTTTTTCTAGGCGGAAGCGGTATTAAGGCAAGCGTATTCCAGTTAATATTGGATTTGCGATTTGTGCTATAATCAACCCACTGTCGCACCTACGCAATCACATACCCATCGCGGTGACCCGCTAGCCCGGATGCTAGGGCGTAAAGGTGGAAGCTGGTGCAAGTCCAGCGCTGTGCCGCAACTGTAACCGGCCATTATGAGCCGGAAGCCAGGACGCCTGCCGCGATGTGATGTTCGTTCAGCCCTTCTCGCGCCAAGAAGGATGAGCGAGGCGCCTATTCTAGCGCGCTATCGTTTATCACCCCGGCCGGCGAGAACGGCCGGGGTTGTTGTTTGTGGATGCTAGTGTAAAGGCACACCAATGGAAGATGAGACCACACATGGGCCGGGATCATCGCCCGAAGCTGAAGCGCGTCGCAAGGCGGTGCGGGCTAGCCACCAGCCCAAAGGCTTGGTGATTGTTAATACCGGCAACGGCAAGGGCAAAACCACCGCTGCGCTTGGCATTCTGCTACGGGCGTGGGGCCGCAATATGCGCGTTGGTGGTGTGCAGTTTATCAAGCACGAGCAAGCGAAGTTCGGCGAGTTGCGCGCGCTCGAGCGCATGGGGATCACGCTGACGCCGCTCGGCGATGGCTTTACGTGGACGAGCCGCAATCTCGATGAGACGCAGGCGCGGGCGTTGCATGGCTGGGAGCTGGCCAAGCAGCAGATTGCTAGCGGCGATTTTGATGTCTTTTTACTCGATGAGTTTACGTATGTGATGCACTACGGCTGGGTGCCCGCTGCCGAGGTGGTGGCGTGGCTGAAGGCTAACAAGCCGCCGATGTTGCATCTGATTATCACCGGCCGCTACGCGCCGCCCGAATTGATCGAGTATGCCGATTTGGTAACGGAAATGCAAGAAGTGAAGCATCCGTTCCGTGATCAGGGCATTCGCGCCCAGCCGGGGATTGAGTACTGATCGCTGTGAAAACCTACAAACAGTGGGGTGGCGTTTAGGGTCGTCGCCGGTGGGTATAAACCACAGAGGCACAGCGGCGCAGAGGGTGGGCGCGGAGGACCTGAAGTTACGGGCACAGTCAATCGTACACGCTTTGTAGTGGATGTCGTGCTAGCCGCGAGGAACCATGACCGAATCGCTCAAACGCAACATGGTGCAGCGCCTCGACGGGCGCATGGTCAATGCCGG
>JANWYE010000075.1 GCA_025057175.1 Chloroflexus sp. | reverse complement strand
ATCATGTAGAGGGCTAACGCGCAGGCTGATACAAAGGCCATTGCGATGCCAATCAGATCGCTGGCCGTGAGGCGCAAGACAGTGCCATTCGCCAGATCGCCGCTCATCATGAGCAACGAGCCGCAGATGGAAAGAGCGATGGCGGGCAGGGTGAACGGCGGCAACCGCTCGCGGAAGAAGAGCTTGCTCATCAATGCTACCAGTAACGGCGTGAGCAGCGTGATCAGTTGCACGTAGATTGCCAGTGTAAAGCGGGCCGAGGTGAGGTTGGTCATGGCGCGCACACTGACTACCAACGCAAACAGCCAAATGATCGGCGTCACCCAAACCTTGCGGTCAAGATGGCGATAGGCGAAGGGTAGATAAACCAGCAGCGCAATCGCGTTGCCGAGACTGAGAATGGCCATGCTCGGCAGATGGCTGATGGTTTGCAGATAGCGAGCCAGCACTGGGTAAGCGCCCCAACCGGTATGGGCAAAGAGGGCAACCACCAACCAGAACCATGAGACTCCGGCGCGGGTTGCGGCAGCAGTGGCGGATGAATTGCTCATAGCGGGTATTATAGCAAAGGTTTGCCAAGCGCCAACCGAATGCGCAGACGTCGAGCGGCAGGTTTTTGCAGTGGACAGGAAGATGGCCTCATCGTCCATTGCGGCTCACAGTGACAGCCGGGCCGCCACGCGCCCTACGTTGCGAGGGGGCCGACCCCATAGCAACCTCGCCTCAGCGGGAGGCAGCTTGATCAACAGATGCCTCCCGCCCCAGTGGAAAGCGCCATGGCAGGGAGCTTGCAGTTATATATACACGGAGCATTGCTATGCCCATCCAGCTTGCCGATGTGCTCGCTGCCGGCGGTACGCTTGCCGGCGCAGCGCTTACCGATACCTTTACCGATTGGAGCTACGACTCGCGCTTGACCAGCGCCGGCGAGTGTTTTATTGCCCTGCGCACGGCGCGGGCCGACGGTCACGACTACATTCCGGCGGCACTGGCAGCCGGCGCGCGCGGTGTGTTGTGTAGCCGTCCGCCGCGCACTGCCGGCGACGCCACCATCATCGTCTGCCCCGATCCGCAAGCGTTGCTGCTACGCTGGGCCAGCGCCCGCTTGGGCGCGGCGCAACCAACAGTTATCGCTGTCACCGGCGGGATCGGCAAGACGCTGGCGCGACGGGCCATTGCGGCGGTGCTGGCAAGGCAAGCGCCTACGTTCCAGAGCCGGCGCAATTTCAATTCGTTGCTCGGATTGCCGATCGCGCTTGCTCGCCTGCGCGACGGCGATCGCTATGCGGTGCTCGAATTCGCCGGCGAACATCTGGCCCCGCTGGCGGCAGCTTTTCCACCTCATCTCGCTGTGATCACGCAGGCAGCCGATCCAGAGATGGCGGCGCTGCTGGCAGCCCAAGGCGCCAGTGTGCTGGTGGCTGCCGAACCGTTCTGCTATGCCGGCGCGCGCGGCATCGAGGTGCGGGCAACAAAGATCGAGTACCGGCGCGATGGAGTTAGCTTCATTGCGCTCGGCAGCAATCTCGAACTGCCGATTACCACCCCACTGCTCGGCCCGCCCGGCGTTATGGCGGCGTTGGCCGCTATTGCCGTGGGTTTGGTCTACGCGGTTGCGCCGGAGGCGACACAGCAGGCGTTGGCCCAGCTTGAAGCGCCGGCTGGCCGGCTACGCCCGCTACCGGGAGCGCAGGGTGAAACCATTCTCGACGATAGCTTCAACGCGACCCCGCTGGCAATGCATGCCGCTTTGCACACGCTGGCCGCTTTGCCGGCACGACGGCGGATCGCGGTCTTGGGCGCGCCAACCGAACTACCGGCCATCGACCCGACGCCGGTCTTTACCGCGCTCGGCGCGCAAGCCGCGCAGAGCGCCGAGTGCCTCGTGCTCAAGGGGATCGGCGCAGCGACAATGGCCCACGCGGCGCGAATGGCCAATCCCGCCGTAGACATTCACGTCGTTGACACGAACGAGGCGGCGCGGGCGGCGATCCCTGCCGATCGGGGTAGTGGTGATCTCGTGTTGGTGTCTGGCAGCGCTGGCGAACGGCTCGAACAGGTCATTGCGCCATTGCTGGTGGCCGATCACCCGCCAGAACGCCATCTGGTGCGGCAAGAACCGGCGTGGCGCAGCGTGCGGATCGGCGATCCGGGCCGGCCCACGTGGGTACATCTCGACCTGACCGCGATTGCCGGCAACGTCCGCGCTCTACGCGCCCATGCCGGCGTGCCGCTGATGGTGGTGCTTAAGGGTGACGGTTATGGCCATGGCGCGGCACGGGTAGCGCGGGCAGCGTTAGGCGCCGGGGCTGAAGCGTTAGCCGTCGCCACGCTCGGCGAAGGGCAGGCCTTGCGCGCGCAGGGTATTAACGCACCAATTCTGGTGTTGGGCTATACGCCGCCATGGCAAGCTGCCGATGCGATCCGGCTCGATCTGATGATTACCCTCTTCGACCATGACACCGCGCAAGCGCTCAGCGCCGCCGCCACAGAACTTGGCCGGCCTGCCCGCGTTCACGTCAAAGTCGATACCGGGATGGCACGGCTAGGGCTGCCACCCGCTGAAGTAGGATCGTTTATCCATCAACTCCACAGCTTGCCCGGCATCGAGCCGGTTGGCCTCTACACCCACTTCGCCCGTGCCGACGAGACCGATCCGGCGCCAACCGACCGGCAGTTGGCCCTGTTTAGCGCAGTGCTCGCCGAACTGACCGCCGCCGGTCTCCGCCCGCCAATCGTCCATGCTGCTAACAGCGCCGCAACCTTGCGCTTCCCGGCGGCGTACTTTGACATGGTGCGGCCCGGTCTCGCCTGCTATGGCCTCGCGCCCAGCCCGGCTGCGCCGCTCTTGCCCGGCATGCGCCCGGCGCTCAGCTTTTACAGCGAAGTCGCTCAAGTGCGCGAGCACCCCGCCGGCACGCCGATCTCGTATGGCGGCGCATACGTCACCTCCCGCCCATCACGCATCGCTACCATTCCGGTTGGCTACGCCGATGGCCTGCGGCGCGCGCCGCCATGGCGCGAAGTGCTCATTCGCGGCCGCCGCGCGCCAATTGTTGGGCGGATCTGCATGGACTATGTGATGGTTGATGTTACCGATATACCCGGCGTGCAGCGCGGCGATGCGGTGACGATCATCGGGCGACAGGGTGATGATGCGATTGGGGTAGACGAAATCGCTGGCTGGCTCGGCACCATCAGCTACGAGGTGCTGACCGGCATCTTGCCGCGCGTGCCGCGCGAGATTGGGGGGAGTTGAACAGCCACAAAATGACGCGCACCATTCGCACCATCACGCGCCCTCCACCGCCAAACTGTCGTGCATCTCCCCGTGCGCGACATAAGTTGGCAAAACCCAACAATCTATGTTATAATAACGGCGCTTATATCAGGAACGCCGGGCTGCGCCGGCCCGCGCGCGATTACACGAGGAGGAACTGCTCGTGGCGCTTGAAAAAGAAGAAAAGTCGCAAATTATCAACGATTATCAGATCCACGAGACTGATACCGGTTCGCCCGAAGTTCAGGTCGCACTCTTGACCGAGCGGATCAACCAATTAATCGAGCATCTGCGCGTCCACACCCACGATCATCACTCGCGGCGCGGGCTGCTCAAGCTCGTCGGGCGTCGCCGGCGGCTGCTCAACTATCTGCAGTCCAAGGATCGCGAACGCTACCGCAACGTCATCAACCGCCTCGGTCTGCGCCGCTAGTATGATAGGGGCAACCGTCAGTGTGAGATAAGGTCAACGAGGGCGCCAGCGGCATCCGCCGCCCGGCGCTCTTTGCTTGCGCATGGTTTGGCGCGGCGGTTCGGGATTGGCGCATGCGCGCGAGAGACTCGCGCCCATACGCCAGTGCCGAACTCCGCGCCCCGGCCGCACGGTGCGGCCAGTTTGATGGCAGTGGGCGCACCGGCGCCCCAGTAAGTTAGGAGTTAGAAGCAAGTATGACAGAACGGAAAATTTACACCGTGAGCGCGGAGATTGCCGGACGTACGTTAACTCTCGAAGCCGGTCGCTTCGCCGAACAGGCTGATGGCGCGGTCGTCGCTCGCTATGGCGATACGATGTTGCTTGCCACGGTGGTGTGCGCTAAAGAGGCACGTGAAGGAACCGATTTTTTCCCGCTCACCGTGGATTACGAAGAGAAGATGTACGCGGTGGGCAAGATTCCCGCTAATTTCTTTAAGCGCGAAGGCCGTCCTACCACCACCGCCATCCTCATCTCGCGGTTGACCGACCGCCCGCTCCGCCCGCTCTTCCCCAAGGGGTTCTACAACGAAGTGCAGGTTATCATCACCACCTTCTCAATCGACATGGAAAACGACCCCGGCCCGCTGGCGATTATCGCAGCCTCGGCGGCGTTGTCGATCAGCGATATTCCCTTCGCTGGCCCGGTGGGCGCAGTGCAGATGGGCCACCTGAATGGTCAGTTGGTTGTGAACCCAAAGATGGGCGAGATTGAGAAGAGCCGGCTCGATCTGGTTGTCGCCGGCACCAAGGATGCGGTGCTGATGGTGGAAGCCGGCGCGTATGAGCTGACCGAAGATGAGATGTTGCAGGCGGTGATCGAGGGCCATGCTGTCTGCAAGCAGATCTGCGAGCTGCAAGAGCAGTTGGTGCAGCTCTGTGGCAAGCCCAAGCGCCCCTTCACGCCGCCCGTGGTTGACACCTCGCTCGAAGAGGCCATTAGCGCGTGGATGGGTGATCGCTTGCGCCAAGCGGTGCGCAGCCCGATCAAGCAGGAGCGCGAAGCCCAAACCGAGGCGCTCAAAGCTGAGGTGATTGCCCACTTTACCGCCGATGAGCCAGAAGAAGAGATTCCCAATCGCACCAAAGAAGTGAGCAAGGCCTTCGAGAAGCTGCTCAAGGACGAGGTGCGCAACGCGATTCTCGATGAAGGTATTCGCGTTGATGGCCGCGCTCTCGATGAGATCCGCCCGATCAGCATCGAGGTTGGCGTGGTACCGCGGGTGCATGGCTCGGCTGTCTTCACACGCGGCCAGACACAGGTGCTGACTATCACAACCCTCGGCTCGCCCGGCGATGAGCAGAAGGTGGATGACCTCGGCATCGAGACGACCAAACGCTACATTCATCACTACAACTTCCCGCCGTTTAGCACTGGCGAGGTGCGCCGGCTAGGCACCCCGCGCCGCCGCGACATTGGCCACGGCGCGCTCGCTGAGCGATCACTGTACGCTGTGCTGCCCAGCGAAGAGGAGTTTCCCTACACGATCCGCCTCGTCTCTGAGGTGCTCTCGTCGAATGGCTCGTCGTCAATGGCCTCGGTTTGCGGTTCGTCGCTGAGCCTGATGGATGCCGGCGTGCCGATTAAGGCCCCGGTGGCCGGGGTGGCGATGGGCCTGATCACCGGCGAAGATGGGCGCTGGCGGGTGTTGACTGACATTCAAGGCCTTGAAGACGCGCTCGGTGATATGGACTTCAAGGTGGCCGGCACGGCCAAAGGTGTTACCGGCTTGCAGATGGACATCAAGACGACCGGTATTACCTACGAGATTATGCGGCAGGCGTTTGCGCAGGCCCGCGCCGGTCGCCTCTTCATCCTCGATAAGATGAATGAGGTGATTAGCGCGCCACGGCCTGAACTGTCGATCTATGCGCCGCGGATTATGACGATCCAGATTCCAGTGGATAAGATCGGCGCGTTGATCGGCCCCGGTGGCAAGACGATCCGCAATATCTGCGACACTACCGGCGCGCAGATCGATATCGAAGACGACGGTCGCGTCTTTATCACCACTCCTGACGGCGAGGCGGCTAAGAAGGCGCTGAGCATGATTGAAGGCCTCACTCGCGAGGCAAAGGTTGGTGATATTTTCCTTGGCAAAGTGGTGAGCATTAAGCCATTTGGCGCCTTCGTCAACATTTTGCCCGGCAAAGACGGCATGGTGCATGTGTCGGAGCTTGATGACAAGCGGGTGGAGAACGTCGAAGATGTAGTTTCGCTGGGTGACGAGATCAACGTGATGGTGATCGACATCGACCGCGCTACCGGCAAGATCAGCCTCAGCCGGCGGGCAGTGCTCACCGGCGAGACGCCCGAAGAGCGCAAAGCAGCCGGCGCTGCGCCCCGCCCGCGCCCTCGTGAGGAGCCGCGTGGCGGGCGTGACGAACCGCGTGGCGGACGCGAGGAGCCGCGCAGCTTGCGCGATGAATTGCGCGGCCCGCGCCGCGATGCCGATCGCCCGCGCCCGCGGCGGCGTGATGACTAATTGGCGCCAATCCATCTTGCTTATGACCGTTGTGCCATCTTGAACAACGTTGCCGACATCGATGATCACTCTGAACGCCGCTGCTACCCATCGCGAGTTCGGGGGCCACGGCCCCCGTCTCATCCATATCGCGCCGGCCAACGGCTTCCCCCCGGAAGCTTATGTCCCCCTCGCTGCCGGCCTTGCGTCGTTCGGGCGCATTCTTGGTTACCGGCCACGTCCGTTGCGCGTCGATGGTGACGCGGAACCGAGGGGGACATGGCGCGATTTGGCGGCTGATTTGATGGCCGATCTGGCGGCGGTCACTGATGAACCGGTGATCGGGATTGGCCATTCGCTGGGCGGGATCCTAACTCTCTACGCCGCAGTTGAACGGCCTGAGTTATTCCGCGCAGTGGCGCTGATTGATCCAGTGTTCTTTCGCCGTCGCCTACAGGTGTTAATCTGGTTGTTGCGCCAGAGCGGGCAAGGGTATCGCTTTCCGCTCGCCCAAGGCGCGTTGCGCCGCCGCGATCACTTTGCGAGCGTCGAAGAGGCCCGCCAACGCTGGCAGGGGCGCGGCGTGTTTGCCGATTTCACTCCCGCCGCGCTCGAAGGCTATCTCAGCGGCGGCCTCAAGCCACACGGCAATGGCTATACCCTAGCATGGCCCAAACTGTGGGAATCGCACATCTTTGCTTCGTCGCCGCTCGATGCTTGGCGCGATTTGCGCCGCCTGCAACGGCCTCTGCTGATTGTGCGCGGCACGCGATCTGAACTGATCACCGATTCGGTTTGGCGACGCTTTCGCCGGGTGGCGCCACACGCCACCTTCGCCGAGGTCGAGGCTGGCCATATGCTGCCAATGGAAAAACCAGCCGAGGTGGCCGCGATTATCGCGCAGTGGATACAGACGGTATAGGTTATCCCCCCGCTTCGTCTGGCTGCACGCCGCGAATCGACAACCCCAAACATACTACTGCAATAATCACTGCGATCACTGCGTAGACCAGCCACGGCGACGGCACCGTCAAATCACCCACCGACGAAGACACTTGCCACAACAACGGGCCGCTGCCGGTCTCTAACGCGCCGGCGGTCATGCCGAGAGCGATAAACGGGTGTAAGCAGAGAAAAGCGCCCATTGTATAGACGTAGAGCGGCGACGGCGAGCCATCGAAGGCGCCGATCAGCAACGAGATCACGAAGAAGAGAAACGGCACTAGCAACAGAATTGCGATCACCGTGCCCTGCGCCATCACCGTCGCCCCTAGCGTCGAACGCATCACCGTTGACCAAAACAGCCCAATCGCTGCGTAACTTACCGCCGTTACCAGCAATCCAACCACTCCAATGAGGACCTCTTGCGCAGTGACACCGCCGAAAATCAGAGCTAGCCCAGCGATTGGCAACGAGGCCATAATCAAGAGGAGCGCAAAGGCAATCGCCGACACCAACTTACCAGCGACAATCTGCACCGGTGACAGGAGCGACGCCAATAAGAGATCGTAGGTCTGGCGCTCTTTTTCGCCCACAATCGCGCCGGCAGTCAGCGACGGCGAGAGAAAGCAGACTTGCACCAGCGCCGCCGTCATAACCGTGAAAAAAATTCCTTTCCCGATCGAACGAGCGGTATTCGGGTCATTGATGCTGGCCGAACTAGCAAAGACAGCGTAGATCAACAACGTAATCGCGCCGATAATCGTCAAATAGCCGGTCAAAATCAGCCATGCATTCCGACCACGAATGCGGCCAAACAGTTCGCGGGTCAAGACCGGATTGGCAAGTAGATCACTCATCGGCAATCCTTGTTGCTGTTGGTTAGAGTGCCTCTTGGCGATGATCAAGCCACTCTATCAGAGAGCAGAATCTCGCGGCGAAGATACTTTCACTGCCCGCAATTCACCCGATCCAACAACGATGTCACCGCATAGATCGCGCGCATCGTTGGCGCCGGCGTGCCGGTCAGATCGGCGAGTTCAACCACTGCGCCTAATATAGCATCAATCTCGGTTGGACGCTTGGCCTCAATATCTTGCAACATCGAGGTCTTATGAGCGCCGATCTCTTCGGCCATGCGAATGCGCCGCTCAATCGAGACTGGAAAGCGTACACCGAGCGCTTCGGCTACCTGTTGCGCTTCGGCCATCATCGTGGCCGCCAATTCATACGTTCCTTTGTCGGCGATAATACGGTCGAGAGTGGCGCGCGTCAAGGCGCTGATCGGGTTGAACGAGAGATTCCCCCACAGTTTCAGCCAAATCTCGTTGCGAATATCGGTTTTAACCGGCGCGCGCAAGCCCGCCGCTTCGAGCAACTTGCTCAGCCGCACTGCGCGCTCGCTCCGGCTGCCATCAGGCTCGCCCAGTGTAAACCGGTTGCCCTCAATATGCCGGATCACGCCGGGCCGCTCGATTGCCGCTGCCGGATAGACTACACAACCGATCACCCGTTCGATCTCAGTATTGGCGGCAATCACTCCACCGGGATCGACAGCTTCGATCCGGCGGCCTTCGTAGGGGCCACCATGGCGAAAAAAGTACCACCATGGAATCCCATTCTGGGCATACACTACCGCCGTATCCGGCCCATAGAGCGCGCGCATTGGCGCGGCCAGCGCCGGCAATGATTGCGCCTTGACCGCCACAATCACTATATCGTGCGGGCCGGCAGCAGTCATATCAGCCGTCGCCAATGCCGGACGCACCACCTCTTGGCGGCCATCGCTGTATTCAATCGCCAAGCCGTTAGCCGCAATTGCCGCTAGATGCGCGCCACGAGCGATCAGCGTCACTTCCGCGCCAGCCTGTATCAACTTTGCGCCGAGCCAACCGCCGATCGCGCCGGCCCCGACAACACAGATACGCATATCAATCCTCGCTGTGACGAACAGGCATTTATTGGTATGTGGAAATACGTTTTCCGCGCATTTGATTACTAGCCCGCCTTCTCTTGCCCTCACCCCCCGGCCCCCTCTCCCACCTGACGGCGGGCGAGGGGGCGCCGCTTGCCGCCGCTGCTTGCAGGGGATCAGCTTACCGCAGAGGACGCTGAGTGTGCTGCGGGCCGACCGGGCACAGCATCCCCGCCCCCCTCTCACCCCCAGTCTCTCTTCCTCTGCGCCCTTCGCGCCCTCCGCGCCTTTGCGTTCCAACCCTTCGCGCCTTTGCGTTCCAACCCTTCGCGCCTTTGCGTTCCAACCCTTCGCGCCTTTGCGTTCCAACCCTCCGCGCCTTTGCGTTCCAACCCTCCGCGCCTTTGCCCACTCCGCGGCTCCACGTTTACAGTTTGCGCAGGTACACTCGCTCAAGCTCGTGGCGCGACCCTTTGACCAAAATCAGATCAGCGCTCCAGCGCGTCGGTTCAATATTTTGCTTAAGATTGACGTAGTTGATCTCGCGCCAGATGCGGCGGGCCGTAGCAATCGCTTCGCTCTCGCTCAGATCGGCGTAACGGCGAAAGTAAGACGAGGGATCGCGGAACGCCGTCTTGCGCAACTGCAAAAAGCGCTCGATATACCAGCGTTCGAGATCGCGCTCATCAGCATCAACATAGATCGCAAAATCGAAGAAATCCGACACATAGAGCTGCGGTTCGCGCCGGGTATTGGCGCCGCGCTGCAACACATTCAACCCCTCGACAATCAACACATCGGGGTGATCGACCACCTGCACCTGATCGGGCACAATGTCATACGTCAAATGCGAATAAACCGGCGCCGTCACCGGGCCATAGCCTGACTTAATATCGGCGATAAACTGCAACAACCGCCGGCGATCGTAACTCTCCGGGAAGCCCTTGCGGTGCATGATGCCCCGTTCTTGCAGCACCCGATTGGGGTAGAGAAACCCATCGGTCGTGACTAGATCCACTTTAAGCCGGCTAGGGCCACGGGACAGCAAGGCCTGCAAAATACGCGCAGTGCTGCTCTTGCCAACGGCCACACTGCCGGCGATACCGATCACATACGGTACCCGCGCCGTCGCCGAACCGAGAAACGAACTTGTCGCCTGATACAACCGGCAAGCGTTTTCGTAATAGAGCTGCAACAAGCGGACTAGCGGCAGATAAATGTCAGCGACATCTTCAATCGAAACGCTATCATTCAAGCTGACCAGCGTGTCTAACTCGTCGGCGCTCAACGGCAATGGCGTGCCGTTGCGCAGTGCCGACCATTCCGATCGCGAAAAACTGACGTATGGTGAAAGACGCCGTTCGAGTTCTGGCTTGGGGATCATGCCGCTTCCTATTTGTCAACGCCGGAGATGTTGGCCGGCAGCGTCATTGCGACAGTGAGCATCCAATGCGCAACAAATTGCCAATAACATTATCATACCGCAATTCTGGCGCGGATTGTAACCGGTTTCACAGCCCCGTGAAGTGCGGCAGCCAAACTGCCGCACGCTAGGCAGCTACGCCAACCCCAGCGTCTTCGCCATGGTGATCCGTTGTAACTTGCCGGTAGCGCCACGCGGCAACGCGCTTAGGATGTGGATCGCGCGCGGCACTTTGAAATCGGCTAGCAGGCGAGCGCAGTGATCGCGCAGCTCGCGCTCGCTCGCCTCCATGCCCTCGCGCAACACCACCGCCGCATGCACCTCTTCACCTAGGGTCGGGTGGGGCACAGCAAAGGCCAGCGCCTCGGCTACCGCCGGATGGCGCAGCAGCACATCATCAATCTCAAGCGGCGAAATCTTCTCGCCACCGCGGTTGATCAACTCTTTGATCCGGCCGGTCAGGCATAGATAGCCATCCTCATCGAGATAACCTTGATCGCCGGTGCGGAACCAACCGTTCACAAACGCTGCCGCGTTGGCTTCAGGGTTGTTCTCGTAGCCATCAACCACATTCGGCCCACGCACCACCACCTCACCCTTCACGCCCCCCGGCAACAAGTTCCCGGCTTCGTCCATGATGCCTACTTCCACCCCAAAACCGATTCCCACCGAACCGGGCTTGCGCTGGCCGGGTGGCAACGGATTAGAAGTCATCTGGTGCGAGGCCTCGGTCATGCCGTAGCTCTCGATCACCGGCGCGCCAAAGACCGCTTCCATCCGTTCCATCACTACGGGCGGCAATGGTGCGCTCGACGAGCGAATGAAGCGAAACGGGTTCGCGGCAATGATCGCGGCGTTGCGCTCGGCGCGAGCCAGCAACACCTGATGCATCGTCGGCACCGCCGAGTACCATGTGGGCCGCGCCTGTTCGACCCAACTCCAAAACTTGAGGCCATCGAAACCGGGCGGGCAGATTACTGCGCCCCCCGCCGCCAATTGGCTGAGCAGTGAGGCGACGATGCCATGAATATGGAACAGCGGCATGACACAGAGCGAGCGGTCGGCAGAGCTGAGTTGGTAGGTAGCAATAATATTAGCTGTCGAAGCAACGAGATTGCGATGGCGGATCGGCACCCGCTTGGGCCGGCTAGTGGTGCCGCTCGTATGCAAGATCATCGCCACATCATCAGCTTCGGCCATGCCATCGCGGCGCGGCGGGCCAGCCTCGCCGGCGGCGCTCAAGGTCAAGCGACCATCATCGTCCAACGCAGCCTCGATCAACAGCATCCCCGGTCGCAAGGCAGCCCGCGCCTCTTCGCCTTCACCGGGGGCCACGATCAGGGCACGAGCATTAGTATCTTCGTAGTAGAACGCAAACTCATCGCGGC
This sequence comes from Chloroflexus sp., assembly GCA_025057175.1. Classification (GTDB taxonomy): domain Bacteria; phylum Chloroflexota; class Chloroflexia; order Chloroflexales; family Chloroflexaceae; genus Chloroflexus. The sequence continues at coordinate 3,497 of JANWYE010000075.1, read as the reverse complement.
GATACTTTGGGTTCAACGGCGCAGCAGTAGCCGCCGTCGCGGCAGCGAGAAAAGCCATCGCCATCGCCGGCCCATTACCGAGAGCGATAGCAATCCGGTCTCCCCGTCCCAACCCGCGCGCCTGCAACCATTCGGCTAACTGGCTCACCTGCTCACGCAGATTGGCAAACGTCCATACCGGACCTCCCGGCGCGATCAATGCCGGATCGCTACCAACCCCGGCAGATAAGAGATCAAACAGCGTCGCTCTGCGCGTGGTCATAGAATAACTTCTCCATTTGAACTCAGCTTTTGGCAGCAGACTGTGCAACGAATCGTATCACCTCACAGTAACGTTCAGAAATGAGCGTTACTAACACGACATGCTGAAACCTACCGCAGCCTAACCGCTGCAACCTAACGAGCAACGCGGCTCAGCGCGACCGGTTCAACCCAACATCTCGTTGCGCCTCAGCGCCTCGGCGTTGATTGCTACCACCCAACCGCCAAGCCATCGCAGCGTGGTTCGGTACCGGCAACATAACAACCGCTAGGCAACCGCCAAATCACCTGCCCGCGACCAAAGCCGCCCAACTCGCTCTCGACCACCACCTGATGGCCGCGCGCAGCGAGACCCTCGATCACGTGGCGCGGCGTCTCTAGTTCAAGGCGCAGCGTGCCATCGCGCTCCCAGCGCCAGCGCGGCGCATCGAGCGCCGCCTGCGGATGCATGCCGTAGTCAAGGGTATTTACTATCACCTGCACGTGGCCTTGCGGCTGCATGTGCGCGCCCATGACGCCAAAGGGGCCAATCGGCACACCATCTTTGCTGAGGAAACCGGGAATGATCGTATGGAATGGGCGCTTGCCCGGCGCAACGTGATTGGGATGGCTGGGATCAACCACAAACCCGCAGCCGCGATTGTGCAGCGCGATGCCATACTCAGGCACCACCACCCCCGAACCAAAGCCCATATAGGTCGATTGAATCATGCTCACCATCATACCATCACGGTCAACCGTCGCAAAATAGACGGTGCCGCCCCGTGGCAATGCCGCTGGGCCATAGTCTTGCGCCCGCTCGCCGATCAGCCGGCGGCGTGCAGCCAGTCGATCGCGATCAAGCATCTGCGCGACTGGCACCGGCGCTTTAGCCGGATCGGCGACATAGGCAAAGGCATCGGCAAAGGCCAGCTTCATGGCCTCGATCTGCCAGTGGAAGGCGGCTGCCGACTCGCGCGGCAAGTGCGCCAGCTCGACGTGGTCAAGCACGCCGAGCGCCATCAACGCGGCAATCCCCTGCCCATTCGGTGGAATCTCATGAACGGTATAGCCGCGATACTGCATCGTGATCGGCGTTACCCATTCTGAGCGATGGGCAGCCAAATCATCAGCCCGGAGCAAGCCGCCGGTGGCGCGGGCGAAACGATCAATCGCTTCGGCAATCTCACCATGGTAAAACACATCAACGCCGTGGCGCGCAATCAAGCGCAGCGTGCGGGCATGGCCGGGACTCACAAAGCGCTCACCGGGACGGGGGGCGCGACCATCGCGACTAAAGGTAGGCAGAAAACCGGCGAACTCTGGGCCGGTGCGGGCATGGGCCGCTGCCACCCCGCACGCCCAAAAATAGGCTACCATCGGCGGCACTGGCGCGCCCTCTTCGGCATAGGCAATTGCCGGCGCCAACACCTGCGCTAGCGGCAAGCGACCAAACCGCTCGTGCATATCGCCCCACAACCGCACCACACCCGGCACTGTCACCGGCCACCAGCCATGCACCGGCATTTCGGCATAGCCGGCAGCCATCAACGCCTCGGCAGACAAACCGGCCGGCGCTGCGCCCGAACCATTGATACCGTAGAGGGCATTGCCGGCCCAAATCAAGGCAAAACCATCGCCCCCTAACCCATTCGACGTCGGTTCGAGCACCGTCAACGCCGCCGCAGTCGCAATCGCGGCATCAACCGCATTGCCGCCAGCCTGCAACACCTGCATTCCGGCCTGCGACGCCAACGGGTGGCTGCTCGCCACCACGCCGCGCTCGGCCACTACCGGCACCCGCCGCCCGGGATAGGGGAAATGGTGCAGGTTGAGATCCATAAAACAAAGCTCCTTCACGTCAGCGAGGTAGAACAGGTGAGATATTTGATTATACAATGAATCACACATCCTTATGACGCGGCTTGACATCACTGCCGGCGAGTGTTATCCTACATAACAGAGACATAATCTGTGTTGCGATCGCAGATGATCGATTCGATGGTTGGATGCGGCCTGGCGTTGCACGCCGGGCGTTTTTGATCAACAATTTGAATCGACCAGCAGACACCAAGAGGACAGACGGATCACGCGCTTCGACGAAGAACATAACCAACTGCGCGATAGCAACGTCCATCGTTATTGTGTCATCTAAACGCAAGCCGGTCATAACAAAGCATTGTCACAATTAGCGCGACAGAGCAGCAATCTATCACAATGGCTTGCTACCATATCAACTGGGCAAACTGGCCTTAACCGGCGCGTAAGTTTTATTGCCGGCGACGCTTGATCTAGCCAGCCACGCCACAGATGAACGATTTGCAGCCCGCTGAAACAGGAGCGGCTCCTATGGACGATGTTGTAGCGACTACATCTACACTAATCGCCGACACACCCGACAGCCAGATGATCAGTGGCGAACTCCCTCCACTAGCGATTGAACTCTCCAAACACAAAGTCATGCAGATCATCGTCGAGCAGCAACAGCGGCGTGGCTGTCAATCCTCGCTTGAATCGGTGCAACACGCATTTGTGCAAGCTTATCTCTCGCCCTCCGTCGAAGCGCTCATCTCCCGCCACCGCGAATACCTCCCCTCAGCCGATTTTGATCTTATCCGCCGCGCTTACGCTCTCGCTGCCGTTGCGCATGAAGGGCAACGCCGCCAGTCGGGCCAACCCTACCTCGATCATCCGATTGAGGTTGCGATTATCTTGCTCGATCTGCGGCTCGATACCGAGTCGATTGCGGCAGCACTGCTCCACGACGTAGTCGAAGACACTGGCGTGCCAATTGATGTTATCGAGCGCTTCTTTGGCAAGCAAGTCGCCAGCTTAGTTGATGGCGTCACAAAACTGTCAGGCTACGAGAATAAAAGCAGGGAAGAGATACAGGCCGGCACTTACCGCAAACTGATTATCGCCTCGGCTGATGATCCGCGGGTAGTGTTGATCAAACTCGCTGACCGCCTGCACAACATGCGCACCATCCACGCGATGCCGCAACACAAACAACAGCGGATCGCGCGCGAAACCCTTGACATCTACGCGCCGCTGGCCCATCGCCTCGGCATGTGGCAGATGAAGTCAGAGCTGGAAGATCTTGCCTTCAAGACTCTTCACCCTGACCGCTACAGAGAGATTGCCGTTGGGCTGGCGATGCGCAAAGAGGCGCGTGACCGGATTGTCCAACGGGTGATCGCACAATTGAAAGAGGCGCTGGCGCGCGAAGGCATCAAGGCTGAAGTGACCGGACGCTC
>JANWYE010000074.1 GCA_025057175.1 Chloroflexus sp. | reverse complement strand
CCACAATAGTATGCTCATGCTACAATGCCGCTACCTACAGGCAATTGGCGTCTGTGGTTCGCAGACGGAGAGACGGCAATGCGACATGAACTACATAGTCCAGCCGGCACGGTATTGATCGATGGCGCTGGCCGGATGGCCTTCTTCCAAGCTGGGCGCGAAGTGCTGCGCGGCCTCGGTGCGGTGGCCCATGCTTATGGCACTGACTTCCGAATTACCGGCGTGGCCAGCGCTGATGTTACCGAGCGTCAGGCCCGTATCCATTACACCACGACCCGCCCAGAAATAACGTTGCGCGCCGAGATCGGAGCCACTCCGACCGGCTTTCGGTTTGAGTGGGCTGGCCCGCCCTACCTCCACGCAGTGCGGGTGGAATGGCAACTCGATCCGGGTCGCCCGTGGTATGGCATGGGTGAACGCATCTTTCAACACTGGCCGCTCGATCGCGCACCGGTTATTTCCGATCCGTTCGAGCCGATCGATCATGGCCGTGATGGGACGCTTAACATCGTCACGCCTTTCTGGCTCAACGCTGCTGGCGCCGCCTTATGGCTTGAAGAGAGTGATGGCGAGCTTGCAGTCACAATGGATCGGGCCGGTGACGGCTTATTGCGCATCACTAGCCGCGAAGCGCCACCGCCGCCTAACCTCGGCTTTGACGAACGCTACGCTGCGCCCGGCCCTCATCTCGCCGGCCATGTCATTCTAGCCGCTGACGCGCCGGCTGCCTTCTACGCGGCCTTGCCACTGCTTGGCCGGCCCACTGCTGCCCCGCCGCGCGATCTCTTCGCTCGCCCAATCTGGACGACGTGGGCGCATTATAAGATGCATGTCACGCAGCGCGACGTCACCGATTTTGCTACCCAGATCGTTGCGCGCGGCTACCCCTACTCGGTGCTGGAAATCGACGACCGCTGGCAGCGCGGGTATGGCGCGTATGTGTTCGATCAGCGTAAATTCCCCGATCCGCGGGCAATGGTCGATGAACTACACGCCGCCGGCTTTAAGGTCACGCTGTGGACACCGATCTTCTTCGATCCAGCCGATCCGGCTTTCGCCGTCGCCGCCCGGCGTGGCTACTTGATCCGCCACCCTGCTGACGGATCGCCCTACCTCGTGCGTTGGTGGCAAGGTTATGGCGGCGTGCTTGATCTGACCAACCCTGAAGCCGTAGCATGGTGGCTCAGCGAACTGCGCGCATTGCAAGCCGAAACCGGCGTTGATGGCTTTAAGTTTGATGCCGGCGAGGCCAACTTCATCCCGCCCGACGCTATCTGCTACGCGCGTGAGCCGCGCCGTCGCTATGCCGATCGCTACACCGAGTTTGTTGCCGACCACTTCGCCTATACCGAAGTGCGCGTCGGTTGGCGCGGCCAGCGGCGCGGCATCCTCTTCCGAGAGTGGGATAAATGGAGCCGTTGGGGGATCGATAACGGGCTGCATAGCGTTCTGACGCAAGCATTAACCCTCAGTATCTGCGGGTTTCCGTTCGTGTTGCCCGACATGATTGGTGGTAACGCTTATCAAGACGAAGTGCCCGACGGTGAACTGATGGTACGCTGGACACAACTGAGCGCGCTGTTGCCAACCATGCAATTCAGCGTTCACCCGTGGCAGTACGGCGCAGAGGTTGACGCAATTTGCCGGCGGTATGCCCACCTGCACACCGAGCTAGCGCCATATCTGGCCGAACTGGTCGCTGAAAATCTGCGTGATGGCACCCCACTGGTGCGGCCCCTCTTCTGGCACGCGCCCAATGATGAGCAAGCCCTGCGCTGCGACGATCAATTCCTGCTCGGCGCGCGTTACCTTGTTGCGCCGGTGGTGCAACCGGGCCAGCGCCAACGCGATGTCTATTTGCCGGCAGGCGTCTGGCGCGACTATTGGAGCGGCGCAACCCATCAGGGACCGGCAGTGTTGACCGATGTGCCAGCGCCACTCGATCAGATGCCGTTGTTTGAACGGCAGGCGTAGAGACGGCCTACCGGCCCATTGCCGAGACACGTTAACCACAGAGGCACAGAGAAGACAGAGAGCATCGGAGCGATCACCTGCCAAGCCGTCGCTGTACGCATCCAGACGCTCCCTGCCCCTGCTCCCACACAGAGAGCAGGGGTAGGGAGATGAGGGACAACATATCATCGCGATGACCTAAACCCGCTTTACCTCTCCCAACACCACAAACTCGATCACTTCAGCCACCCGCGCTCGCCACGCCGCTTCGTTATGATCCGCGCCGGGAAACTTGCGTGTGATCCAGTCATGGCCGTACTGGTAGCCGGCTCGCCGCATCCACTCGTCCATCCGTTGCTGGAAAGGTTCGTACTCAGCATCGAGGCCAACAGTGCCATAATCGAAATAGAAGCGATGGCGGCCCGGTGGTGGTAGAAGCGCAGCCAGCTCATCAACTAAGATAGTGCCGCCCGCTGGCCAGTGAGTTGAGAGGCAGCCTGCGCCGCTAAAGACCTCTGGGTAACAGCAGAGACCGTAAAGCGAGACCAATCCGCCCATACTCGATCCCATGATGAAGGTATTGGCTCGATCGGGCAAGGTCGGGTAGTTGGCATCAATAAACGGTTTCACCTCTTCCACCAGATACGCCAGATAGGCATCTGACATCGGTTCGCCACCCATCCGCTCAATAATGCCTTCCCAACCGCGAGTCTGGCGCAATGCCGCAAATGGCTGCTGTGGCGCATACTCACGCCACCGCTGGTTCGTACACCAAATGCCAACCACTATCGCGCCGGGCCATCCCCGCTCGGCCCGCAATCGTTCAATTGCCTGATCAACCGCCCAGACCTCGCCATCAGCCCGCAGGGCCGGATCAAACAGATTCTGGCCGTCGTGCATGTAGATGACCGGCAACCGTCGATCGCTAATCGCTGCCGGCATCCAAACATCAACCGGACGTGGCATCACGTAGCGACTTGCAATGTGGGTGTGACGAATGAGATTCACAATTATTCCTCGCCCTAACGGGCCGTCGCTGCACGCATTGTCACGGCCCTAACTGATACGTAATCACCCCATCAGCGCGAGTCCCGATCCAGAGCACCCGCTGCTGATCGACCGCCAACGCCAACGGTTCAGCGCCGGTAAAGCCAGAGTCGCGGGGCAGAAAATTGCGCCATTCTCGCCCGTTGTAGCGCAGCAGAAAGCCGCCGGTAGTGAGTGGCCGGGCCGCGCCGGCCCAGATTTCGCCGGGTGTTGGCTCAAGCAAGGTAGTGATGGTCTGCGCCGGCAATTGCCGGTTGGCAGTGGTTAGCCACTCCCAGCGCGTGCCATCCCAGCGCGCAAGCCCTTCGCCCAATGTCGCCGCCCACACGGTACCGTGATGATCGACGAGCAGGGCTGCGATACCGGCCCCGCCAAAACCATCATCCCGATCGAAGTGTTGCCATAGACCGGTGGCCGGGGTATACCGGCTGACAACACCAAGCCCGCCAAACCAGACTTCGCCCGCCGGATCGAGCGCAATCGACAGCACTAAACCACCCCGCGCGGCTTGCGGCAATGGTTGCCAGCGTCCATCCCGGTAGCGCACCGCCCCGCCTGCGCTTGTGCCAAGCCAGAGCGTGCCCTCCGGATCGGCAATGACGGTGCGCATTGCCAGATCGCGCTGGCCGCCGAGCGTTGGCGTTTGCCATTCCCAATGACCATTGGCGCTGACCAACGCTAAACCTTGGCTGCTTGCCACCCACAACCCAGAAGCCGTCTCGGCGAGGGCATAGACTCGCCCTAATGGCAGGCGCTGCCAACGCGGTGGGTCCTCGCTCACCTCCGGCGCTTGCCAGATGACTAAGCCCGTTTCACTTCCTAATGCCACCCGCCCATCACGCAACGGCTGAATGGCATAGATCGGCCCCGGTGGCAAGCCGCCAGCGCTTGGCGCAATGGCGCTCCAACCGATGCTGCCTACCGTGACCATAATCAGCGCTGTGCCATAGACCGTGGCGATAAATCCTACCAAAACAGCGAGCGCGATCCACGCATAGCGAGGTGGACGCAGAAACATGATCTCGCTCCACCCCCAATAGTCGTTGAGGTCGCGCAGCCACACCAACAGACGGTGCAAAACCGGTGTCGCCAGCAAGACGATGGGCACAACGAGCGTTAGCGCGTATTGCGGCCACTTGACCGGCCACCAGAGCAGGATCAACAAGCCGCTTACCAACCATACTGCCAGATAGCGGCGTTGTCGATCGCGCCATGCGCCCGGCAAACCGATCAGAGCCAGTAAAGTCAGCCACGGATCAGGGCCGGGGAAGAAAAAGACCTCTGGGTGCCAACCCACCGCCGGCGCAGTCGCCACCCAAATCAGCGGCTGATACCACGGATAGCCGGCGGCCAGCGCCTCGCTCCCATGGCTGTAGGCCGTCCAGAAACCGGCCATTGCCGCCAGCCGCGCAAACGGTTCGCGCCAGATGGTCGGGTTAGCGATAGTGAAGGCGAGTAGAGCAACAGCGGCCAATGCACTCAGCCGCCACGCATACCACCACCTCCCTCGATTGTGCGGCTGGAGGGTGGCTTCGGCGTGTAGTGCAGCCAGCGCAAGCATCACCATTGCCGGCGCTGCGATGATCGCGTAGTTCAGCTTAGCCGCGCTGGCCAACCCCCACGCGAGAGCGCCAAGCCACAGCCATCCACGTCGCCGCGTTGCGTCAGGCCGGCAAGCGCGTTGCCATGCGCCGATCGCCGCAACCGTGAGCGCCAACGGCAATGCCTCGAGGTAAGCTTGCGCTGTGTATTTGATCGTCAACGTATGAACGGCAAGCAAACCAGCCGCCAGCGGCCCGGCGCTGAAACCCAGCAACGCCACTGCCAGCGTACCGAGCAGCGCCGAGATCAGCCGTGCCGCCAAGAGCACCGTGGTCTGATTGGCGCTCTCGCCCAACAACAGAGCGCCACCAGCATAGATGAGCTTGGAGAGCGCTGGATGCTGACGATTGCCGGGATAATCGATCACTCCCACCCAATCACCCTGCCGGATCAGGCGGGCATAATCGAGGGCTGCGCCAACATACACCGGCTCGTCGAAATCACGCGGCAGGGTTAGCGCCGCCCACAATCTGAGCAGCGCAGCCAGCATAATCACGCCGATCAACCAGCCGCGCGATGAATGCGTCTGCACAGGGAACTATCCCTTAACACCGCCAACCGTCAACCCCGACACAAGGAAGCGCTGGAGCATCAGGAAAACGATAATCGTCGGCAGAATGATGAGCAAGCCACCGGCAGCGAAATTACCCCATGGCACGCTCATACTATTCGCCAAGCTAAACAGACCGGGCACGACCAGTTTCATGCTATCAGGCGCAGGCACAAGCACCGAAGCAAAGATAAAATCACCCCAACCGGCCAAAAAGCCGAGCAGGGCCGTTACAGCTAATGCCGGACGCGCGAGTGGTAACGCGATCAAGATAAATGACTGGATCGGCCCGCAGCCATCGATCATCGCCGCTTCTTCTAGCTCGATCGGTATCGTGTCGAAATAGCCCTTCATATTCCACGTGCTAAAGACCAGCGTGCCGGTGGTATAGGCAAGGATCAGCCCCTCGTGCTTGCCATACAAGCCCATCGCCGTCAACAATTGCGCCACGGCTACCAGACTCAACACACCGGGGAAGGTTTGGATCGCCAGCAGCAGAATGAGGGCAAACTCACGACCGTAAAACTTAAACCGCGAGAAGGCAAACGCTGCCGACGTCGTGATCACCAGCGATGCCACCGTCGTCACCCCGGCCACATACAGGCTGTTGCGCAGCCACGTCAGCAGCGGACGATCAAAAATCATTGCCCGGTAATTCTCAAATGTCCACTCAGTCGGAATGAACATTCCCAGCAAGTTAAGGGTATAGAGCCGATCGCCGGCGCGGCCTGAGGCAAGGAAGGCAAACCAGAGCGGATACACCGCGAACAACACACCCAGAATGAGAATGGTGTACTGCAAGACTAAGATCGGTCGCGAAGGCTTGCGGATCATGACTCGTAGGCCCCTTTCGTGATGCGCGTCAGCCGCAGGCTATACAGCGTGGCCGAGAACAGGAAGATGAAGAGGATGACCGAGAAGGCAGTTGCATTGCCATAATTCTGGGTCTGGAAGATCTGCTTGTAGGCGTAGACAATCACAAACTCAGTCGCGCCGGGGCGGCCAACTTCATTGACCGGCCCGCCACCGGTGATCGCCCACGCCGTGCCAAACATCTGAAAGGCGGTAATCGAGGTCAGCACAGTAGCCGGCAGCACCGCCGGGCGAATCAGCGGCAAGGTGATACGGATAAGTTGCTGCCACCATGAAGCGCCATCAAGCTCGGCTGCCTCGTAGACATCGCGCGGCACCGACTGCAACGCGCCAAGGATGACGATCATAAAGAAGGGATACGAGAACCACGTATCAACCAGCACGATAATCATAAACGCGCTGACCGGATCGCGCAGCCATAGCGGGCCGGTAATGCCAAAGAACGACAACACCTGATTGATCGTCCCCTGTTCGCGGAAAAAGAACTGCCAGATCAGCGCGATCAAGATCGCCAACGACGAAGCGGCCCACGGCACAAACAGCATCACGCGGAAAAAGGTGCGGCCGGGTAAATGATCGCTATTTAAAATCAGGGCAAAGGTCAGGCCCAGTAAAAAGCTAAATGGCACCCGCGCAATCACAAACAGCAAGGTGCGGAAGACCACCACCACAAAATCGCCGGTGCGCATCAGAACATCATACGCCTGCGCCACATTCACCACCACTGCCAGAATGAACCCTAGCACCAACGCGCCCAACCAAACAATTGACGGCGCGACCGGCGGCTCCATCATTTGATCGAGGCGGCGATTAATGAATACAGCGGCGATCAACGGCACGAAGCAGAGCGCAATCGCGCCTAACGCGCCAAGCGCTTCTGGGGTGAAGAGGTTGCCGATCAAATTGGCGTAATTAGCAAAGAGCGGATCTTGCAAACGATACGGCTGGCCCATCCCGACCGGCGCGCTGGTGCGGAATTGCGGCCAGCACAGCGGATCAAGAATACTGGTAAGAAAGACGCTACAATCAGGATTGGGACGAAAGCGATTGCGATTGGTAAACGAGGTATAAACGCTAAGCAGAATAGGATAGATGTTGAACAGCAAGATACCGATGATCGTCGGACCGGTAAAGAGTAAGACGGTGAGCGCCTTGCGGCGATTAGACCACGACACCATGTGCGTTACCTCACTGTAAGCAGCCGGAAGGCCATTTGGCGGCCGCCGGGCGCCCGACCGGCGCAACGGTAGCGAGTGAGCCGGACAGCAGGGTCCGGCTCGATTTCATCATCACCGTAACGATCTTGGAGGGCAAGCGGTTTTAGCTTGCCCTACCCTGCCGGCTACTTCATCTGCTTGATGGCGTCTTCAATCGCCTTAGCAGCCGCAGCCAGAGCGTCGGCTGGGGTCTGAGTGCCGGTCCAGATCGCAACGCTCGCATCACCGACCGGACCCCACTGCGCTGAGGCATACGGCGTGTTGGCCATCGGCACGCCAGCGTTCAGCGCCGCGCCAAACCCGGCCAACGTCGGTAGCGCAGCCACTTCCGGATTCTTCAACGCCGCAGTCGCTGCCGGCACCGTCTTGTTGGTCAAGGCCAGCTTGGCCTGCACCTCAGCGCTGGTAAAGTACTTCATGATGTCGAGTGCTACCTCAGCATTGCCGCGCTCAACCGCATTGCGGGTCAGCATGAGGGTCTTGATGCCGACAAAGGGCTTGCCCAGCGGCAGAATGCCATAATCAACCCCATCTTGCTCGATGCCGGCAATTGCCCACGGGCCAGTCCACCACATTGCCGCCTTGCCCTCGGCCAGCGCCGCCTTGCAGATGTCGTAGCTCTGCTCGCTGAACGACACCTTGCTCATCTCGGCCAGCCACTCGCCGCCCTTGATCATTTCGGGTGTGTTGACGTAGACCTTACCCTCATCGTCAACGTAGCTCGGCACGCCATAACCAAAGTAGATCGGAGCGACGTGGTAGGCATCGCTGCCGCCAAAGCCCTGATTGCACACCAGCGTCTTGTCAGGATTAGCCGCGCGGTAGTCCTTCGCCATCTGCAACAGCTCATCGAGGGTGGACGGCAGTTTCATATCGCCGATCACCTTCTTGTTGTAGATCAGCGCGATACCCTCCTGCGTCTCTGGCAATGCCCAGATCTTATCCTGCCAGATTACGCCGTTCACCGCCGCCGGCTCGTAGGTGCTGCGCAGGAAATCTTCAGTGATACCGTAATCATTGAGGGCAACAATATTGCCTACCAGTGCCTGCTGGCCAATCTGGTCGTTAGCCCAGCCGATAATATCGGGGCCTTCACCAGCCGGAATGGCTACGTTCAGCGCGTTGCTCACGTCTTCGGGCTTCGAGAGGTCAATCTTTACGTTCGGGTGGGAAGCCTCGTAGTCGCGGAACGCCTGCTCAATCGCGGTCAGGTAAGCGCCGTCCCACTGGTGCCAGATGCGGATGGTGACCTGCTGGGCAGCCGGAGCTGTAGTTGGTTGAGCCGGAGCTGTGGTTGGCTGGGCAGTTTGACCGCCACCGCCGCACGCCGCAAGCAGCATGGCTGCGGCAAGGAACATAGCAATCAACGCGCGCTTCATTGCATTCACAGTTACACTCCTTGACTGTGTCTACGACGACGACAGCACTGTAAAGGGGAATTTGCAGTGACAAGCGAACAGGTCCATCAAAAAGATTCGGGAGTTGAACAGCGAGGCACCTCCTTTCTACGCGCAAAACTGAGCGATATACTACGCGCAGTGATACGCGCAGTGAGGAGAACATTATATGATATGGAAGGCTGGTATTACTACTCACCATTGTCAGGCGAGGCTACCAGCAAAGAGCATTTGATGACGTTCTCCTCTCCTGCGCCAGACGACAATAGTTGTGCCAGACATTGTTTTGTTTACAACCTTTTCTTGCACAACTATACATCATCTCTGCGCCCCTGTCAAGGGGGCGCAGGTAATTATACCGCAGAATTCACGGCCCATACCGCCAACGCACATAATGTTGGCCAACATTGCCCATTTCAACCCGCCAATTCGGGTCGTTGTCGGGAGTGTAAGTTAACACACGCCGTTCAAAGGCTTGCATCAGCACGTCTTTTTCAACGCCGCCAACCCTCACTCGCGCCCAGTAGGGTTCGCTGATCGGCAACCCCATCACAAAGAGCCAGTCGATGATCTGGCGGGTCACGTAGCGCCCATTTTCTAACACGACCCCTTGTTGGGCAAAGTAGTCAAGGAAGACTTGCGGGATATTATGGCCGAGCGTTGCTTCATAGCTGCCGATCCGCACGTCGTAACGCGCCAGCTCGGGTCGATCAACCACTGTCCCATCGCGGTTGAGGAAGGCCGTAACTACCTGTCCGGTTCGATCGGGCGCGCGGGCTGGGTTGACCGGGAACGCAACGCTGCGCAGGGTGGCGTAAGTCGGCGCATTAGGATTGACGCTGGCTGGATCGCCGGCCACCGCTTCAGTTGCCGGCGCTCGATCTTCAAACTGAGCATCGCCAAGTTGCACGCGCCCGGTCAGCATCTCAACGACGAGCAAGCCGTTGGTGACGTACCACTGGTTGCGGGGCGCGTTTGGATTGTTAATCTCCATCCGGCTCTTATCGAAGTACTGCACCAACCGGCTGCCACCGGGGCTTTGTGCGTATGGTTCGCGCATCGCGCCGCTGATCGGTTGCGGCCCCCAGATCCACGAACGTGGGCGCAAGCCGGGAGCACCACTGGCAACTGGTTGATCGGTGCGTTGCCAGACGTTGCGCATCGCATCGTCGGCGAAAGCGCCGTTGGGTGGCACGAATCCACCACTGACCGGCGGCTGCGGTGATGGCGGTTGCGCTGTTCCCGGCTGGTATATGAGGTAGACAGGGCGCGGCCCCACATCAAGCGTCAAAATGCCGCCCGGCGCCGCTTGGCTACGCTGCCCGCCGTCACGGTCGATGATCGTTACTTCGGCATCGGCGCTCGGGATGCGCACTTGTCCGCCATCGACTGCCCAGACCACTTCGACCACCCCGCGATCACCGGCAAAGCGGGCAGCATAGGCCTCTGGCCCGCTGTAACCGGTGAGATCGTCAAGGTAGATGATGCCCTCGCCGGTGCGGCTGTCGGGATCGTCGTCAATCACGATTGCCTGCAATGTGATCTCGCCATCAAGTTTGCCATCAACAAAGCGAATCCGATTGCCCGGCTCGACTGGGCCATTCACAGCAGCCACGAGCTGTTGCCAACCGGATGGGCCGATCTTGCCTAGCCGGTATTGCAACACTTCGCCCTGCGTATCGCGCAGTTGGACTTTAAGATCGAAGCTGCTGCCATCGCCATACACCCAAAGGCCAATTTGAGTGGTGCCGGCAGGGAAAGTGATTGCTTCGCGCGGCGTGAAGCTGACGTAGTCGTTGCCGGCGGTGGTGAACCGGTACCGCACTTCAGCCGCGCCGCCGCCACTCCACACTTGCGTGCCACTCTGAGCGATCGAACCATTGCCGGTGGGGAAGGTTTGCCACGCAATCGCCCGTTCAAAGTCAAATGCAACGCGCGCTTCGCTCAACCGGCGCAAACCGAGCGGTTGTCGCCCGCCCACCTGTTGGTTGAGGGTACGGAAAGCATTGAAGGCCGGCTTAAATTGGCTATAGTCACTCTGCCCGCTGCCGTAGCGGAGGAGACCGTAAGCGTTGAATGGAGCGCCATTGCGCAGTTGCATGTCCTTGAAGCGGTACATGATCACCCGCTCAACGCCAGCTTGCCGCAGCAACGCCATAGCGCGGATCAAGTAGTTGGCTTGGGTTTCCACATCAAACGCTTGCTCACCGGTGCGATCGGTAGGGCTGTCGGCCCAACCAAACTCAGTGACCCAAATCGGTTTGGGGCCAAGCCGGGAAGCTAGGGTTTGAATCGCGCCAATGCCGACTGAGTCGATCGAACCAGCTTCCGGGCCAAGCGGATCGGTGTAAGGGTGCAGCGCGATAATATCAAACGATTCCCACGCACCGTTGTCGGCGATGGCTTGCAAGAACGATCCGGCCGGTTCAGGCGAGACGATGCCGGCAGCCAGTACGGCAGCACCCGGATCAGCCCCCTTGATTGCCGGATAGACCGCTCGCAACAGCGCAGCATACGCCGCCGGGTCAGGCGACGGACGCCAGTAGACCGGGTTGTCCGGCTCGTTCCAGACTTGCCAATAGCGCACGCGGTCTTTGTAGCGGTTGACTACGGCAGCGGCAAACTTGGCAAAGAGCTGCGGATCAGGCGGATAGAAGCTTCCTTGTTCGGGAGGAATATTATCGTCTGCCGGATCGGGCGTACCCCAACCGACTGCCGGATTGAGCAGACCAACAATATTGACCCCGCGTTGCACTAGTTCGTTCACCGCCCGATCGGTGAATGTCCAATCAAATTGGCCGGGACGCGGTTCGATGCGGCCCCATTGAAATTCTTCGCGCGCCCAGCCTAAACCGCTCTGGGCAATCACATCAGCAGGGCGATTGAGCGAGTCGGGGAAGGGGTAAGAGGCAGCAATGTGGGTATTAGCGCCAAATACCGAGGAATTAGCCGATTGCGCAACCGGAAACGCAGTTAGCCCACCGGCTAAAAGTGCTCCAACCAGAAGAAGTAGGCTGAGATGACAGGAATGACGCATACTACTCTCCAAACTACGTGCGGACAGACAACTATAGTATAGCGTTTCGGCAACCCCCAAACGGTAGCATTTTTGCAAAATTTTTGCCGGCCATGTCTTGCGAGTAGCCGGCGTTCGCGAATACAGCGGAGTAGCGACAGAGCATTACCGTGACACCAGCGGGATCATCACTTGATGTTGCGTTGGCGGCATCGTGATCAGCAATGCATAGGCCAGCGACGGTAAACCTGCGCTATCGATAAAGCGGACGTACATCGTAGTAGCTACTGGTGAGACCGTATTGAGTGCTGGAACGCTGCTCAACGGTAGCGTAATTTCCGGCGCATAAGGCAACCGCACTACGCTAGCGAAATCACGGCGCGCGCTAATCTCGACAGCTTGGGTCGCCGGCGGCGCTTGCACGTGAATAATCAAACGTTGGCCATCAAATTGAGCCGGTTCTGGAAGGCGATAGGTTGGCGCTGGGCCAAGGCCATTGACCGTTACGGTCTGGGTGATAATATCAGAGACATTGCCGGCCAGATTAATCGCCCGAAACGCCACCACATACTCACCATCGTAGAGCGGCAGCTCGATCTGGGCCTGCTCGCGCCCACTGTTATATGTGCCATCCATTGGAACCACAAATTGCCAGTCGCTATCACCGACCCGATACTCGATCGCGGTAATCAGGTTGATGCTCACACTAGGTTGTAATGGCGACGGATAGGGTAGATCGCGCGTAGCCAGTTCTACCAGCGGACGCCGGCCCGGCTCTTGCCGAGTTGCAGTTATGGCAACGGAAGGTGTCGTATCGAGCACATCAATGATCCCATCACTATCGCTATCGCGGTAGCCGAGCTGCGCGCGGGCTGAGGCATCGACGGCGCCAGTAGCGAAGCTGTTAATCAACTCGCGCATAATGCTCGGCTCGTTGGTGCCGCAATTGTTGAACATGCTGTTGGTGGTCGGTGCAAAGAGATAGCCACTGCGCTGATCACATCTGACACCGGCTGCACTGTATTGATCAAGCGCGCCAAAAAGATGGGCAAATTCGTGGGCGATCACAGCGCGCAGCCACTGTGTACTGTATGGACCGCCGTCAGAGGTAATCACGCTAAAGGGGCCGTTGAGATAGGCATAGGCGAAGCGGTTATCGGCAAAATAGCCATCATCGCGCGCGCTATTAACGATAAAGAGCGTCGTTGCCCAATCAGCGCCGCGTCGGTCGCGTAAATCGAAGGCAGCTCGGTACGCTTGCTCAAAATAGTTGCTACCGTCGTAACCCAACGCTCGAAACACATCACTAATCCAGAGGCCTTCCTGCGCTAGACCATAGCGAATTGGCTCGTAGCGCGTTGGCACTACTTGCACCGCCAGATCGAACTCTAACCGCGCAGCGGGCAACCGTTCCCGCCACCAATCAAGCGCAGCGCGCGCTTGGGCAGTAACCTGTTCGATTTGATCCGTTGTCCAGTCTTCGGTAGAAGGATCGCCAGCACCATTGCTTTCCGGCAACACCAAGCGCACCGCAACCCGCCCGGCCAGATATTGGCTCGGTAAACGCAGATCTTGCTCGCCATCGGTAGCCAACGCCAGCGATGCCGGCGCCGGCGCAATCAACGCATCATTGACCGGCAACGGCAAAGATGGTTCACCATTCGGAGCAGCATGGAGGATCGAGAGTGGTGTTATAACCAAGCAAAGCAGCAGGCTGAGAAGAAGGTTGGTACGCATAGCGGCCTCGCTCGGCTAGAATGAGAGAGAGTGGCAAAGCCGGTTCTTGCCTTCACTGTACTGCGAGCGAGCGCTGCTGCCGAGGGGCGAAAGAGTCCCGTCGTTGTTGTGTGAAGAGGGCCATGCGATAACAACGACAGGTAGGAGCAACGTACTAATCCCAACAGAGAGCGCGTTGGGATGGGTTGCGCTGCGTGAAGCGCGTTTTCACGACTACCTTCATGCAGAGCGATACCGGAATAGCTATAATTTAGGTTAAGACGTACCCTCCCGCTGGTTTGCAGGAGATGCTATGCGATCTTTCTTTACCCAACTGCTTCGGATTCAAAGCACGGATGAAGACGACCTGCGCCGTGGACGCACGACCATTATTGTCGCGCTGATCATGATCGGGTTAGCGATATTAGCAATTCCGATCAGTTTTCTTAGTGATACAGTTTGGAGTGGTATTACTATTATTTCCGTAGGAATCATAAGTTATATCATCACGATTGCTGTCACTCGAGCCGGTTTTGTTAATCTCGGCGGATTGATCCTGATCACCTTCATCGTGCTGCCAATCTTATCGCCGATACTCATCAACACCTCACCTACGAGTCCCTTTACGTCGCCCTTCTACTTAATCCTCTCTCTGCTGGTTGCCGGATTGACATTGCGCCCAGCACTGATTTGGGTTGTCTTGGCAGTTAATCTTGTAGGTTTGTTTCTGGCATGGAACATCGCAGGTATCAATCTTTTCGCCAATCCAATCGAGACTTCGCTCGAGGCAGCAGCGATCTTCCTACAAATCAGTGCTGCGCTTTTTACCTTCGTCGGCGGAAAAGTGACCGATGGCGCTTTGCAAGAAGCGCGCCGGTTGCGTGAAGCGGCACGGCAAAGCGCCGCCCGACTTGCTGAGTTAAATGCAAGTTTGGAAACACAGGTTGCCCAGCGCACCGCTGCACTGCAAACGGCGTTACGCGATCTTGAGCAACGCGCTGCTGAGCAGGCTCGGTTGCTGGCTGAAAACGAACAGCAGCGGCAAGTGATCCGCGAACTAAGTGTGCCGGTGTTGCCGGTGCGCGATACAACGCTCGTGATGCCGTTGATTGGCGCAATTGACACAGCTCGCCTCAGTGAAATGCAAGAGCATGCGCTCGAACAGATCGAGCAGACCGGCGCGCGTGAGCTGTTAATCGATGTCACCGGCGTACCCGTCATCGATACGCAGGTAGCAAAGGGGTTGCTGCAGCTTGTCGAAGCTGCCCGATTAATGGGCACGCGAGTCATGCTGGCCGGGATTCGCCCTGAAGTAGCTCAGACACTGGTCTCGCTCGGCATGGATTTGAGCAGCATCCGCACCTTTAGCACGTTGCAGGCAGCGTTGGCAAAGCGGGTGTAGAGGCCCCGTCCTTCCTCCTCCCGCTGCATAGGAGATGCTCTTTCCCACAAGTGTAGATGTTGCCGGCAATTCCCCGCGGTGATGGCATAGTTTAAGCAGCGATGTGCTGTCCCCCCCTCTCCCATGAGGAGAGAAGGGGGATGAGAGGAATATGGACATCACAATGCGACAGCCTAAAAAAACCTACGCGCGAGAGCCAGCCCCTGTCCCCAAAGTGAGGAAGCAGGGAAATGAACAGCGCACTTTACGCCGGTTGGTCGCCCTCTGTGCCGGATGGCGGGGTAAGTTGCGGTAACACGCCACTATCACCGAGCAGACCGGTGCGCAGGTAGACCATGAGCTTCTTGCGGGTATCGGCAATATCGTTGTTGCGCATGTGCAATTGGCCGATCCGATCTTGAGGAGTGAAGCTAGCCTCGCCCTTCTCCATGGTCAAGCGGCTGGGGTCGTAGGTCAAATTCGGCGAGCTTGTATCGAGGATCGAGTAATCATTACCACGGCGCAGGCCAATCGTCACCTCGCCGGTGATTAAGCGAGCCACCCAGCGCTGCAACGACTCGCGGATCATCATTGCCTGTGGGTCAAACCAGCGTCCGGCGTAGAGCAAACGGCCCAGCTTGCGCCCATACTCACGGTACTGGTCAATAGTATCTTCGTTGTGAATACCGGTAATTAACCGCTCGTAGGCAATGAAGAGCAACGCCATACCCGGCGCTTCGTAGATGCCA
>JANWYE010000073.1 GCA_025057175.1 Chloroflexus sp. | reverse complement strand
CTCGTTGCCGTCGCCGTGCTGGTGGCGGTACTCGTTGCTGTCGCCGTGCTGATGGCGGTACTCGTTGCTGTCGCCGTGCTGGTAGCTGTGCTCGTTGCCGTCGCCGGCGGCTGTAAGACGGTGGGGGCAGCGGTCACGGTCGGGGGTTCAGTCGCCACCGGCGACACCGTGACAGTCGGTGCTGGGATGGCGTTCGGCGCTCCCGGCGTGGGTACAGCGCTGATTACCCACTCGTCCGTTCCCTCCAGCCGGGCATAAACCGTCGCCGCCGTCAGCGCCGGATACTCGACCGGCGCGCTCATCACCGTCTGGCCCCAGACCAGCGTGAGGCGCGCGCCGCTATCCGGCAAGCTGCCCTTTGCCAACTCAATCAGCGCATATTCGCCGGGCATGATCGTGATCGACGGCAGATAACGGCGCGCCACGCTGCCGCTGGCGCTCACCCGCTCCAGCACCCAGCCGCGTAAGTCCACGGCGCGCGGGCCATCGTTGTACAGCTCAACCCACTCGCTATCACCCGCAGCCGCAATCTCGGTCATCATCACCTGATTGAAGGCCGCAACCGGGGTTGCCGTACTCGTTGCCGTCGCCGTGCTGGTGGCGGTACTCGTTGCTGTCGCCGTGCTGATGGCGGTACTCGTTGCTGTCGCCGTGCTGGTAGCTGTGCTCGTTGCCGTACTCGTCGCTGTCACATCATCACTTTCCGCCGGCAAAGAAGGGCTAGGGTGAGGAGTTGCCACTACCGCCGTTTCACTCGCGTCTGGCAGAGACGGGCTAGGGCTAGATTCTATTGCCGTGGCAGTCACGGTGGGCGACGGCGGCCCACCACCGTTCCACGCTCCCGGTGTCGGCACACCAACTTGCCAGTTCGCTTCGCCATCGGGCTGGCGGGCAATAGTCTGATCGCGCGGCACCACCAGCAGAGGACTTTGATCAACGATCTGGCCTGCGCGATTGCTCAATTGCGCCTGATCGGGATCGCCATTGTTGAGAATGGCGCTCGATAGCGGTACGACAAACAAACTACTGGGGGGAATGACAGTACCTTCGGCAATCAGTGTATGCGGGCCGCCGATGATTACATCATCGATGCGCCAGCCGCTCAAG
Organism: Chloroflexus sp.; assembly: GCA_025057175.1. Classification (GTDB taxonomy): domain Bacteria; phylum Chloroflexota; class Chloroflexia; order Chloroflexales; family Chloroflexaceae; genus Chloroflexus. The sequence continues at coordinate 14,483 of JANWYE010000073.1, read as the reverse complement.
TCGACCGGCAGCGGACCGGGATTGTAGAGTTCTACCCATTCTGGGCCAGAACTTGGATTATGCATGACTTCGTTGATCAGCACCAACGACGGCTGAGCTTGCAGTGGCTGTAGCCAATGACCAGCCAGCAAGAACACGATTGTGACGATTGCCCACCAGCGCACGGCAGTTTCTCCGGTAGATTGTATCGCTCTACTATAGAAACCGCGCGAGATAGGCAAAAGATTCGCGGAATTTGCGGCCAAACTGCTCGCTATTGGCATCAAACGAGGGGCAACTGGCCGTGCGACGCCAACCGGTGGGCAAAGCGGGTCGTTTCGGGCAGGCGAAAGCGGGTCGTGCAAGCCATGACCAGCTCTGGAGCGCGATCGAGGCTGACGCGATGGCCGGGTGAGACAAAGACTGGCTGCGCACCGGCACGCGTGCGCAACACCCAACCTATCTGCTCGTGGCCGTCATAGATCGGACTACGCGCGCCACGTTCGGGCGGGGGTAGGGCAAAGCGGCCAAACAGCCGTTGTTTGGCGCAACCGATGGTTGGAATATCGAGCAACACACCGATATGGCAGGCAATTCCACATCGGCGCGGATGGGCAATCCCGTGCCCGTCACAGATCACAAGATCAGGCAGCGCGCGCAACTGGTCAAGCGCCGCAATAATCGCTGGGGCTTCGCGGAAGGCCAGCAATCCCGGCACATAGGGAAACGTTACCGGCTGGCGCACGAGCGCATAATCAACCGGTGTTAGCTCAGGAAAACGCAACGCAACCACGGCGGCGCGGATCACGGAGCCATCCTGCTCGAAACCGGCATCAACACCGGCGACTACGCGCAGATCGCCGAACACATCGCGCAACACGACACGAGCGCGGAGCGCCTGTTGTTCGGCGATCGCCGCCGCGATCTGATCGTCGTGGCCGTCAATCGTCGGCATATCGCTCTTCGCGCCACGGATCGGCATTATTATTGTAACCGTAGCGTTCCCAGAAACCGAGGCGATCGTGATCGAGAAACTCTAGCCCGCGCAGCCACTTCGCGCTCTTCCAGAAATATTTCTTCGGCACCAACAAACGCAAAGGATAGCCATGCTCCGGCGTCAGTTCTTGGCCATCATACTTATAAGCCAACATGACATCATCATCGAGCAACGCATCGAGCGGCAAGTTGGCCGTATACCCCTGCTCGCTATGGGCAATCACGAAGCGGGCCGATGGCTTGAGCGGCGGGATGTGGCGCAAAAATTCGCGGAAACTGACCCCTTCCCAGACCGTATCAAGCTTGCTCCAGCGCGTCACGCAGTGAATGTCCGTCTTAATGGTAACAGTCGGGAGCGCCCGAAACTCACGAAAGCTGAAACGCGCCGGCTCGGCCAATTCACCCCAGCAGCGCAGATCCCATTGCTCGTCAACATTGGTATACTGAGGGACGGTTCCGTAGTGCAGCACCGGAAACTTCTCGGTGACATATTGTCCCGGCGGGACGCGACCTTCCTGCGCGGATTGCGTCTGGTCTTTCCGCTTGAACGGGTTAAACATTCGCCCCTCCTTGGTCTCGCTAATATCGATAGGTATCTCTTTTCAAATGGCATTATATCGCATGTGAAAGGATTTGGGTATGGCAACCTTTGTGCGCGCTTCAATTGACCGTCCCGCTTACACCTTGCCCGGCTTCTATTTCACCTCAGCCGAGGTCTTTGCTCGCGAGCAAGAACGCATTTTCGCCCGCCAATGGGTCTGCGTGGCGCGCAGCGCCGATGTGCCGGCTGCTGGCGATTACCGTTTGATCGAGGTGGCCGGCGAAAACCTGATCCTGCTGCGCGATTATACCGGAAAACTTCATGCCCATTATAACGTCTGCCGTCACAGAGGGTCTCGCCTCTGCACCGAAATGCAAGGCCGGCTGGGCGAGAGCATTGTCTGCCCGTACCACGCATGGACGTACCGGCTCGATGGCACATTGGCAGCGGCGCGCTATATGCAAGACGCCCCCGGCTTTCGGCGTGAAGACTGGCCGTTGATGAGCGCCACCGTTGCCGAGTGGGATGGGTTTGTGTTTGTGTCGCTAGCCGATCAGCCAACGCCATTTGCGCAAGCCTTTGCGCCGTTGATCGGCAAGTTTCAGGCGTGGGATGTGGCTCGTCTCCAACGCGGCGCGCAGATCGTCTACGAGGTTGCCGCCAATTGGAAACTGATCGTCGCCAATTACTCGGAATGTTATCATTGCCCATTGATTCACCCGGAACTGGTGGCCATCTCGCCGTGGCAGAGCGGGCGCAACGACTTGACCAGCGGCCCCTTTCTGGGTGGTTATATGGATCTGTTCCACGAAAGCATGACTCTCGACGGCCATACCCGCCGGCCACCGCTACCCGGCCTCGCCGAAGCGGATCAACGGCGGGTCTACTATTATTCCATCTTCCCCAACCTGCTGCTGAGCTTGCATCCCGACTATGTGATGGCGCACCGCCTCATTCCGCGCCGGCCCGACGCAACAACTATTGTCTGCGAATGGTATTTTGCGCCTGAAGTCGTGGCTACTGCCGATTTTGATCCATCTGACGCAGTAACATTTTGGGATCGCACCAACCGGCAAGACTGGCACGTCTGCGAGTTATCGCAGCAGGGGGTCAGTTCGCGCGCCTACCGGCCCGGCCCGTATGCCCAGTCAGAGGGATTGTTATGGCAATTTGATCAAGAATATTTGCGAGTCATGGGAGAAGAGTGAATTTCAGCAGATGATATGCGGGTCCTAATGCTTGCCTACGGGAGCCGTGGCGATGTTCAGCCATTCATTGCGCTGGGAGGAGCGCTGCGCGCCGCTGGCCACCAACCCGCATTAGCCGCGCCGGCGCGCTTTGCCTCGCTCGCTGCCGAGCATCAGATCGCATTCGTGCCACTGCCGGGTGACACCGAACAACTGGCGCGCCAGATCGCCGATGAAGCGCGCGGCCGGCCTTTGCGTCTGATTGGGATTATCTTCCGCTTCGCACTGCCAATAGGAGTTGAAGTAGCGCGCCGCATCCAGCGGGCAGCCAAGTCTGCCGATCTGATAGTGCATACGTTTCTGACCGTTGCGCTCGGCCATCTATACGCACAACAGTATGGTGCCGCCGAATGCGCGGTCGATCTGTTTCCGTTCTTCGATCCACCGGCTGAGCTGGCGAACATTATGTGGCCAACTACCAAGATGGGTTTCTACTGGCGACGGCTGAGCCACGTCTTTGCCCAGCACGTCTTCTGCCTCAGCCAGAGCATTACCTATCGGGTATTGCGCCATCGCCACCCTGACATCGGCCCGCCACGCTTGCCTTGGGCCATGCCGGGCCGCGCCATCCCATTGCTGCTCGCCTATAGCAGCGTGCTCGTGCCGCCGGGATCGGCGCCACTGAGTGTGCAAACCGGCGCTTGGCAGCTTCAACACCCCCACTGGCAACCGCCACCCGACCTTGCTGCCTTTTTGGCCGCCGGGCCGCCACCGGTGGTGGTCAGTTTTGGCAGCATGGCAACGCGCGACGGCCCGCGCATTGCCGCTACCGTGCTGGAAACGCTTCGCCAAACCGGCCAACGCGGGATTGTGCAACGCGGTTGGGCGAATCTCGACCCGAAACGAGTATCCAATGGCATCTACCTTGCCGGTGAGATTCCGCACGATTGGCTGCTTCCACAGGCAGCAGCGATCATCCACCATGGCGGAGCCGGCACTACTGCCGCTGCCTTGCGGGCTGGATTGCCGGCAGTGATTGTGCCGTTTGCCGCCGATCAACCCTTTTGGGCGTGGCGCGCCTACCTAACCGGGGCTAACCCAGCCCCGCTGCCAATTGCCGAACTGTCGGTCGAACGGCTGAGCGTGGCGTTACAGCAAGCTCTATCGCCGCAGAATCGCATCCGCGCCGCGCAGATCGCGCGGCAGATGGCCTTGGAAGGAGGCGTTGGGCAGGCGGTTGCACAAATCGAGCAGTGGGCAGGATTACCCGCAAAAGTATAGCGAAGGACATGGGAGGGCTTGAGTCATTAGTCGCTACTCTAGCTCATCAACCGTCACTTCAGATCAAACAGCAGAATCCCTTCATCGCGCGTACTGACCGCCAACTGCGACCCATCTGGCGCAACCGCCATTGCCAACACGGCGCCAGCAGCCAGATCGATTTCGCGCAATAACTCACCATCGCTAAACCGGTACATCGCCAAATGGCCGCTAATCGTGCCGGCAATCAGCAGGCTGCCATCAGGAGTCACTGCTACACTGCTCAGCCAGCCACGCTCGGCAGGAAAGCTCATTTGTAACACTTCAGCATTGTTGCGCGCCACATCACGCACGCGCAATGAACCATCGCTGCTGGCGCTGAGCAGTAAATTGTTGTGGAAGATAATGCTCGTGATCGGGCCATTGTGGCCGCGGAGGATTTGCGGATTCCCGCCGCGCGCCATTTCCCACACGGCAATCTGCGGCGCATCGGCAGGTTGATTCGTGGCAGCGGCTAGATAGGCGCCATTGCCACTGAAGGCAAGGGTATACACCGGTCCACCCAACCCGCCCAACCGGCGCAGATACTGGCGGCTCGCCGCTTCCCAAAGGTATACCTCGCCGCGCTCGTTGCCGACCGCGATCAGACTGCGATCTGGACTAACCGCCACATTGAGTGGAAAACCATTCATCCCGCTCAATTGCTCATTGGGACGGCGGCTGGTCAGATCGATTGTCACAATTTCACCGGCTTCACTGATTGCCACTACCTCGGTATCACTAATAAACTCGATGTAGCGCGTTGTCGCTGCGCCACCATCGAGATTGATCGTGCGTCCGCTATCGAGCGCATGCACCCGCACCGCACCATTAGCGCCGCTGGCCGCCAACAAATTACCATTCGGCCCATAGCTTACACCGGTCACAACCCCCTGCGTCACCTGAAAGCTCTGGAGCACCTCGGTGGAAGCGACGTCCCAAACGACTAGATTGCCACCCATATCGCTCGAGGCGAGAATACGCTTGCCATCAGGACTCCAGCTCAAGCCTAGCAAGCGGAGACCGCGCTGGCGCAAGACGCCGCGCTCAGTGCCATTGGCCGGATTCCACAACCGCACGCTGCCATCGAGGCTGGCGCTCGCCAGCAAGCGCCCATCGGGACTATAAGCCACGCCGCGAATGACGACCCATCCATCGTGGCCACGCAACTCGTGTTGCACATTGCCGGTTGCTGCATCGAGCAAGTAGACGTTACCATTGATTGAGCCAACCGCAATCTGGCGCCCGTCAGGTGAAAAAGCAATGCCGGTCAACCAGAAAGGAGCATTGCTCTGCGGATCAACCGGCGCGTTAAACCGAAAGGCGTCAATCTGCCGTCCACTAGCGACATCCCATAGCCGCGCCGTTCCATCGCGTGACGCAGAGGCTAAACGTTGTCCATCAGGACTGAAGGCCACATTGCCGATCAGATCAGTATGGCCGCGCAAAACGACAAGTGTCTGCCCGCTTGCCACATCCCAAATGCGCACTGTGCGATCGGCGCTGCCCGATGCCAGCAAGCGCCCGTCGGGGCTAAAGGCCAGCGAGCGGATCCAATCTTCGTGACCGCTCAACTGGGCCAGTTCACGGCCAGCGCGCGCATCCCACAAGCGCACGACCGGATCATCTTGCGCGCCGGAAGCGAGGATCGCACCGTCAGGGCTAAAGGCCAGTGCGCTTACATCACCCGCATGACCGTTGAGGGTCGTCTGCGACACAAACGTCTCGGCGTTACGCAACTGCACCGCCGAACCAACGGCCACTGCCGCCACTTGACCATCGGGGCTATAGGCTGCCGCACCCAAGCCATCTTCGCGCAACTGGGCCGTCTGGGTGATGGCTTCCACTTGCTGCAACAACTCCGCCGCCGGCGCTGCCGTCGAAGTAGGCACGGCCGACACCGTTGGCGCCATTGCTGCGGCGCCGCCGAGCCAGCCAAGCAGCGAGCTATTGGTCATATAAAGACCAATCAGCACTGCAACCAGCGCGCATACACCCAACGCAATCACTGCCAACGCGCCCACGATAGCCAGCAGACAAGACGTGCTGATGAACGGACGCGCCGGCGCAGGCATCGTCGCTGTAGCGCCTGCCGGAGCAGCCGCAACCGGAGCCGGCGGCGGGGCTGGCGGCAAGGGGGTGGGTGGCGTTGCCGGCGGAGCCGGTGCGGGTGGCAGATTAGGGGTAGCCGGCGATGGAGCAACCGGAGCCGGCGCTACCGACGCGGCCAGCTTCTCGATCGGCGCAGTAGCCCCCATTGGCCGCCCAGCCATCAGCCGCACCGTCTCGAGCGCACTGCGCATCTCGCTCACGCGCTGATAGCGATTAGCCGGTTTGAGTTCTAAAGCCCGCAGCGTGAGCTGCTCGGCCAGCACTGAAACCTGCGGGTTGAGCGCGCGCGGCGCATTGAGCGGCACGCCCGCCTGCCGCTGATTGGCCGGCGGTGGCGGCCAACCGGTTAGCAAGTGGTAGAGCACAGCGCCAATGGCGTAGATGTCACTAACCTGCGCCGGCTCAACCGCATGATCGTACAGCTCAGGCGCGCGATAGGGCGTGGCTTCAAACCCAACGTGGCGCGCGCAAGCAAAGGGCGCCAGATTTAACCCGCCTTCCGGCGACGACCACAGATCGCAGGTGCGTAGATCGCCAAGTAAGAGCGGCGGCTGATGCTCATGCAATCGCTCAAGCACCTGCAACAGACGATCAACAATCGCCAACGTCTCGCTTTCAGGCAGTGGCGAACCACGTTCGCGCGCGAACCGTTCCAGATCAGCGCCGCCGGGATCATCAGCTACCAGATAGCACACCTGATCGATAGCGAAATAGTCGCGCAGCGCCAATAACCCCGGCATATGAACCTGCGCCAGCTCCTGCGCTAGCCGCAAGACATCATCAACCGCTGATTGATTAGGTTGAGGTAAAGCGGTAATTAACACGCGCAGCGATGAGCGTTGATCAATCGCGCGGTACAACGCGGCGTCGGGATAGGCATCGAGCGCGACGGTGATGCGGTAATGACCATTAAGTAAGGTGTCGATAGCGAGCATAGCGGCCCTTTAGCAGATAGACAACCGCTAATCCGAATCCACAGCCCGCCCGCGACAGGGCGGGTCGTGGGGTATGTGCTACCATCAGTATACGGGATGTCTCAATCGGCTGCGGCAAGAATCTGCGGTTGCAGCATCAAATCGCCACGCGCTTGCGCTTCGGTAATGCGCTCGACACAGCGATTGGCGCTAATGACTGCCCCCTCGATCGAAGCGAGAAAGTGCTGGCGAGTGTAATCGCCGGCAAGGAAAAAGTTCCGCACTGGCGTCGCCTGATCGGGCCGGTACTTATCAACGCCCGGCAGCGCCTGATAGACCGAATTGGGGATCCGCACAATCGTATGCTTGAGCAGTTTAGCTTCGCGCGCAATTGGGTGCAAGCGGACAAACTCGCTCATCACAAACTGCACCAGCTCATCGTCGGGTAGGTTGATCAATTCGGCAGCCGGCGCCACCACAAATTGCATGATGCTCCGTTCACCTTTGTGATACTCTGGCGCTACCATCGCCATGTCGGCATAGACGCTGAGATGAGTGCCGGCACTGAAGAGCAGATTATCGACTCCGGCGATCCGACGGTCAAAGAAGAGCTGCATAGTAATGACCGGCGAACCCTTTAGATGGCTCAAATTGGCAAAGTACGGCATCTCGCGCAGCGCTGGCGGGATAACCTTACGTAAATTATGCACCGGCATTGCCGAGACATAGACATCGCCAGTTATCAGGCGGCCATCGTCGAGCCTAAAGCCGCTCACCTGATTATTCTCGGCATCGTATTCAATCGCCGCTACCCGCGCATTCAACTCGACCCGGCCACCAAGCCGCTCGATCTGAGCAATCAATGGGCGCCAGATGTTAGTGTCCGGCGACCCTTTCACCAGCGCCATGCGCGGCGCTTCCTTCTCGTGCGCGAAATGGAGCATCGCCGTCAACGGCAACTTGGCCGACACCCGATCGGCGCGTTGGAAGTTGAGCGCCAGTGCCATTGTGTGCATCACCTCATCGAGCGCGCGCTGGCCCATCCCATGGCGCAGATGCCACGAGGCATAGGTCTCGTTATCCTGCTCGTCAACGTATTTCTGATCGCCAAAGATCACGCGCATCAGCCCCAACCCCATGCGCAGCTTATCGCCTAACGACAATGGCTTGAAGGCTAACACACCAGCCAGACCGTTAAAGGGGGTTGGCAACCACGGCACAAAGCGGATGGGAGCCAGCCCATGACGCTCGGAGGCAAAGATCATCTCAGCCGGCTTCCAATTGAAGGTATCGCCTAGGCCATATCGTTCAAGGAAGGCAAGTAAGTTGTGATACGCGCCAAAAAAGACATGCAACCCGCTCTCGATCCAATCGCCATCGGCATCTTGCCATGCCGACACCTTGCCGCCGGGCACATTCCGCTTCTCTAGCACGATAACATCGTGGCCACGCTCAACCATCGTCCGGGCCACCACCATTCCGGCCGGGCCGGCGCCTGCAATCACAATCCGCATAGCTGTGTGTTTCCTGTCGCTATTCAATGTGCAAAAATGAACAACCTACATCTTTATAGCACGGTTAGTATGGCCGCGCAAGGCAGATGAACAGCTCTTGCACACGGTTCGCGAGATACCGATTGCCATCACAACTCGCCTCGCCGACCGTTCACAGGATCATCAGCGCGCTTAGCAAAAATTGCCTCCATCTTCCAGTGTGCTAGGGACACGGGCTGCCGGCGGGTATCTGGAAAGCAACTGGAGGCAGGGGGCGAGCCGCCGTCCTCCAGATCAATCACTCATCTACCAAAAGCCACCCAGAGACCACAGACAGCGTTCGCAATATTCGCAACCAATACTGCTGCATTTCAAGCTGGGCCAATGGTACAATGCCGATGCGCCCTGTCATTACAAGCGCCACCTTGTCACACCGCTGCGCCGATTGCCAAACGCTCGTATGCCTTACCGCACGATACTCGCTCTCGCTCTGATCCTGCTGGCAAGCGGGCAATTTCTGCTCCCGCGCCTTCCCCGCCCGCTTGATCTGCCACCACCGCGCGCGGTTATCACCACCAACCCGTTGATCGGCGTTCATACCCGTCTGACCGGCATCGGTGACGAAGGCTACATTCGCCGCACCCTCGCGCAAATCAACGAGATGGGAGCCAGTTGGATCGTCGAACTCTTTCCGTGGGCGTACATTCAACCTCGTTCACGTTACGGCTTCGATTGGGCTGGGGCCGATATGGTGATCGCTCATGCCCGCGCGCAAGGGTTGCAGGTGGTCGCCCGGCTCGACATCGTGCCGGCGTGGGCGCGCCCACCCGATACAACCGACCGCTACCTTGATCGTGACCACTTTGCCGATTTTGCCAACTTCGCGGCTGCATTCGCCGCCCGCTACGCGCCGCAAGGGGTGCGCCATATCGTGATCTGGAATGAACCAAACCTACGCTTCGAGTGGGGCGAACGCCCACCCGACCCCGGCGCATACACTGATCTGCTCAAGCAGACCTATCCGGCGATTAAGGCCGTCGCCCCTGACGCTATCGTCATCGCTGGCGCACTCTCGCCCGGCCCAAGTCTCGGAAACGGCGCGCTGCGCATGGACGACATGCAATTCCTTGCTTCGCTGGCCGATGCCGGCGCGTTTCCCTTCTTCGATATGTGGGCCGTCCATGCCTACGGCGGGCTTGAACCGCCTGATGCTGCGCCAGCCCTCGATCGGGTCAATTTTCGCCGCATCGAGCTGGTGCGCGAGCTGCTCGACCGGCTTGGCGGCGCCGACAAGCGGATCATCATTACCGAGGGCGGCTACAACGACCATCCACGCTGGAGTGGCGCAGTGCGCCCGGCTGATCGTCTGCGCTGGACGATCGCTACCTACGAGCAGTCGCGGCGCTACCCATGGCTAGAGGCGACCATCCTCTGGCAATTCAGCACACCCTTTCTGACCCGTTCGTACCCCGATGCGTGGAATTTTGTCCATCCTGACGGCACACCGCGTGCGATCTATTGGGCAGTGCAAGAATATGCCCGTTATGGTGTCATACCAGACATCTCTGACCCGCCACAATCGAGCAAGTGCGCGACCCACCCTACCCCGTGGCCATACCCAACAGGACGCGCGTCGCCACAATGTACCCGTCTCTGGTATAATCGGGTTAATTGTACCTGCGACACTTGATGTCTGCGCGCACCCATAACACGACCAGACAGGAGCGTTCAATGTCTGCAAAAACCGAATATCGCCTCGCCCGCCGCCTTGCTGCGCTTGAAGCCTCGGCTACTGCGGCAATGACTGCCCGCGTCGCTCAGATGCGCGCCGCCGGGATCAAAGTCATCTCCTTCAGTGTCGGTGAACCCGATTTCGATACGCCCGAACCGATCAAACAGGCTGCTATTGCCGGCATTCACGCTAATCATACCCACTACACACCTACCGGCGGCACGCTTGAGCTGCGCAAAGCCGTGGCTGCCCGCGTCACTGCCGATCAAGGCATTACGTATGGCATCAACCAAGTGACCGTCACCACCGGCGCGAAAGAAGCTCTTTACCTCGCCTTTCAGGCGCTCTGTGATGAAGGTGATGAGGCGGTCATTCCTGCTCCATACTGGGTTAGTTATGTTGAGCAAGCCAAACTCGCCGGCGCAACTCCCATCACTCCACAAACCACTGAGCAGACCGGCTTCAAGCTGACACCCGCTCAACTGCGCGCTAGCCTGAGCGAGCGCACCCGCATTGTGGTGCTCAATTCGCCCTCGAACCCGACCGGCGCAGTGTACAGCGCCGAGGAGCTAGCAGCGCTGGCTGAGGTGTTGCGCGATCATTCGGCGATTATCATCACCGACGAGATCTACGATGCGATCTCGTATGTGCCGTATGCCCGCCTGCTCCGCATTGCGCCCGATCTGGCCGACCGCACGCTAGTAGTGAACGGCGCGGCTAAAGCCTACGCAATGACCGGTTGGCGCGTCGGTTACGTTGCCGGCCCACAACCGATCATCGAAGCAATTAAGGCGATTCAGAGCCATACTAGCACCCATACCTCAAGCATCTCGCAGGATGCGGCGCTAGCGGCGTACACACCCAACCCTGAGATTGAGGCCACTGTGGCGGCGATGACCGCCGAGTTCTTGCGCCGGCGTGATCTCATTCTCGAACTGCTGGCCGAGATTCCCGGTGTGACCTGCACTGTGCCCGACGGCGCGTTCTACGTCTTCCCCAACGTCAGCGCGTTGCTCAACCGTCCGCTGCGCAATGGCAAAATCTGCGCCACCAGCGACGAGCTGAACCTCTACCTGCTTGAAGAGGCGCACATTGCCTGTGTAGGTGGCGAAGCCTTCGGCGCACCCGGCTACCTGCGCCTGTCGTATGCAACCAGCAGCGAAGAGATCCGGATCGGCATGCAGCGCTTCCGCGATGCCGTGCTCGGCGGGTAACGAAATACCTATCCGCTACCCCCTAGTACCCCGCTCCCGCTTGTGGGAGCGGGGTACTAGGGGGGGTGTCACTTTGTTGATAACACCCGTTTAGCACTGCCTAGCACCAATATGACCGGCTCTTCACGCCACCTCGACCTACCCCACCCCTCCATCCTCGCCGGAAAGCGAGTCGTCGTGGTGGGTGACATTACGCTTGACGAATACCTCTACGGGAGAGCGACCCGCCTTTCCCGCGAAGCGCCGATCCCTGTGCTCGAATTTCTGCGCCGAGAGACCATTCTCGGCGGCGCGGCCAACCCAGCCCGCAACGTAGTGGCGCTTGGATCGCAGGCCAGCTTGATCGCCATTGTGGGAAACGATGAGGAAGGCGCGCATTTACGTGATCTCCTCTGGGCAGCGGGCATTGATCATAGCGGCGTGATCACAATCGCCGATCGCGTTACCACCCGCAAAACCCGGATTCTAGCCGACGCCGCTCCCCGTCTGCCGCAGCAAGTCGCCCGCCTCGACCGGCTCGACCGCCGCCCGCTTACTCCTGCCGAAGAGGAACTTGTCATTGCTGCGCTCGACCGTCACCTTCCTATGGCAGATGCAGTGATCTGTTCCGACTACCAACAGGGGCTGCTCACGCCGCAGGTGGTGGCGGCAGTGCGCGAACGCTGCCGGCAGCATGGCGTGATCTTCGCGGTTGACGCACAAGGCAATTCACACTACTACCGCCATGCCGACCTGTTTCGCTGCAACGATGCCGAAGCGGCGGCGGCGCTAGGCACACCACTGCCTGACGACGCGGCTATGGCTGCCGGACTTGCCCGCCTCTATCGCGAACTCGCTGCGCGGCTGGTCATTGTCACTCGCGGCCCGGCCGGATTGGCGCTGATCGGCGATGACGAACCGTACCAACAACTGCCTGCCCACCGGGTAAGCGAGGTCTTTGACACCACCGGCGCCGGCGACACCTTTATCGCTGTCGCCACGCTTGCGCTCGCGGCCGGTTGCCGTGGCCGCACAGCGGCGGCGTTAGCTAACATTGCGGCGGCGCTCGTCGTGCGACGATTGGGCAATGCGGTCGTCACACCCGCTGAGTTGGCCGAAGCGATTGCGGCAGTAGATGAGTAACCCCATGCGCGCAAGAAGGCGGAAACAAACAGCCCTCCGGCGCATGTAACCAGAGGGCTAACACTACACAAATGAAACTAGTGCAACTAGCTATTCCACCGACCCCAGCCGCTTAAACGCGCTGAGCGCCTCCTCTTCCGTCTGATAGATCTCGGCGTACTGTGCCAACCCAACCATGCGAAAGATCTTTTGAAAATGTGGTGACAACCCGCTTACCGCCAGCTTCTGGCCATTCTGATTCACTTCGGTGACAATCCCGATGAGAATGGCAATCCCCGCGCTATTGATGTAATCATTTTGGCGAAAATTGAGCAGAATAAACCGATCGCCCCTCGCCGTCACCTGCCGGTACGCGCCATTGATCTTCTCTTCGGCGAAGGTGGTCACATCGCCGATCAGGTCGATAATCGCCACCCCGTCGCGATGGCGAATATTGACGGTCAACTCGTCTTCTAGCATCGATCGCTCCTCATCATCCACCTTGATCCAGCGTCACTGCGAGACACTCGCACCGTTACCCGCCGGATCACGGTAAAACACGAGCCGGATACGTGTGCCATCATTCGGGTCAGCAACGACGCTCACCTCATCGGTGAGAGTCACGATCAACATTAAGCCCATGCCGCGCAACGAGGTACGCTGATCGAGCGACCAATGAATCGGTTTGCGCGGCAACATCGGCAACAAACCTCCCTCGTCACGCACCTCAATGACAAAGCGTTGCTCATCAACAGCGCAAACTACCTGCACTTTCCGCCGCGGATCCAATCGATTGCCGTGCTCAATGGCGTTCGTACAGGCTTCGCACAACGCTGTCTTCACATCTTCGACACGTTCTGACGAGATGCCACATCGCCGCGCCAGCGCCGCCACCGCATCGCGTGCAATCACTTCATAGCCGAGAATACTGGGAAAGATGATCTGCATATTGTCCCGGCCTATTGGTCACGAACCGGTGAACGTTCAAGATGGACGACCATCCGCACTTGATTACCACCACCGGGTGCCAGCGTAAATTCTACTTCATCCATTAACTCACGCATTAACCAGATGCCCCAACCACCTTTATCAGCGCGTTGAAAAGCATCAGTAATGTGAGGGCGCGTTTTGGTTTGTTCGATCTCGAGAGCCTTTCGACCTTGATCTGACACACTGATGATCAGTTCATCGGGGCGCACCGTCAGTACGACCACCACCTTCATCGCAGCATCAGCCTGATTGCCGTGCTCGATCGCGTTCGTTACTGCTTCACCAATCGCTGTGCGCAGAGCATCAATTCGATCATTGGCAAAACCCATTCGCCGCGCCAGCGCCGCTGCCGTATCCATCGCGATCCGTTCATATCCTAACCGGCTTGGTAGGCGCAATTCGATCAATTGTTCTGCCGCGCCCTCTGCATCACTCATGCCTATCTTCCACCCTGCGAGCACTGAACATCTAAGCATCGCGGTACAAAACCGCCAGCGCTAGAGACATAATCTTCCAACGTCTCTACATATTGATACAATACATCTATGATAGCACAGCCATCAACAAACGTGTTACCAGATCTCAAGCGCAATCACACTGAGTCATAACGGAATATTACCGTGTTTTCGCGCTGGCAAGCTCTGGCGTTTGGTGCGGGCTAGACGCAGGGCGCGAATTAGGGCCGGGCGCGTCTCGCGCGGCTCGATCACGGCGTCAATGTAACCGCGCTCAGCGGCAACATACGGGTTCGCAAACCGGTTCTGGTAATCTTCCACCAGCTCGGCCAAGCGTGCAGCCGGATCATCAGCCTCGGCCAGCTCTTTGCGGAAGATGATCCGCACTGCCGCATCAACCCCCATCACCGCAATTTCAGCAGTCGGCCACGCAAAATTGAAGTCAGCGCGAATATGCTTGCTGGCCATCA
>JANWYE010000072.1 GCA_025057175.1 Chloroflexus sp. | reverse complement strand
GTCAATATCGCAAGTGTGCGCACGAGCGGTGTCGAGATTACAACCGATAACAATACCAGTAGCGCAACGATTGGCTCTCCGCCGGTTGTGCCGCCATCATCCTTGCCACAAACGGCTGGTAATCCTGCCCGCTCATTCCTAACCTTGATCGGGTTAGCATTTGTTATCATTGGCTTGGGTGCGTTGCTGCGCCGGCAGTCGTATCGTTAGGAATTAGGATCCAATGCGGCGATTTCTGCTCTGCTTTCTCTCCCTTGCCGCCTTGCTCGTCTCGGCTGCGCCGGTTGCGCTGGCGCAGCCGGCTGCTGGCTTGGTGTTGCAGCCGGTATCCGGCGGTGTTGCAGTGTACTGGCAATTGACCAATTCCCGCGAACCGCAGCGGTTTTTGCTCTACTTTGCCACAGATGCGCCGGCTGCGCCGGTGATCCGCGCGTTACGTGACCAGCCATTGGCCGAACCGCTATCGCTGCCAACACTGCCGGAGATGGAAATAGACGGCGAGTTTCGCCCGCCGTTGCCGGCTTTTATGCCCGATCCGCCTACCGCTCCGCTGCGCTTGCTTGGCGAGGGCTACCAACGAGGTGTCCGTTCAGCCCTCTACGAGATCGCGCCCCGTTATCTCGCCGGTGACGAGCCGCGCTTAGCGCTCAGCTTCACCGCCTTCATCGCCGGGGCATCGCTGGCGCCGGTAGCTAGTGCATCCTCTCCGCAACTCGCTAGTGTCTCCACCCCTGACCCGCTAGCTGCGCGCGTCGCGTGGACAATTGATGTCGCTGCTGAAGGCATCCAACAGATCAGTGCCGAAACCCTACGCGCGCTTGGCCTTGATCTCAATGCCATCTCGCCTGATCGATTGCGTCTCCAACGCGCCGGTATGCTGTTCCCGTTGGAAGTCATTACCAGTGGCGCCACAGT
Source organism: Chloroflexus sp. (assembly GCA_025057175.1). Classification (GTDB taxonomy): domain Bacteria; phylum Chloroflexota; class Chloroflexia; order Chloroflexales; family Chloroflexaceae; genus Chloroflexus. The sequence goes on along the minus strand of JANWYE010000072.1, from coordinate 14,688 downwards.
GACTGCCATTCGCTTTTATGCGCCGCCACCCGGTGATCGCTGGTCGGCAACCGATCGCTATTGGCTCACGGTTGAATCAAGCGTTGCCTCGTTGATGGGCACGCGAACCGCACAGCCACAAACCGGCGATCAACCGGCCACCATTCGGGTGGCCGGCGTTTGGCTACCTGAGTCACCCATCATCTACGAATCAACACTGGCTGGTTTTGATGGCGATCGCTTCTTTAGCCGCCAGCTCAGTGCGGTGGCCGGTTCACCGGTCAGCACAACCTTGGCGCTTTCTTCGCTCTTGCCCTTTGCCGCTAGCGGCGCAATGAGCGTTACGCTCGAATTGGCCACGCTGGCCAAACATAATGGCAATCATCGTGTACAACTGGCCACTCCTTCCGGTTGGAATACAACGATCACGTGGAGCGGTGCCGGCATGTATCGCGCTACGGTTACATTGCCTGCGCCAACCAGCGCGCTCACCCTCACCCTCGACCCGGTGGCGGGCATCGACCGCGTCTATCTCGATCGGGTCTTCTTCGATGCGCCAGCGCAGGCGACCTTTTCCGCACAGGGTGCCATATTCCGCGGCCAAGCCGGTCGCTTTTCCTACTCGTTACCCGGTGTGGCCGCCGGCGTTGCAGTGTATGACGTGACTGATCCACAGCAGCCGGTGCGCTTGTTGTTTAGCGGCACAGCGTTTGCCGATGATGCGCCTGCGCCACGCCGCTACCTAGTCACCGGTACCGCCACGCTGCACACCCCGGTCGTTGCGCGCCATCAACCGGTCGATTTCACCACACCTCGCAGTGCGCGCGCTGTCTACATCGCGCCGCGCGCCTTGTTGGCGGCGCTCGATCCCCTGCTGAACCACCGGCGGGCGCAAGGCTGGTCGCCGGTAGCGCTTGCAGTTGAAGACATCTTTGCTGGGTGGAGTGGTGGTGAGCCAGATCCAAACGCAATTCGCCGGTTTCTCCGTTATGCAGTGGCAACGTGGTCAACTAAGCCGGAAGCTGTGATCCTAGTGGGTGATGGCAGTTCCGATCCGCGCAATTATTTAGGATATGGCTGGCCCAGCCTTATCCCGCCCTATTTGGCCGAGGTTGATCCGTGGCTAGGCGAAACCGCTTGCGAGACCTGCTTTGCCCAGCTCGATGGCGATGACCCGCTGGCCGAGAGTCTCTTTCAGCCTGAGGTGTGGATTGGGCGCCTGCCGGTGAAAACTGAGACGGAATTGCGCAATCTGGTCGCTAAACTGCTGGCCTACGAGCAGAGCCGCGGGATATGGCAGCGCCATGCGGTTTACCTTGCCGATAATCCTGACACTGCCGGCGATTTTGCCGCGCTGCTCGATGAGGCCATTGCGCGCCAGCCTGCCCAAACCACTGCCACCCGCGTGTATTACGATCCAGCCGGGCCGGCTGGGCGCATTGCCGATGCCGTGGCCGCGCGTGAGCAAGCCTTCGCCGCGTTCAACCAAGGCGCCGGTCTGCTGGTCTACGCCGGGCATGGTTTGCAGTTTCAGTGGGCGTTTACCCAAGTTGGGATCGTCGATCCATTTCTCTTGAATGTTGATACCGCAACCGATCTGCGCAATGCGCCGGCGTGGCCGGTTGTGCTGAGTATGACCTGTCTCACCGGTGCGTTCCAGCATCCCTCGTTCCGTGGCACGACGATTGATGAAGCGCTCGTGCTGAACCCATCCGGTGGCGCTGTCGCGACGTGGAGTTCGAGTGGTTTTGGCGTGGCCAATGGCCATCGCCAATTGCTGCTTGGCTTCGTCGAGGCGCTGTGGGCCGGCCCGCCACACCCGCCGCTTGGCCAGCTTGTGGCTGCCGGCTATGCTGCACTCATGGCCAGCAGTGCGCCGCGTGAGTTGTTATACACCTTCTTACTGTTAGGCGATCCGCTCACGCCGGTCACTGCTCGCCCGCTGTATCGGGTAGATGTGCCGGTTGTGCAACGATAACGCGCCAGCACGGTCACGGATTTGTCGCCGGCGGCTCGGCAGGCGGTGGTGATGGGGTGTCATTCGGGGTGGCCGGGCGAGTCTGTTCGACCGGCAACCACCCCACGTATCGCGTATCGCCAACCCGCACCAGCGCCTCATACCACTCACCCTCGCGGTTAAACACAAAGACGCGGCTATCAGCCGGAGCGCGCGCAACGATCCGCGCGGTGTCTGTGGGCGCGGCCCGTATCGCGGTCTCGGCGCTAGTGTAGAGGATGGGCCAATCTGGCGGCAGCAACGCTGCGCCGTCGTTCGGATCACGCTGCCGAAGGTACTTCAAAATGCCTTCCGCAATCCCGCGCGCCGCTAGATCGGGTCGTTCCACAATAATTTCGCGGTCGGCGGCACTCGTCAGGAAGCCGGTTTCAATGATAATGGCCGGCGTCGTGCGCGCAATGGCGTGGCTGTGGCGGCGATAGTTAAAGGCATAATAACCACGCATGTTGATCGTGATGCCATTCCGATCTTCCGGCAAGCCGGTGATAGCGCCGTATGTCGAAGCTACCGCTGCGAGTAATGCCCGGCTTGCCGCCGATGCGCGCCATGGAGTGGCGATTTTCCACCCTCGCGCCCCTTCTGTCGAACCATCGGCATGGATCGCCACAAACGCATCGGCATCGTAGGCAGGCGGCACCGTGGCCGGCAGTAGATCGACTTCCACCCCTGCTGCCGCCAGTATGTCGCGAACGCGCACTGCGATCGCTTCATTCACTTGCGCTTCCGTTAACCCATTCCAACGCGCGCCCGTCGAGGTGCGTAAATGTGCCTGTTCCTCAGGCAATTCGTGCGAGCGTAAGTGTCCGATCTGAATCCCAACGCGCGGTGGCGTGCCCGGTGGGCGTGGCGTAGGCGTGGGAATGGCGCTTGGCGTCGCAGTTGGCCCGCGCGGCGCCGGTTCAGCCGCTGCATCGCTCACCGGCGGCGGCGCGGCTTGCGCTACCCGCGCTGGCGTCGCAGTTGGTGATGGTGGTTGCGTTGGCGAAGGCATTAGCACTGGCGTTGCCGAAGCTCCAACGGCGGTCTGAGGCCCCGCTACGCTTGCCGGCATCGTGGCCGGTGTTGGCGTGCAAGAGATTGACATAAGTAAAAAGAATAGGATAAGGAAGGGTAGCTGTCTCATACTCGCATCGTACCATTACCGTAGCGATAGTTGTTAGAGAAATTGCTGAGAAATCGGGAAGTGTGTTATGCGGCCCGTTGGGCAGCCAAACATCTGAACTTCAGGCTGCAACCCAATGTGCCTACATTTCACTACGGTCTTCGGCTCCGATCTCGCCAATGTCTCCCACGCTAATATCTGCCCTACCAGCCTTGTTCGACGTAACCTGTCGTACTGGATTTGCGGAGATGCCTTGCCAACCTCGGCCATGCAAGGCTACCATAGCAGATGTCAGCGATACATTATGATCATCTGTTCGTTGCTGAGCACAGCAACAAGCCTCCACTATGAGCGATGGCTATCCGATGGTATTGCGATGCGCGATCTAAGGATAGCAGGGCGTTGCTTGTGAATAGTTGCAGGTTATACAGTTGCTTCTTTTGCTTAATATTCTCTTTACTTTAGGTTAAAGAAACGTAAATGCAAACATGGAATGATAATTGCCATCCACGGCAAGCGTTGAATAAGGAGATGGCCATGTCGGTTGTCAGCCAGACCTACAGTAAGTCGCGTAATCAAGCCGGCGTTACGATGGCGTTTATTCTGATGCTCGCTCTATCGGGGCTAGAGAATCTCGTTGCCGAGATCATCCCGCAATTAGAGATCGGCCCGCTTGAGATTGGCATCTCGAGCTTCTTCTTCGTGCCCCTCGTGCTCGCCATCCTGTTCAACAACTGGTGGGTGGCGCTGGCCGCGCCGATCGGCGAACTGATCTTTGCTGATCTCGTGCTGGGCGAGTTTGGTGGTTTGGGTGAGTTTGAAGAGGTGGTCCTGTTTACTATCGGCCTAATGGTTGCCGCTTCCATTGCCCGCGACCCGAAAAACTCCTTCCAAGTGCTCATTGCCGGGTTGGTTGGTTATCTCGTCATCGAACTTCCTGCCACCTTAATCGATATTACCAAGGTGGCAATTGGCGTAGCCGAGTTTGAGGCGGTGGAAGGGTTGCCCGAAAGCATTCTGGTTGTCGAGGGGATTGACTTCCTGATTGAGTATATCGTGACCGGCGTGATCTTCGGCGCTTTGCCGGCGATGTGGCTCGCGCCGCGGTTGTACGGCAAGCTTGAGCCACTCTTGGGCATGAAGCCTCGCGATCCGCAGGAACCGGCCCAATCCTTTGCGCCGTTGTGGGGGGTTGGCATTGTTGCCGTCTTTGTCGCCGGCCTGATCGCTATCCTCGCAGAGTTGGGCTTCAGCATTATCGAGTGGGAACCTGAATTTCTCGATAGTATCGGCGAGTGGTGGATTTGGGTCGGCATTGCATTGGCTGCCGCGATCGCTGCGATTGTGCTCTTCGTAGCCAATAACAAAAAGTCTGCCGCATGACCATCTCGATCCAGAACGTCACCTTTACCTACCCCGGCGCCGCTCGTCCCGTTTTGCGGAATCTCAGTCTTGAGATTCCGCAAGGCTCGTTTGTGGCCTTAATCGGGAATAATGGTTCGGGCAAGACCTCGCTGTGCAGGTTGCTGACCGGCATCATTCCCCATTTCTTTCAAGGCGACTTCGCCGGCACGGTGTTGGTCAACGGTGTGAATACGCTGGAAACGCGCGTCGCTGAGCTGGCCCGGCAAGTTGGGTATGTGTACCAAGACTTTGAGAGCCAGTTGGTGAAGCCGCGGGTATGGGAAGATGTTGCCTTTGCGCCGCTCAACTACGGGATGGCCGACTATCGCCAGCGCGCTGCCACTGCGCTGAAGCAACTTGGCCTTAGCCATCTGAGCGAACGGATTGTGTGGGAGTTGAGCGGCGGTGAACAGCATCTCGTGGCTTTGGCAGGCGCATTGGCCCTCGATCCCAGCATTATCGTAGTTGACGAGCCGATCTCGCAACTCGACCCGGTCAATGCCGAAGCTGTTTATGAGCGGCTGCATACGCTTCACAAACAGTACGGCAAGACGATTGTCGTGATCGAACATCATCCCGAATTCATCGCTAACTATTGTGACACCGTCGCGCTGTTGGTCGAGGGTGCCGTTGCTTGGCATCTGCCGGTGCGCGAGGCGTTGATGCGCGTGGAAGAGTTGGCGCGCCATCATATTTTTGTGCCACAAGTGACCCGTGTTGCCCAGACGATGGTGGCGCGCTACCGTTGCCAGTTAGAACGTATCCCTATCCGGCTTGAGGAAGGCGTGCAGGTGTTTCAGCCGTATGCTGCCAGCCGTAATGGTGAGGCAAACCATGTGGCCAGCAGCCGGTTTAGCGCGCCGAGCGAGCCGGTGGAGGTGGCGGCGTTTGAGGGGGTGTCTCATTTCTACGAACTGATGGAAGGCGAGCGCCGCGCCGTGTTGAACAATATCAATCTGCGGTTGCGCAAGGGTGAACGCATTGCATTGGTAGGTGGGAATGGCGCCGGAAAATCAACGCTGCTTAAGATGTTGGCCGGCCTCGAACGGCCAAAACGTGGCCGGGTACTAGTGTATGGCCGTGATATTGCGAACGACTCGCCTGAACGCTTAGCCGATACGATTGCGCTGGTCTATCAAAACCCGCAAGCGATGTTTATCGAGGATAGTATTCGCGGTGATGTTGCTTATTACCTAAAAGAACGCCGTGTGCCAAACTGGGCAGCGATAGTTGATCAGGCGCTCGTTGATTTCAATCTCGTCGAGATACAAGAGCGCGATGGACGCTTGCTCAGTGGCGGGCAGATGCGGCGCGCATCGCTGGCGATTGGCGCGTGTATGCGCCCGAAGCTTATGTTGCTCGATGAGCCGACAGCAAACTTAGATGTTTCCAATCGGCAGCAGATTATCGCCATGCTGGCCAAACTGCACGATTGGGTAGATACGGTCGTCATTGCGACGCACGATATGGAATTGGTTGCCGAGTGGGCCACCCGCGTCGTTGTCTTGCGGAACGGCAGCGTGTTGGCCGATGCCGCGCCTGCCGATGTGTTTGGGAATGAGGCATTGATCCACGAAGCGCGCATCTATCCGCCGCAAGTCGTGCGCCTGAGCAACGCGCTGGCCATTCAACCAGTGCATCTATCGGTCGAGACGATGGCAGCATTTCTGGCAGCGAGGTGAACTGTGTGGGAAGCAATTAAGGAGAAGATCTCGCTCGCCTCTGTGCGGCGCGAAATTGTGAAATCGGTGTATGGCAACCGCCAAACATTCATGGCGCGCCTCGATCCGCGCGTCTTGTTGGCGTGGTATCTGATCTTTGCCATTGTGCCTTGGTTTGTCTATGATCGCATCGCCTTGATTGGCATATTGCTCTTGGTGGGTGTTGTGGCATTGGCGGCGCGGGTGAATGGATTCATTCTGTTTATGCTGGCGTTTGGCGTCTTCAGCGATCTGCTGGGCTGGGGCATCATCGCGTTGTTGTTCGGCGGTGACTTGACAGTGTTCTGGTCGTTGAGCATCTTATTGCTCAAGCTGATTATTGTTTCGCTGGCCAGCATCGCGGTCTTTGCTGCGCTCGATCCCGATCGCTTCGCCGATGCGCTGTTGTCGATCGGCATGCCGCAGCAATTTGCGTTTGGCGTTTCGTATGGCTATCGCGTGATTCCGATCTTGCTGGAAGAGTACCATAACATTATCAATGCCTATCGGTTGCGCAGCAAGGAGCCAGACCACCCCGGCTTGTTGCGCCTGCGCCAATTGGCGTATATTCTCAAAATCGTCGTGCGCGCGTTTTATCCAATGATCCTCAATACTGCCAAGCGCATCCGCACGACTGTGGAAAGTCTCGAAATTCGCGGTTATTCATACGCCCTTGCCCATCCTGACGCAAAACGCCTGCGACTAGCATATTTGCGGGTTCGTCCTGCTGATATGCTCTTTCTACTTGGTTCATTGTTCTTGCTCGTATCTGCGCTCGTGTTAGGCCCGCGAATTTCAGGCTAAAACAGGATTTATATGCGAGTCGATGTTCATTTTCATACCTGTTTGTCCAAAAACATCCCCTTTGACCACGATTTTTTTGGTCAAGCTGCTCAGCGCGCTCGCGAGCAAGGGATGTTTGCGATTATCATCACCGACCATTTCGACGGCAGTGGTTACGAGGGTATCTATCCGGCGCTCGATGAACGGTATCCCTACAATGGGGCTTACTATCTGGTGAACGGGGTGCGTTTTTATCCCGGCGTGGAAGTTGAAGTGAAAGAAGGCCCGCACCTGTTGGTGTCTGGCACCCGCGACGATGTGCTGGCCTTCTATCACCGCGTGCGCGATCACCGCACTCCCGAAACCTTGTTGACGCTGCCGGAATTCTTTGCAAAACAGGATGGGCTAGACTTAATGAATATTTTTGCCCATCCGTTTCGCCCTAAGCGTGATTTGACCCGCGTTGACCCATCCCTCATAGCGCGGTTCGATGGGCTAGATCTCAATGCCAAAGATATATGGCGTTTTGGCGAGGCTGTGCGCACTCAAGTAGAACTGGCGGGCCAAGCTTTTGACTGCCCTGTCGTTGCCGGCAGCGATACGCATCATTTTTGGCAACTGGGCAGCATCTATAACGAGTTCTACCGGCCCTTTGAAACGATTGCCGAATTGCGCAGTCGCATCCGTGAGGGCGCTTATCGAATCCACATTCGCGCGGAACTGGCCGATTGGGTTGAGCAGGCGCAGCGAGCTAAACGCCACATCAAAGCAACCAGATACGGCATCGAGTCGAGCTTATTTGATTGATCCGCTCACAGTTCATATTCCCCACGATGCCTCGCCGCTAATGTGTTAGCGGCGTAGTTTACATGTGCCCAAAAACGTAGCTCTCTCATTTCTACGGTATGATGGATAGCGCTGAGAGCCTGCGTGTTGTTGTCTCTTGCCAACTATGATGAAATCAGGAGAACGGCTATGCTCGTGGTGAAGGTAGGCGGCAGCGCTGGGAATGACTATGATGCTCTGTGTGATGATATTGCCGCGCGTTGGCAGGCCGGCGAGCGGTTAGTGCTCGTTCATGGCGGCTCGGATCAGACCAATCGTTTGGCCGAAGCGCTCGGCCACCCGCCACGGTTTGTCACTTCGCCGGGTGGCCACACCAGCCGCTACACCGACCGGCGCACACTGGAAATTTTTATGATGGCGACCGCTGGCTTGATCAATAAGCAATTGGTCGAGCGTTTGCAAATGCGCGGGGTGATGGCGCTAGGGCTAAGTGGCCTCGATGGCCGGTTGCTAGAGGGTAAACGCAAATCAACCATCAGGGTGATCGAGCAGGGCCGCCAGATGATTCTACGCGATGACTGGACCGGCACCATCGATCAGGTTAATGTGCCGCTCTTGCGCATGCTGCTCGATGCCGGCTATTTGCCGGTAGTGGCCCCGATTGCCTGCTCCACCGCCGGCGAAGCGGTCAATGTTGATGGCGATCGCGCTGCCGCCGCAATTGCCGCTGCCCTCGGCGCACAGACGCTGATCCTGCTCTCGAATGTGCCCGGACTGCTGCGCAATTTTCCTGATGAGGCGTCGCTGATTACCCGCATCCCGCGCGCCGAACTCGAAGCGTATATGGACTACGCTGCCGGACGGATGAAGAAGAAGCTGCTCGGCGCGCAAGAGGCGCTGGCCGGCGGCGTGCAGCGCGCCATCCTTGCCGATGCCCGCATTCCAGCTTGCATCAGCCACGCGCTAGCCGGCGGCGGCACCCATATCGAGTAATCTCCTCTTTCCTTCTCTAGCAGGGTGATGCCCCCCTCCCAGCCTCCCCCCTCCGGGGGGAGGTGTACCCCCCGCCCCCAGCGGGGGAGGGCCGAGGTGGAGACCACCCCCGCTCCCACGAGGGGAGCGGGGGTGGTGGGGGTGAGGGGCAACAACCCCAACCGTCTACTTCCCGCGCACAAACTCCTGCACCAGCGCCGCAATCGCGCCGGGGCGCGGCGTCAGCGCATACGGATCACCTTCGATCAATCCCTCGTATACCCCATCTGGCCCTAGCGCAAACCGCTCAATTGCTCCCAAATCGACTTCGCGCAACGACCATGCCAACCCTAACAGCTCATCGGCGCTCAGGTCGGTGCGGATATGCGGGCGCAGGGCTGTGGTCACGTGCGCCGCTAGCTCAACCTGCCGCACCGGATCATGTTCGCGGATACGACGGGCAATCGCTAGCGCGATCATCTGCTGGCGCGCTTCGCGGGCGTAGGCGCTGTCAGCATGGCGAGTGCGGCTCAAGATCAACGCCTGCGCGCCATCAAGCCACTGCTTCCCCGCCGGAAAATAGACCGTCGTGATCCCGTAGTCCATCGTTGGATATGCCGGGTCGTAGATCGCCTGCGCAAGTTCAACTTCAATCCCGCCGATGGCATCAACCGCAGCGGTAAAGCCGGTAAAATCAACCCAGACAATATGATCGATCCGTAATCCCAGCAAATTCGCGACTGTGCGCCGGGCCATCTCGGCTCCGCCAATCGCCGGGTTCATTTCGCCATAGACCGTCGCGCTGTTGATCCGGCCATATCCATACCCCGGTATTTCAACGATCAGATCGCGCGGTAGCGAGAGCAATGCTACCCGCCGCGCGCTTGGTTCGATTCGCACCAGCATAATTGCATCGGACCGGGTCGCCCAACTCTCGCCGGGTCGCCGATCGCTGCCTAACAACAGAATGTGGATGGCGTCTCCTTCTGGGAGGCGCACGCCCACCGTCGGCATCAGCGTCGGCACTGGCGCGCGGCCATCGATCGCCGGCAACCGGATCGGTGTCACCGAGGCAACGATAGCCACTTCCAGCGCCGCCGAGGTTGGCGAGGGCGCAACCGTGATTGTTTCACCGGTCGCCGCGGGTTGGATTGGGGCATAGGCAGTGGTAGGAATAGGGGCGGGTGTTGATGCCGGCAGCGGCGTTGCCACGGCGCTGCTGGCCGGTGCTGCTGGAGGAGCGAGCGTGGGCAACTGCATCGCTGCCACGTTCTGGCTAATCGTGATTGCTGCCCACACAACCCGCCCGGTCTGAAAGCCAAGCCAACCGGCTAGCAAGGCGAGCAGCAGAAACAGCGCATAGCGTAGCGCTGGTCGCCGCGCTGGAGGCCGCGCTGGCAACGGCATCGCTAGCAATGCTTCCAGCAGCGCCTGATCGCTGCTGGAAGCTAGCGCGCGACAATCGGCACACTGGGCTAGATGATCGTCTAGACGGGCTTGAGTTATTGATCCGGAACCGGGCCGGATGCCGGCGGCAAGCAGGGCGCGCGCTTCACTACAGGTCATACAAATGCCATTTGATCACCGGCAATAGCGCAAGATATGGTTCACCAACCTGTGCGCTCTGAAGCGTACAGGTGATTGACTGCCACGTTCTACATGACGTAACTTGCTGTCTGAAAATTCGTCAGCGCCACGCCAGTGACCACAACCGAAGGGAATCATTGAAATATGTTGGAATGTAGTATACCATTTTGCCTTTCTATCTGCTATGATACAAAACGTAGCGAACTTCGCTTTTTATAACCGTAAGGAGTGCTTGTATGCGCCTATCTCGCCAGTTATGGTGGATTGGTGTACTAGTTGCTATCGCTGGTCTGGTCGCTCCTGTTACTGCCGCTCCCATTCGCAACAATATAGTCAATGTCAATCAGTACGGCGACGAGAAGGATCTGCCGCCCAACCTGCTCAGCGATGAAGAGATTGAGCGGATTGATCGTTTGCAGAACGGTGCATCCTACCCGTTGGCAATCAGCGAGATTAGCCCCGATGATGGCGCAGTGCTGATCAGTTCGAATGAAGGTTTGGCCTTCCTCGATATTGCCACCGGTGATACAGTGCCAATTGACACGACGGTCTTCGACTTTCTTGTCCCCCTTCCCTTCTTTGGTTTCGGCAGGTATAGTTGGCAAGATGAGAGTACTCTTGGCGTGCTGGCGGTCAACTTTTTCGCCACCGGCAATGAGGATGCATTGGCCGCTCTTTTCATTGATCGGTTTACCGGGTCGATCAGCGCTATACCGGTCGGCGTACCCGATCAAAACTTTGGCTTTATCTCGATAGCGCCCAATCTCACCAGTTGGCTAATCGTGCGCGAACCGCCCGGCGCCGAAGATGAGCCGCCTGCCGAGGGCTTCAAGACATTTACCATTCGCCAAACTCTTGGCCTGCCGCCGCCGGTTGCCGCCCGTGCCAACCGGATCAAGCTGCCGGCCCGCATCCAACGCAGCGTCGACCAATTCCGCCAACGCCGGCCCGATCTGCTCGCCCGCTTCCTCTTCCAACAGCAAGATGATAGCACGGTGATTGAAGCGACTCGCGAACCGTACAATCTCTTCCTCTATGACGTGACAACCGGCGAAGAACGGTACGTCACCAGCATTCCCTACGCTTCAGCGCTGCTCAACAGTACGTGGACGAGCGACTCGGCCCAGTTGGCGGTCTCGTTCTTCGGTGTGCCCGATGCTGAGGGGCGCGACACCTACATTGGCTCGCTCTTCTCAGAAGAGATTTATCGCGACATGACCGGCAATCTGCCGCCGCGCCAAAATCCGGTCATTCAAAATAACAATACCTATGTTATCGACTTTGCCAGCGGCCGGACGCAGGTGATTCGCCCCGATCCGGTGTTGGGTGCGCCCATTCTCGAAGCCCACGATTGGGCGCCGGGCGGTCAGGCGTTGTTGATCAAAGCTCACCATCCGGCCTATCTCAAGGGTCGCACGCACCCAGTCTACTACCCACGCTTTTCGTCGCGCACCAGCTTCCGCTTCTACGACCGCGACAGTAGCGGCCAGTTCCGCTTGACTAAGACCTTTGAGCATCCGATGTTGTCGGGCGCTGATGTGGTATTCGGTAGTATTGCCGATTTCGTTAGCCCTGATGAGATTATCGTCCGTGGTGTGGTGGGGAGTAATCGCCATCCCTACTACTATAACCGCGTTTCAGGTGAATTGCGCAATCTGGCCGACCGAGCCGGTTCCTACTTCAACGTGGTTGCTACCAGCAGCAGCACCCGCCAGATCGTCTTTACCTACACCTCGTACACTGCGCCGCCTGACATCTACCGGTTGCGTTGGGATGGCACCGCGCTCTATCGCCTAACATGGTTAAACGAGGAGTTGCGGGTTGAAGCTAATCTGCGCCAAGACCCAGTAACATTCACGCTGCGTAACGGCCAAGTGCGAGTTGGCACTTTGATCCAAGCCGCTGATGCCCCCTTCCCGCCTAAGGATGTGCGCCTGATTGTCTGGCAAGAGGGTGGGCCGAATGTGCCGATGCTCAACCAGTGGATGGCGAATGTCGAGAATCCCTATGCGCTGCTGCCCTCGTTTGGCTTTGCCTTGCTGATCACGCCAGTCGCCGGACGCCAAGGGTATACGCCGGAAGTCTTCAATTCGCTGGTTGATAATAGCAATTTTGGTCAGATCGATATTGACGAGCAGGCCGAAATCGTCCAGCAGGCGATTGCGCGCGGCTGGACGTCGAAGGGCAAGGTGGGGATTACCGGCTGTTCGTATGGCGGCTACTTCACCCTGCAGAGTATTGTGCGCTATCCCGATCTCTACGCGGCGGCTAATCCGCAATGCGCGTTTATTGATGTGCTGAGCGAATGGAAGCTCGGTACGGTCATTTTGCCGCCCTATCTGGAAGGTTTGCCGCCCTTCAAGGCGCTTAATGAATATGTGAAGGACTCGCCGAGCTATGCCGCCGATAAGGTTAAAGCGGCAGTGCTTACCTTCCATGGCACCGAAGACTTCTTGCCGATCGTGCAGAACGAGAATTTCCACCTGCAGTTGGTCAATCGGGGCGCGCCCGCTCGCATGGTTCGCTTCATCCTTGAAGGTCACGGCTTGAGCCTGAAGGAGAACCAGCTCTATGCCGCCCAAGAGCAGATCAGTTGGTTCCGCACGCACTTGAAGTAGAGGATGGCGTGCCGGCAGGGATGGTCGTCAAACCCGTCCCTACCGGCGCCCAGACTGCGACCATGTTTACACGGCGACCTTTTTACTATCGCCTCAGCGAAGGAATCCGCATTAGCGTGCGCCCGCACTACCTGCCGAGCCATTCCTTCCCGCCGCTGCAGCGCTTTGTCTTTGCCTACAACGTGCGGATCGAAAATATCAGCCGGCGCGCTGCCCAGTTGATGAGCCGGCGCTGGACGATCTACGACTCGATTGGTGAGGAGCTGGAGGTGGTCGGTGATGGCGTGGTGGGCCTGCAACCTCTGCTCAACCCCGGCGATGTGCATGAGTACCAGAGCTTCTGCGTGCTCAAGTCGCCGCGTGGCTGGATGGAGGGGGAATACTACTTCCGCACCATGGAAAATACCTACTTCACCGCAATCATTCCCCGCTTTGATCTGGTGGCCGACCCAGAAGAGATCAGCGACGAGGAATGATTACGGTCGCCGCATCCGTCTTCGTTCGCGCTGGTAGGTGCGGATAAAGACGATCGCCAGCAGGGGCAGCAGCCATGGCCAGTCAGGCCGCTCTTCGCGTAGCAGCCGCCATGTCGCCCGCAATTGGATAAGAACCGGGAAACGGGCCAATTGCACTTCAAGGATGGCTTGCAATTGGCGTTGCCACGCCGGTGTGGCGTTGGTTTCTGCCGTTGCCGGTTGGTTGGCTCCTAAGCGTGGAAGCGGTATACGAAGCACGGAAAACAAGCTCGCGCCGGTTGTAGGTGGTTTTTGGGCCATAGATGTTGTGTTATTGCCGGCGGGGGGTGTACCCCCCCGCCATTTTTTTACGCACCGAAGAACTTGCGGTTCTTCTCGATGTAGCTCTTCCACTGCTCAGGCACCGAATCATCGGCGAAGATCGCCTCAACCGGGCATTCCGGCTCGCACGCGCCGCAGTCAATGCACTCATCTGGGTTGATGTAGTACTGATCCTCGCCCTCGTAGATGCAATCGACCGGACAAACGGCGACGCACGAGGCGTCCTTGGTACCGATACATGGTTCTGCGATAATGTACGGCACAGACGGCTCCTTCCTATCTGCACTGCGGTTGCCCGCACGATGGTTGTTTGAGTTCAGACTACTACAGCGAGCGCGCTGCCGTCTACCACTTTTGTACCACTTCGCCGCACAGTTGTGGCTTGGCACGCAACGTGCGCTCAGGGTGGTAACTGACCAGTCCGGTTGGCCCGCCGGGGATTTTGCGCACTGCCCGCCGCCGGCAGAGATCAACCTCGACTGCGGCGTCGTTGCGCGCTTGGCTATAGTAGGCCGCTAATGCCGCCGCCTCGGCGATCGTTCGTTCGGGCGGGTTATCGGCCCGGATAATCACATGCGCGCCGTGGATGTTGCGCGCGTGTAGCCAGAAATCGGTGGGACGAGCGATACGAAAGGTGACTTCTTCGTTTTGGCGGGCAGTACGCCCGACATAGATCGGCAGACCGTCGCTCGAGCGCACCTGCAACGGGCGTGACCGCGGTGGGCGGCGGCGGATGGGCGACGGGCGTACATAGCCGGCCTCTTCGGCCTCAGCAGCGATCAGGTCGATCTGAGTGGCATCATCAGCTACTGCCAGTAGCGCCAATAGTTGGTCAAGACCGGCTAACCGCGCCTCGGTTTCGGCCAACCGTGCGGGCAAGACGGCGCGCGCGCTTTTGGCTTTTTCATACGCCTTGAAACGCTCTTGGGCCTGCTCGACCAAC
>JANWYE010000071.1 GCA_025057175.1 Chloroflexus sp. | reverse complement strand
CGCTGGCCGGACGTGATGATCAGTGGGTGTTGAGCGCATTTGTGGATAATGCCGGGATCCTCGCCTTTGCCCACGATTATGAAGTGTCATATAAGGTAGAGACCCATAACCATCCGAGCGCGCTTGAGCCATTTGGCGGCGCTAACACCGGTGTTGGCGGCGTGATTCGTGATGTGTTAGGCGTCTCAGCCCGCCCGATTGCTAATATTGATGTGCTCTGCTTTGGCATGCCCGATGCCCCGCCACCCCCACCCGGCGTGCTCCATCCGCGCCGGATCGCTAGCGGCGTGGTGGCCGGTGTGCGTGATTACGGCAACAAGCTTGGCATTCCTACGGTCGGCGGCGCAGTGCTATTCGACCCCGGCTACACCGCTAACCCGCTCGTTTATTGCGGCACGGTTGGCTTGGCTCCGCGCGGCATGCACCCGCGCAATGCGCAGCCCGGCGATATTATCGTCGTGTTAGGAGGGCGCACCGGGCGCGACGGCATCCACGGCGCGACCTTTTCCAGCATTGAGTTGACCCACACCACTGCCAGCGAGGTGGGCAGCGCAGTGCAGATCGGCGATCCAATCACCGAAAAGAAGATGCTCGATGTGTTGCTGCAAGCCCGCGATGCCCAGCTCTATTCGGCGATTACCGACTGTGGCGCCGGCGGCCTGTCGTCAGCGGTGGGTGAGATGGGGGCTGAGTTGGGGGCCGAGGTTCACCTCGAACATGTGCCGTGCAAGTACGCCGGTTTGCAGCCGTGGGAGATCTGGCTCTCGGAGGCGCAAGAGCGGATGGTGTTGGCTGTGCCGCCCGACCGACTGGTGGCGCTGCTCACGCTCTGCGCTGGCGAAGAGGTGGAGGCGACGCCGATCGGTCGCTTTACCAATGATGGCCGGTTGCGCGTCTACTATCACGACCTAGCTGTCGTTGATCTGGATATGGACTTTCTGCACGAGGGGCGTCCACAGCGCATTCTTTCCGCGCGCTGGGAGCCATCGCCGGCCCTGACGCAGTCGCCGCAGCTCGCCGGAGTGCAGCCGGAAGCAGCATTGTTGGCGCTGCTGGCGCATCCCTCGATTGCCTCGAAAGAGCGGATCATTCGCACCTACGATCATGAAGTGGGTAGCGGCACGGTGATCAAGCCGCTGGTTGGCGCCAATCTTGCCGGCCCGTCGGATGCCGCCGTGATCAAGCCAGTGCCGGGTAACCCAGCCGGTTTGGCGCTTGGGTTTGGCATTTGCCCGCGCTATGGCCGCCACGATCCGTATTGGATGGCGCTGGCCGCAATTGATGAAGCGTTGCGGAATGTGGTGGCTGTCGGCGGTGATCCTGACCGCACTGCCATCCTCGATAACTTCTGCTGGGGCGACCCCAAGCAGCCAGATCGGATGGCCGGATTGGTGCGGGCAGCAGCGGCCTGTTACGATGGCGCAGTCGCCTTTGGCACCCCCTTCATTAGCGGTAAAGACTCGCTCAACAATGAGTACCGTGATGCCGACGGCAAGCGCGTGGCTATCCCGCCGACGTTGCTGATTTCGGCCCTGAGCCACGTTCATGACATTGGCCAGTGCGTAACAATGGATCTCAAGCAACCCGGCGATGTGATCTACCTGCTTGGCGCGACGCGGGCCGAGTTCGCCGGCAGCCATCTCGCCGCAGTTGGCATGATTGCCGATGCCGGCGCCTTGCCGCGGGTCGATCTGGCAGCGGCGCGAGCGACGTTCCGTTCGCTCCATCGCGCGATCCGCTCCGGCTTGGTGCGCGCCTGCCACGATCTGAGCGAGGGCGGGCTAGCGGTGGCGGCAGCCGAGATGGCTATTGCCGGCGACTTGGGGTTACAGCTCAATCTCGATGGGGTTGACCTCGACCCAATCACGTTGCTGTTTAGCGAAACTCCGAGCCGGTTCTTGATCGCGGTCGAACCGGCGCAAACTGCAGCGTTTGAAGCGGCGATGGCCGACTTGCCGCTGGCGCGATTAGGTGTCGTCACAGCCACGCCAATGCTGCAAGTAACATTACGCGAGCAGACCTTAATCAATCTGCCGGTGGCGCAGTTGCGCGAGGTGTGGCAGCACAGTCTTGACGTGATTAGTGTGAAGGATGAAGAGCTATGAATGGGCAGACACCGCTCGATCGGGCAGCGTTTGCGGCTGAAATCGAGCGCCGGCTGTTGGCCGAGCCGGACGTCGAGCTGCTTGGGCGCGAGGGTGAGGTGATGCAGGTGCGCGTTGCCAACCAGCGTATGCGGATCGATTTGGCCAATGTCTACAGCGCCTATGCCGAAGCGCCAGAGCATCTCGATCTCGTATATAGCACCCTCTTGCGCGTGCTCCACGAACAGACGCCGGCCCGCGATGCGCGAACCTTCGCTGAGGTGGCCGATCGGGTGATGCCAATGCTCAAGCCGATCGCGTTGCTCAACGCGGTGTTTGAGCGGAAGCTGCCGATGCTGGCCTACCGGCCGTTCCTCGCTGACCTGATCATTGCCTATGTAATTGACGAACCGCAGAGCGTGGCCTACATCAACGAGCGTCACCTTGAGCGATGGGGCATTAGCGAGCACCAGTTGCACGAGCGGGCGCTGGCTAATTTAGCCGCCCGCACCCAAGCCCACGCACATTTTCTCATGACGGGCGAAGGTGCGCAACGCTTGATCGTCGCGAATACCCAAGACGGCTACGACGCGACCCGGCTCCTCTTGCCCGATCTGCTGGCAAGCTGGCAGCCCCACTTTCCGGGGAATATGGTGATCGGCATTCCCAATCGCGATTTTCTGATCGCCTTCAGCGATGCCGACGAAGGCATTCTGACCAGTGTGGCACATCAGATTCAGCTTGATGCTGCCCAACGCGAATACGGCCTGACCGATCAGCTCTTCACGATCGAGAACGGCCAAATCCGAGAATACGTCTGGGAATAGCAGCGTGCGCCATCGGGTGATGGCGCACAAGGAGCGCGAACTCTGCTGGCGGTTGTTATAACCTTCTTGCTCTACGGTGCTGCAATCTGGCTCTGGTGGCAGCAGCGCAACCCGCTGTATGTCTTCGCGCTGGTGGCAGGCCAATTCAGCACCCTGCTCGATCCATTTTGGCGGTGGCTGTATAGCTTGCAAACCGTACCGTCGCTTACTTCGCTCGTAGCGTCACTGGCAGTGCCGTTCAATATCAGCGCGTCATTCCGCGCCGCATGGCCCGATACATTACCGGCGTTGATCATTGTCGTTCTCTACCTCTACCGTTGGTGGAATCCCGGCCTTCTAAGCGGGCTATTCACTTACGTGATCTTTGTCAGCCTCCAGTTAATGTTTAGCCTGCTCGGCCTGCGCGATCCGGCTCCACCGGCGCTATCAGGGGCACTTCCCTTTGGCATCAGCGCCGAGTTGTTGGCCGCGCTGATGAGCGCAACAGTTACATACGGGTTGTGTTACGTCTTTGTTACCGTGCAGAACTACTCGTGGCCGAGCATGGCTGCGACAATCTTACCGATGCCGCTAATATTCGGCGGCCTGATCTATGGGGTCGCTGGCGCGCCATTGTTGGTTGGCCGGTTGTTGCCTGATGGCGAATGGCCGTTGCGGATTGGCTTGTTGTTGACGCTCGCATTACTTGGTTGGTGTGTGGCAATTATCACTTCAGGATTTAACCGTCTACAGCGTGTCATGTAAACCGGCGGAAACGGCCCCCGCGAGCTATTTCCGCCATACACAGTGGTTGGGCAGAGGCACGAACCACATCACTATGCAGGCAACACCACGCTTAACCCCAGAACTCCTCATCGCCGCTTACCGGCAAGGCATCTTTCCGATGGCCGATGAAAACGGTGAGATCGGTTGGTACGAGCCGGTGCGGCGGGCGGTTATTCCGCTCGACGAACGCTTTCACGTGCCGCGCCGCTTGGCGCGCACCGTGCGGTCGGGGGTGTTTACGGTCACGTTTGATACCGTCTTTGACGAAGTGATCGCGGCTTGCGCCGAGCCGGCGCCGGGCCGGGAGACGACGTGGATCTCGGCTGAGATCATCCGCGCCTATCGCGAATTGCACCGGTTGGGTTACGCGCATAGTGTGGAATGCTGGCGCGACGGGCAATTGGCCGGTGGTTTATACGGGGTAGCGATTGGCGGCTTGTTTGCCGGCGAGAGCATGTTTCACCGCGTGCGCGATGCTAGCAAAGTCGCGTTAGTGCATTTAGTCGAGCGTCTGCGGCGCGGCGGGTTTGTGCTGCTCGACTCGCAGTTTATCGTGGGACCGCACATGTTGCAGTTTGGCACCTTCGAGATCTCGCGCGCCGAGTATCACCGGTTGTTGCGAGCAGCGTTGGCAGTGCGGGCAGTGTGGTGATAACGGTTGGGGCGTCGTATGCGACGCCCCAGCACATCCCTCGCCTGCTTACCGTTGTTTTCGTTTGCGTTCGCGGCGGGCCTCACGGCGGCCGGTAGTGGCTACCGGCCGCGGGGTGGCAGGAGTGGCATCAGCCGGCATTTGGCGCGGCGCCGGCGCGCGGGTGCGCGAGGTACGCACTAATTCGGGCAACACGTTGCGCATATAGTAAAAAACGTACCCCCCCAAGATCAGCTCAATCACAAACTGAATGTAAAACCAGAACCGCTGATTAAAGGGTGGCACATTAAGCATACGCACCACACCGAGCGCAACGCCAAAGCCGCCCACAATCATCAGCGCGATCCCCAACTGGCGGAAGAAGGTCGCTTTGGCTACATTCCGCTCAGTGTGCAGCCAGATGAAGTAGGCGCCGCCCGCGACCAGCAGAATCTGGACAATAAAGAAAGTCCATGCATACGAGCCAAATTCAGGACTAGCGGTTACGAAGTAGTCAAAGAACCCCATGATGACAAGCCTCTCTTCACGGTCGCCGAGCGTCTGCACTGCTAGATTGTGGCGGCGATTATAGCAGCGCCGGGGATGATCGTCAACCGATCTCGCCGTGACTCTATTCCCTTGCAGGCCACTGCACGCCAATTCGCGTCAGAAACATGCCATCTTTTTCGCTAGACATATACAGCAAAAGTATGTATAATGTGCAAAACGTCGCGTAATTTGTGAGGGAGTACACTATGCCCTACCGCATTCGTCGCCGGGCCCACGATCTGATCTGGGTGGTGATGGAGGATCATCTACACTTGGCCGAAGCGGAACGGTATTATCACGAAATGTGGCGCTTGCTCGATCAGTGCCCGAAGCCGACGGATTTGCTGGTTGATGGGCGACGGATTTCCGGCGCCGATTGGGGTGCGCGCCAACGCACCGAGGCGATAACTCGCCATCGCCATCTCGGGCGAATTGCGTTTGTGGTTTCTGAACATCATTTGCTGTTGTTTGCGCCACTGGTGCGATTTGTCAGTGGAGTTGGGCTGTTTGGCACCGAACAAGAGGCGTTGCATTATCTTGGCACGGTGATGGAATATGGGGATTGATAGTTTTTCTTGTTCATTTTTAGTGCAAAACCTGTGCATTTTTGCACAGGTTTTGTTCGTTTTCTGTTCAGATTGTTATTTGTGCTGCGATCTTGCATAATATACTCAGGTTATTATCGCTGACGACAGGAGCAATGGTGCTATGAGCCAGCCGACAGAGTTTGTGATGGTGCTGGGTATGCAGCGGTATAGTCAGGATTTCTTTCGCCGCGCCGAGGCCGAAGTGCGCAAAGAGATCCCTGAGTTCCGTTTGCATATCTTTGAGGATCGCGATGTGACGGGGCGTCCGGCTGAGGTTGAAGCGGCGATCGCTCGGTGCCAGTGCCTCATCCTTTCCCTCATTACGTTGCAGGACGTAGCCGATCTGCTCGTTCCGATGGTCGAACGCCACGATCCGCCGGTCGTCTTTTCGTTTGAGGGTATGCCCGAGGTGATGCGGCTGAATAAGGTTGGTTCGTATAACCTCAAGGCCGGCAAGGGGATGCCCAAGCCGGTGCAGAATGTGGCACGGCTGTTGGTCGGCGGGCGCGAAGAAGATGCGCTCTACGGCTATGTGAAATTGCAAAAGATTACCTCAAAACTGATCAATTTCTTGCCCGGCAAGCGTCTGAACGATTTTCGCAATTGGACGAATGTTACGAACTATTGGAATCACCGTAGTATCGCGAATGCCGCTAATATGTTTAAGCTCATCCTGCGCGAGTATAGCGGGATGAGCCATCTGCGGGTTGACCCGGTGGTGGAGATGCCAAACATGGGTTTTGCCCACCCCGATGCGCCAAAGTTGTTTGCGTCTCCCGCCGAGTACGAGCGCTGGGAAAAAGAGCGCCAGCGCGCCCGCAAGGGGGCGCCGGCGCCACTGGGCACGGTGGCGGTGTTGTCGTTCCGCGCTCATATCCTCTCTGGCGCTGATTACCATAACAAAATTGTGCAGACGCTCGAAGCCGCCGGTCTGCGAGTGTTGCCGATCTTCGTGATGGGCATCGAGAGCCATATTGTGGTGCGCGAGTGGCTGAGCCACATGAAGGTCGATCTGGTGATTAATACGATGGGTTTCCCGCTGGTCGGCGGGCCGGCCGGTTCGACGAAGGCCGGGCTGACCGTTGATGTTGCCCGCGAGTTGCTGAGCAAGCTCGATGTGCCGTATATCGTCGCCCAGCCGCTGTTTGTGCAAGATGAAGACGATTGGCGCGAGCGCGGCGTTGGCCCGCTGCAGAGCACGTTCCTCTACAGCCTGCCTGAAATGGATGGCGCGATAGCGCCGGTGGTGTTGGGCGGGATGCGCGGTAGCACTATTACGACCGTGCAAGACCGGCTCGAACGGCTGGCTCGCATCGCGCGCGGTTTTGTCCGCTTGCGCAAGAAGGCTAACCGCGATAAGAAGGTGGCGATTATTGTCTACAATTATCCGCCCGGCCAAGGCAAAGTGGCGACGGCGGCGCTGCTCGATGTGCCGGCTAGCCTGATCGCGATCCTCGACCGGCTGGCCGCCGAGGGCTATCAGGTGGGCCGCTATCCGCGCGATCCGGCCACCTTTGCCCGCTGCCTTGAGGGGTTGGTGAGCGATCAGCCGCTGCCGCCCGGCCATCCGCCGGTGGTGATGGGGGTCAGCGCCGATTTGCAAGATTTCTATCGCTGGCTGCGCCCGACCGATCAAGAGCGGATCAATGCCCGCTGGGGCGCCTTCCCCGGCGATATTGCCCCGTTGGGTCGCGATAAGGTGCGCTTGGCCGGCGCGCAGATTGGCAATATCTTTATCGGCGTGCAGCCGGTGATCGGTATGCCCGGCGACCCAATGCGGTTGCTGTTTGACAAGGAGAACACGCCGCACCATCAGTACGCTCTCTTCTACCGCTACCTCAGCGAGAGCTTTGGCGCTGATGCGATCATCCATCTCGGTATGCACGGCACCGCCGAGTGGATGCCCGGTTTGCAGCTCGGCCTGACCGATCGTTGCTGGCCCGATATTCTGCTCGGCGAGGTGCCCAACTTTTACGTTTATCCCATCAATAACCCTGCCGAGGCCAATATCGCCAAGCGGCGCGGCTACAGTACGATTGTCGGCCACGCCATCCCGCCGTATGGTCGGGCCGGCCTGTACCGCGAGTTGCAAGCGCTGCAAGACCTGCTGGCCGAGTATCGTGAGCGTCCGGCAGCGGTGGCCGATGATGACCAAAGTCCCGAGGCGGTGGCGATTATGCAGAAGATCGCGCTGCTCAACCTCGATCACGATCTGGTGCGCCAGCCCAACGAGCCGTTTAGCCGCTTCGCTTCGCGCGCCTACGCCTATCTGCGCGATCTGGCGGCAACGATGATTACCGACCGGCTGCACGTGCTGGGTAGCGCTCCGCCACCCGAAGAGCAACTGACCTTGATCGTTGAGACGCTCAAGGTGCCGCGCGGCGAGTTGCCCGGCTTGGCCGATCTGTTCCTCGCGGCGCGTCACGCCGATGTGCGTTACGGCGAGCTGTTGTCCCGTGCGCGGCAGGGTGATGCCAGCGCGCTGGCGCTGCGCGATGAGATTGAAGCCCGTTGCACCGAGTTTGTCCAGCAGACGGTCTTTGGCCATCTGGCGCCTGATCAGGCTGCGCGCCAGTTTGGCTTGCCCGCCGGCAATGAGGTGCTGGGCCTGATCCAGCACGGGCGGGCGCTGCTGGTAGCGCTGCGCGATAACACGCAAGAGCTTGACTACCTCATGCGCGGGTTGGCCGGACGTTACATCCCGGCTGCTCCCGGTGGCGATATTATCCGCGATGGGGTGGCGGTATTGCCTACTGGACGCAATATCCACAGCCTCGATCCCTTCCGGGTGCCGACCGACAGCGCTTACGAACGCGGCGCGCGCATCGCCGAGGCGCTGATTGCCGCCCACCGCGCCGAGACCGGCCAGTATCCCGAAACGATCGCGCAGGTGTTGTGGGGCCTCGATGCCATCAAGACCAAGGGTGAGTCGATCGGGATTGTGCTCGGCCTGATCGGCGCTCGCCCGGTCAAAGATGGTCAAGGCAAAGTGGGGCGCTACGCGCTGATCCCGCTTGAAGAATTGGGCCGGCCCCGGATTGACGTGCTGATGACTGCTTCCGGTATCTTCCGCGACATCTTTGCCGGCACAATGGATATGCTTGACCGGTTGGTGCGGGAAGCGGCGGCAGCTAACGAGCCGGTCGAGATGAACTACATCCGCAAACATGTGCAAGAGATGATGGCCGCCGGCAAGAGTTTTGATCAGGCGACGGCCCGTATCTTTACCCAAGCCGCCGGCACCTACGGCACCGATGTCGATGAGGCGATCGAGGGCAGCGCGTGGGAAAAGCGTGAAGAGCTAGAGGAGCTGTTCATCAAGCGCAATGCCTATGCGTTCGGCGGCCAGCAGAAGGGCGATGCGCAGCCGGAAGTGCTGCGCGCGCTGCTCGGCACTGTTAGCCGGGTGGCGCAAGAGATCGACAGCGTTGAGTATGGCTTGACCGATATGCAGCACTACTACGGCTATTCGGGCGCATTGAAAGCCGCCGCCGAACGGGCCACCGGCCAGCGCGTGCCGCTCAACTTTGTCGAGAGCTTTACGGCTGAGACGAAATTGCAGACGCTCGAACAGACGCTGCGGGTCGAGTATCGCACTAAGTTCCTCAACCCGAAGTGGTATGAGGGCATGCTCCGTCACGGCCACAACGGCGCGGCCGAGATCGCCAGCCGCTTTACCTATATGCTCGGTTGGAGCGCAACGACCGAGGCAGTGGATAAGTGGGTCTACGATGAAGCGGCCAAGACTTTCGTGCTCGACGATGCCATGCGCACCCGGATCGAGCAGCTCAATCCGGCGGCGGCGCGCAATATGGTTGGTCGCCTGCTCGAGGCCAACGCGCGCGGCATTTGGCAGACTGACGAAGAGACGCTGGAACGGCTGCGCGAACTGCACGCTGATCTCGAAGACCGGCTAGAAGGCGTGGCCTAGCGCGAGACGATGGGTACGGGCGAGCCAACGATGGCTCGCCCGTATTTGTATGAGGAGCGCCGCAGCGATGACTCGGCGCTCTCATGTTTACTGAAAGACACGTTGATGGAACAGCACATCGTGATGCATGTGAAGGCTAAAGGCGGCCTGCCGTTGCCCGGCTGTCTCGTGGCGATAATGGTAGCCGTCTTTAGCATGCCGCTGCTGGCCATTCCATTCACGTGGCAAGATGCCGCGCGTGAACCGTCCATCATCCTCTTCTGGCCGTTGGCGTTTGTGCCATTGGGAATTGTCGCCGGCCTCTATTATCTGTTCCAACATTTTGCGCTGACCCTCTACCACGATGGCAGACTGGTGATTGCTCAGCCATTCAAGACGGCGACGTTGCCGACCCGATCAGGTGGGAATAGTCATCATCGTGCGTGGGCAGGCTGATGTTGGTGACACCACGCAGCGGGTGAGCATACCGTGGCTCGTCTTCTTGTCGGCTGATCGGCGAGACGTCGCGCGGGTCTCGATCGCGCCATTCAACCCCCAAGAGATACAGCAGCTTCTTGACAGGCTCCGCCATTGCTGGTCCCATGCGCAGTTTGCGCTGGGCGAACAGTAGGTCGCGGTTAGCGATAACAGCATGCCACCGCTCTTGACAAGCGTCGCAGATAGTTGTATTCTACAAATAGTTTGAAAAATCGAACTATTTGGAATGACAAATCATGTACCACGAACTCGATCCGCCCTACACCCCAGAGCGTGTTGCCGAACTATTCAACCTCGTGCATGGCGAACTGATGGGCCAGAGCATGGAGACGCTCTTGCAGTTTTTGCAGCGCACCGGCCTCTCGATGCCGCGGCTCATTGCGCTGATGCATATCTACCGTCGCCGCGCAGCCACCATCTCGGCGCTGAGCGAACAGCTTAATCTAGCCTTAGCGACCACAAGCCAGATTGTTGATCAACTCGTGCAAGACGGGCTTGTTGAGCGCAGTGAAGCGCCATACGATCGCCGCCAGAAGGTTGTCTCGCTGACACCGGCCGGCGAGCAGCTCGTGGCCGAAGCGCGCCAGATTCGCTTGCACGAAGCTAGCCGCTACCTACGCCAATTGCCACCTGAACTGCTCACCCAATTAGGACAAGCGCTGAGCGCGGCTTGCCGCGAGTGGAACCTCGTGCAGAGTCCGGGCGGCAAACACAAAGATTAAGGAGCCGGATAACCGCATGGCTACAACGACCTCACCAACCGCCGCAACTCGGATTGATTACGCGATAACGCTTGATCAGCGCAGCAAAGTGCTGATCCTGATCGGAGTTTTGCTCGGCCTGTTTCTCTCGGCGCTCGATCAGACGATCGTCTCGACGGCGCTGCCACGGATCGTGGCCGATCTGAAGGGGATCGAACTGATCGGCTGGGTCTCAACTAGCTATTTACTGGCTTCGACGGCTATGGTGCCGATCTACGGCAAGCTGTCGGACATCTACGGGCGCAAATACGTCTTGCTGTTCGGGATCGCAGTCTTCCTGCTTGGTTCGCTCTTGTGCGGCTTAGCTGGCGATATGACCCAATTGGTCGTGTTTCGCGGCCTGCAAGGCTTTGGCGCTGCGGCACTGACCTCAACCGCTTTTGCCATCCCTGCCGATCTGTTCGCGCCGGCAGAGCGGGCGCGCTATATGGGGATGTTTGGCGCAGTGTTTGGCCTATCGAGCGTGGTGGGGCCATTTATCGGCGGCCTGCTCACCGACAATTTGAGTTGGCATTGGGTCTTCTTCGTCAACTTGCCGCTCGGAGTGGTCGCGCTCGGCTTTATTATCGCTAAACTGCCACGCTTGCACAGCGGTCTCAAACCAGCAATTGACTACGCCGGCGCGGCGACGCTATTGTTGACAGTGATCCCGTTCCTGCTGGCATTGACCCTTGACAAGAACGACTTCCCGTGGACATCGCCGCTGATTGTGAGCCTATTTGCTGTCAGCGTAGTTGGGTTGATCTTCTTCCTGTTGATCGAGCGGCGCGCCGAATCGCCAATCTTGCCGCTGCACCTCTTCCGCATCCGCACCTTCACCCTCACTGCGATGATTGGCGTGACCGTTGGCGCAACCCTCTTTGCCGCCATCTTCTTCCTCTCGCTGTATCTGGTCAACGTGTTGGGCGTGAGCGCCACTGCCGCCGGCACCACCCTGATCCCGCTCACGCTTAGCCTTGTGGTAGGGGCGATGGTCTCATCGCAGATCGTCCAGCGCACCGGTCGCTACAAGTGGGTGATTATCGGTGGCATGGCGATTATCGTCGCGTCGCTGTGGTGGCTCACAACGCTCACCCCTGAGACATCGATCTGGATGGTGCGGCTGCGCATGATCGCGTTGGGGCTAGGGTTAGGCCCATCAATGCCAATCCTCAATCTGGCGATGCAGAATGCGGTGCCGCGCACCGATTTAGGCGCGGCGACGGCTAGCCGGCAATTCTTCCAGCAGATTGGGCAAGTGGTCGGTTCAGCCGTCTTTGGCGCATTGTTGACCGGCGTGTTAACGACGACCCTCAGCGCGAATCTGGCCCCGATTCAGGCTCAGTTGCCACCCGCAATGGCAGCAACGTTCGACAGCAGTGCCCTCCGCAATGGCATAGGCGCTGGCGAAGGGGCGAGCGGCGCCGCAGTTGATCCGGCGGCGCGGATTGAGCAAGCAATTGCCGAGCAGTTTGCCATCCGGCGCGATCTGATCACGCGCGCGCTGCGCGATGCCGATCCAGCGGCGATCGAGGCTTTGCGTGCCGATCCCCAAATCCCTGATCAGCAAAAGGCAATGCTAGGCATGATCGGGAGTTTGCCGGCAACCGCTCGCGCGCAAGCGCTTGATAAGGTGTTGGCCCAGCTCAACGAAGCCGAGCAGGCGGCTCGCGCTGAGGGGCGGGCGCTCGGCGAACAGATTAGCGCGGCGCTGAAAGATGCCTTCACCACTAGCGTGACGACCATCTACTGGTACGCGATCTGGCTGGCAGTGATTGGCTTGGCGTTAGCGCTGTTCATTCCCGAACTGCCGTTGCAGCGCAACTACGGCCAAGACTTGCCGCCAATGATGGAGTGATAGCCCGCCCCTCCTGCCCCTTCTCCCGCGCGCGGGAGAAGGGGCGCTCTTTATGACGCGATTACGCGGGGGATACTGTGAAAGTTCACAAACGGGCAAAGAGTGGAACGTAGTAATAGCGGGTTGGTGTGCCGAGCGCCTCACCTCGCAATCGCCTTGGGTTGGCTGGCTGTTTCAGGCATCAGGATGCCTTCCTCCCCATCTCATCTAGCGAGAGCAGAAGTGAAGGATAAGGGCGGCAATCCGATCAACTCAGTGCTAGCGCACCGGCGGCGACGGCGGCGCAAATCCCGGTCGCATTGTTGCCGGCGCAGTCTAGCCGGCAGCGTGCAGCGGCGACGGATGCTTGACATGCGACAGGTGACCGTCGCGCCGCAATCGCTCGTGAGCCTCCTCCCAACTCGGCATTGAAGCCGCAGCCTGCTCCCAGCGCGCCACCGCAGCTTCACTGCCCATCTCGGCTAGCAACCGCATTGCCAAGCGGTTCGCCTCGCCATTGCAATACCCTATTCATGCGGCAACATCACGCCAGACTGTTCTGCCCATACCACGTTATCCTACTCGAAACGAGTCGCAACTACTACCATGCCATCAGCGCGCTGGGCTTGCCCAATCGCGCGCAGCGCATGCCAGATGAAGCTAAGCGCCTATACTTATCACTGGCCAAGTCAAGTATAATAGGCCAAAGAACCGCTTGATATGGCAAAGAGGTGTCACGTGGCGACTCCACGCTCGCGCCGTGGTCGTGGCCAAAAGCGCAGTTCTGCGCTGACGGTGCAGCGACGATTATGGCTGATTAGCCGGTTCGTGCGCGGCCCGGCGACGCCAGCCGAGCTGATTGCCGATGCGCGCCGTACCTTCGACGCCAGCATCTATCCGCCAAACGCGCTGGTTGCTCTCCGCCACGATTTCAATGCGCTCCGCAACGAATTTCTCTGCACGATCGAACGCCAACCTGACGGGCGCTACGCGCTGACCGATTTTGGCCGGCTGACGCTGCTCAATCTGCCCGACGAAGAGTTAGAGGCGCTCGCGTTTCTCGTGGCGCTGTTTAGCGAGGGAAACTGGCCGAATGGCCCGCAAGTGCGATCGCTGCTCGATCACATCATTGCGCTGCTGCCCCACGAACGGCGGGTAAGCCTCAGGCAGCAGCAGGCCGTTGAGTTCGAGCTGCCACACAGCAGTTCAGCCGTTGATCAGCAATTATTAGCCCGGTTGCGGCGCAACCTGCGCCGCCATGCCTTGCGCTTCCTCTATCGCTCGACCTTTAGTTCTGAGCCAGAAGCGCACCGGGTTGCGCCAGTGCGCCTCTTTATGCGCGACGGCCATACCTATCTCGAAGCCTATTGCTACAGTTCGCCGCACCAAGCAACCGTGGGGAAGTATATTCCGTATCGCGTTGACCGGATCATTCCCGAATCGCTGCACGTCGAACGGCGTGTCTTGCCGCCCGAGCTGCCGCCGCGCAGGTTGTGGCCATTGCGTTACCGCCTTTCGTCGCAGGTGGCGCGTAACCGTGATATTGCCCTCTGGTTTCCCAACAGTACAGTGACGTATTACCCTGACGGCAGCGCCGAAGTGTCAGCCCAAACTGGCGACCTCTGGCAAGCCGAGCAGATTCTGCTGCGGTATCGCGAGCATTGCCGGGTGCTCGAACCGGCTGAGCTGGTCGAGATGATCCGGCAAACGGCTGAGCGAATGCGCGCATTGTACGCCGAGTAGTTTTGACGTTAGCGCAAAGCGGATGCATGCCGCTTTCGGCGGAGATTGCTTCGCCGCGCAGAGCGCGGCGAAGCAATGATGTGGAGGGTGAAGCAACCGGTCGCCCGCCTCTTCGCCCAAAGAAGCCGGAACGTTTTTCGCGTCATCGCCAAACCAAGGCGAGATAGAACAGGGCGATGATGGCGATACTAATGATGATCAGACCATTCATCACCCACGACGGTGGCTGCGGCAGCAGCGGTTCGTAGCGCGCCGCTTCAAGTTCGGCCTGCAATGCCGCTAGCGTTATCCGCCGGTTTGCCGGGAATGGATCGAGCATGCGCTCGATCAGATACTGAGTCGTAGATGGCAACTGCGCAACATCGAGCAGGTCGCACAATACCCCGCCCAGCGCAAAGAAATCGCTCCGTTCATCGAGCGCCCAGCCGGCCAGTTGTTCGGGTGGGGTATAGAC
Source organism: Chloroflexus sp. (assembly GCA_025057175.1). GTDB lineage: Bacteria > Chloroflexota > Chloroflexia > Chloroflexales > Chloroflexaceae > Chloroflexus. The sequence continues at coordinate 1,027 of JANWYE010000071.1, read as the reverse complement.
AGGCCGGCCAATTCCCCGCAATTCCGGTGTGACTTGAGAGCGATAGCGGCTGAGGCCAAAATCGATCAGCGCCACCTCACCGTAACGCCCAACAATAATGTTTTGCGGATGCACGTCGCCGTGAATGATCCCATGCGCATGCAAGACACGCAAGACGCGGCAGAGATTGATCGCGATCGTGAGCGCATCGGGCGGGCGACCGGCGGCGAGCAGTTGTGCCAACGTTGGGCCGGGAATGTAACTCTGGACATAATAGTACCCGTGGCGATCACGGCCCATGGTGATGAAGCGCGGGAACGATTCCCATGCATCGCTCCCCATTGCGGGCAAGGCTTGCACAATTTCGATCTCGCGCCGGAACGCGCGGGCGGCGTCGCGGAGCGACATACTACGGCTAGTAGGGGCAAGGCGCTTGATCACCACCGGTTGCTCATCGCGCGTATCGTAGGCGAGATCGACGATACTGTGGGCAGTGCGGGCTAACCGGCGACCAATCACGAAGCGATCGGCAATCACGTCGGGCCGCGTGTGATCCGTCATCACGATCCCTCCAGCGTGGCGCGCAGGGTGTGGAATGGCGTCAGACCATCGAAGACGAGCGTTTCATCGCCGCACACAATCACGAGCGTGCCGGCGTCAAACAGATACCCGATAGGGTTGGATGGGAAGTGATATGTATGGATATAGATCCGTTCGACAATCCGGCGCGACCCTAAGGGGTACCCGTTATCGATGATGATCCGATCGGGGGTGATGACGATTGCGAACCGGTACTCTTGGATTAGCAGCGTTGTCAGGCTCAATAAACAGACCGCGCCGATCAACGCAAACCCTATCGCAAGCCAATAATTCCCGGCATTAAATGTTCGCAATACTAAGACAGACAGTGCTCCGTTGAGTGCAGCGAGGCACAGATAATGCGGTAGGCGGCGCAGCGGATGCCGACGGAACGGGGTCGGGGGAAACTGGTGGATGATAGCCATAGTATCCTCCTTCGCCGGTTGGCGCGAGCCGGTTCGCCAAAACG
>JANWYE010000070.1 GCA_025057175.1 Chloroflexus sp. | reverse complement strand
GTCTCATCAGCGCCTGCGCCACCCTCTTGCTGGCCGGGGGGCTGGTCTACCCGCTGATCGTCATCCGTGATCTTGGCCGTGGAGCGTTCATCGGCCTCAACGGCTACACCCCCCGCGAGCAGACCGCTGCCGGGGTGGCATCGTTGGCATGGCTCCGCCACAACATACCGGCGGGCAGCGTGGTACTCGAAGCGGCAGCGGTTGAAAATGACGCTGCGGTCGCCGCCGGCAGTGAAACGCCGCGTTGTGGCGGCTCGTACAACTGGCAAGGCTTCGGTGGCATCGCCGCCGCCAGCGGGCATGCCACCGTACTGGGCTGGGTGGGCCACGAGATGCAGTGGCGTGGCGGCGATCCGGCGGCGCTGGCCGAACTCGGCCCGCGCTGTCTGGCCGTGGATGCGATCTACCGCAGCGGTGATCCGGCCCAGATCCGCACTCTACTTGACCGGTACGGCGTTGATTACATCTACGTCGGCGCGCTCGAACGCGAACGCTACCCCGCAACGAGTCTAGCTGTCTTGGCGCAGGTGGGTGATCCGGTTTTCACGCAAGATGAGGTGGTCATTTACCGGGTAAAATAGTACTGCAATACGGAATGTATTTGTTAAGTTCTAAAACAAAGTTCACGCTTTCAACGGGTTGATTATTTTACGCAACTCATTCCCAATGAGAAGCCGGCTACCGAAACTTCCAGCAGACTAACGATAATCGTCATCATTGATCATTATCGTTGCGCAACTACAGAGTAATTACGCAACAGCTCATCAACCCTTTTTTGCCAATCCATGAACATCTTAACAACAAAAGCGCCGTACATAATATTTGCTATTTACGCTATCGTTTCCCTTTTTACAGATGTATACTCTTTCCCAAACTCACCCTTCTTCGGTGTCGATTTCCACTCGTATTGGTATGCCGGTCATTTCGTTCACCAAGGCAGCGACCCCTATCAAGCGGCTATTGACGGCGCTTCACCGCAGCTCCCGATCACATATATCGACGGGACGGTTGTCACCCAAGAGCCGGTGGGGCAACCTCATCTGATGAAGGTTCCTGCTAATACTGCGCCAATCGTATTATTGCTATCAATCTTCGCCCTATTGTCTTGGCCGAATGCTGTCTGGGTCTGGTTTATTTGCAACATTATCTTTGCAATCGCAACCGCGATTGTTCTTACAAATTTATTTATGAACAAACCCAAAACTAGCGATTACTTATTATCAATACTATTATTCATATCATTGTTTTCCACTAAATCAATATTTCACACCGGGCAAACCTCTCTGATTGTTGGACTTCTCATGTTTTCTACCATCTTGCTTGCCGATCGCAATCGTCTTGCCGCTGGACTCGCCCTTGGAATTGCGTTATCAAAGTATTCATTATCTTTGCCTGTATTTTTATTTCTTTGGCTAAAGCGAAAACGTTCGCTCGTGATAATTGCTATTCTAACCCAGTTGTTAGGTGTCTTTGCGCTTGCTTGGCTAACACAAACATCACCTGTCGCCATTATTACTGCATATCTTGCCATGATTGCAGCGCATATCGGACAACCCGGCATCCATCTCGCTAACTATTTTCCTGAAAATAATATCATTGCAATCGCTTTAATCATCGGAATAACTATTCCCATGCTCTTTGTCATTCATTATTGGACGCAACAAGAGCGGTTCAACCTACCTGAAGATCAAAGAAAAATGTTAGATCTGAGTGTCATGGCCTTATTCAATCTGCATATACTACTCGCTTTCTATCATCGCGAATATGACGCCATTATTTGGGTCGTTTCTTTTTTTGTGTTGTTTCTTGGATTGAAGAATAATGTTTGGGATTTACCAAAATCCGTTAAAATCATGATCCTAGCCTTTCTCATCTTCTCGGTTTTCTGGATGACAAGGATCGAATTACTAGCTCATCTACTACCAAATACCATCGCAAATATTATCACGACCACGGTCTTAATGTTAAGCTTTGTCATCACATTCCTTCTTGTTCATCGCACACGGAGGTCATCAGAGCAATAAAGCAGCACGTTCCGCAAACCCTTTGTTGGCCTGTTGAGTCGCTTTCGTTGAATGCATACGACTCGCTGAACATTGATGTTCCCGCTGCTGATATAGAGGTATACTATATAAGGTGAATGTCCTTACTTAGCCCAGAGGATAGTAATCACATGCCATCACCTACCGATTACGACGTGATCGTCGTCGGCGGCGGCCACAATGGTCTGACCTGTGCCGGCTATCTAGCCAAAGCGGGCAAGCGCGTGCTCGTGCTCGAACGGCGCCCGATCGTTGGCGGCGCGGTCTGCACCGAAGAGGTCATCCCCGGCTACAAGATCGATGTCGGCTCGTCGGCCCATATCATGATCCATCTCACCCCGATTGTGCGCGATCTCGAACTCGAACGGCACGGCCTCGAGTATATCGACATGGATCCGTATGCCTTCTATCCTTTGCCCGATGAGAGCGGCGCGATCTATTTCTACCGCGATGTCGAGCGCACTTGCCAGAGTATCGCCACTGTTAGCCCACGCGATGCCGAAGCCTACCGGCGCTTTCTCGCCTTTTGGACGCCGTTGAACGAAGCGGTGTTCGATGTCTTCCTCAATCCGCCTTCGGTGACGCGCCTCTTCGGTAAGGTGGCTTCAAGCATTCCACGCTTGCCCAAAGCCGAACAACGGGTGCTGGAAGTGACCCGCCGCCTCTTTACCAGTTATGCCCAATTGATCGAAGAGACTTTCGAGAGCGAGGCAATGCGGGCAGCGATGACGTGGCTCGCGGCGCAGAGCGGCCCGCCACCGGACGAGATCGGGGCCGGCGACTTTTTTGGCTGGCACGCCATGTTGCATTACAGTGGGGCGAAGCACCCGCGCGGCGGATCGGGGATGCTGACCCAAGCGATGGCCCGTTCGCTTAAGGCGATGGGTGGCGAAGTGGTGCTCGACGCGCCAGTGCGCCGGATCATCGTCCAACATGGGCGCGTGCAAGGCGTTGAGACAGCCGACGGCCAGCGCTACTCAGCTCCCATTGTGGTCTCGAACGCCCATGTGCTGACCACCTTTCTGCAACTGGTCGGCCCCGATCACCTCAGCGCCGATCTAGTGCGCCGGCTCAACCACATTCGTATCGGCAACGGCTTCGGCATGACGGTGCGCTGCGCCGCTGAAGAGCTGCCCGACTACACCGCCGCCCGTAGCTATGGCCGCCCGCACGAAAGCCATCACGGGTTGCAGTTGCTCAGCCCTAGCATGAACTACGTGCGCCGGGCCTATGAAGACTATCTGCGCGGCGAGCCGAGTCGCGATCCGGCGGTGATTGCCATGACCTTCTCGGCCATCGATCCCGATGTTGCTCCGCCCGGCAAGCATACGGTCTTCTTGTGGGCGCAGTATTTTCCGTATAAACTCAGCGATGGCCGCCATTGGGACGACATCCGCGAGTCGGTGGCCGACTCAATTCTTGAAGTGCTCTATCGCTATGCGCCCAACATGCGCGGCAAGATCATCGACCGCTTCATCCAAAGCCCGCTCGACCTCGAGCGTCGGATTGGGCTGCTGCGCGGGAACGTTATGCACGTCGAGATGAGTTTTGACCAGATGTTTTTCTTCCGCCCGCTGCCAGAACTGGCCGGCTATCGCACACCGATCCGCGGTCTCTACCTAACCGGAGCCAGCACTCACCCCGGCGGCGGCGTCTTCGGCGCGAGCGGGTACAACACGGCCCGCGTCGTGTTGGCCGACACCAAACCGCGCCGTTGGGGGCCGCTCGTGTTGGGCGCAGGAGCGTTGGCCGCCGGCGCAGTGCTTGCCGGACGCAGGCTGTTGCGACCATAATCCGGTTGGTTAGCGGGAATAGCCGCCAAGAGTCACAAAGGGCGCTATATGCGCCCCTCTTGTGGCTCTTGGTGGAAATGCTGTTTCATCGCAGAGAATACCGAGTGCGCCGGGGAAACGGGTATCTCCTTGACGCCCTCTGCACCTGCTGTGGTTAACTTCATCTCCAACTCTGCCTCCCCCACCAACTGCCGGCCCGCTCAGCCAGATCGCTACCAAGCAGACGATCCAGCAAAACCAGTGGCGTCTTAGCCAAGCGGGGCCGCCAGCCGGCCAGCGTCAACGCATACGCCGCGTAGCGCAGCGCCGCCCGCAGCGAACCGTTGCGCGCCTCAAGGTTCGCCATCGCGGCGTAGATGTCGGCCAGCACTGCCCGCCGCGCCGGACGCAGCTCTGGCATGGCGGCAAACCCCTCTTCGGCAATGCGCAACCACTCGCGGTAAAAACCGGCAAACTGAGCGACAGTCTTTGAAGCGGCGTGCAGCCGGTACGTAGCTACAATCGCCGAAGTGGGATGAAACGGGCCAAACTGGGCTAACCGCACCCAATACGCGGTATCGAGCGCGTAACGCCATCGCAGATCGAGCGGGCCGGCCAATCCTACCGCCACCCGGCGCGCAAAGACTGTTGGCTGCATGGGGATGAGCAAGCGCAGCAAGGCGAGCGGATGGTACGGGCGCGCCGCGATCGCACGCAACGGACGGCCCTGCTCATTGGTGTAGACCGCGTCGGCATAGACAGCGACTGCGGACGGATGGGCCTGCAATGCCGCCACCTGCGTAGCAATCGCGCCCGGCAGGTAGGTATCGTCGCTGTTGAGCCACGCTAGCACTGCGCCCCGCGCTCGCGCCCAGCCGCGATTGATGGCATCGGCTTGGCCGGCATCCTTGCCCACTACCACCTGCACCCGTTCATCGCCGGCAAACGCCCGCAACACATCGTGTGTCTCGTCGCTGCTGCCGCCGTCGATGACCCACACTTCGAGATTGGGGTACGTCTGGGCCAGAATGCTGCTGAGCGTGGCCCCAATATAGCGCCCTTGATTGAGCGATGGCACAACAATGCTCACCAGCGGTTGCGCCGGATCGCGGATGACCGGTGGCGGCAGATTGGTTGTGAGAGAGGCATACGCTGCCCACGCTGGATATTCAGCCGCGAGAGAGTTCATGGAATATTGCCGTTTGCCATCCAACCTACGATTATTCCTTGCCGATGCCGGCGGTCTCTGGTACTATACCGGCTATATCTGTCGCGCTTGCTGATAGCGAAAGTTATATCACGGTGATCATTTCCGTGCTCGTAGGGGATTGCGTCGGGCGCGCCGCTCCTGCGCTAGGCCACAAACAAAGATCGCGACCGTGGTGAAACGATACGACCACTGCTATGACCGAACCACAACCATCATCAGCGTTGATCGGGTTACGCCTCTTGGCCGACGAAACCCGTTGGAAACTTATCACCGCACTCCGCGAGAGCGACCGCCAAGTCGCCGAGTTGGTGGCAGCGACCGGGCTAGCCCAAAATCTGATTTCATACCACCTGCATACCCTGCGACAGGCTGGTCTGGTCAATCCTCACCGTAGCGACGCTGACGGGCGCGTGATCTACTATAGCTTGAACCTTACCGCGCTGGCGGCGCTGCTTGCCCAAATTGGCCGCGAGTTGGCGCTGCCAGAAGCAACTCTACCACCATTGCCGCCGGTCACCGTCGCATTTTTATGCCGGGCCAACAGCGCCCGTTCGCAAATGGCCGAAGGCTGGCTGCGCGCGCTGAGCGGCGGGCAGGTGCGGGCATTAAGCGCCGGCACCCAACCGCAACCAATCCATCCGTTGGCGATAAGTGTCATGGCCGAGGCCGGCGCGCCGATTGACGGTCAGGTGGCGAAATCGATAGAAACTATTCTTGATCAAAAACCACATGTGATTGTCACGGTATGCGACATTGCCCGCGAAGAGTGCCCGGTCTGGCCAGACGCTGCTCGCCACATTCACTGGAGCATTGCCGACCCAGCCGCCGTCACCGGCGATGATGATCAACGCTACGCCGCGTTTGTCGCTGCGCGCGACGAGCTGCGCGCGCGTGTCTGCGGGCTGCTGGCGCTCCTGCCGCGTTGGTTCGGTGAGGTTAATGGGTAAACGCGAAGGCGCAACCGGCCCTAACCCACTTCCACGGCGTTCATATCAACGATCGCCATCAGCCGCCAGATAATCGGCGCGCGGCGGGCTAAACGTATCGATCGCCAACGCCTCTTCCAGCGTCCAAACTGCGTGCGGCGTGCCGCCGGGGATAGCCACCGAACTGCCGGCAGCGGCTTCGATCAGTTCATCACCTAACTGGAAGCGCAGGCGTCCGCTGACGACATACGCCACCTGATCTTCGGGGTGGCTGTGCAGCGGCACATGGCTACCCGCAGCTAGCCGCACCTCCATCTGGTACATTCGGTCAGTTAATGCGATGCGCCGTCGGAACACGCCGGGAAATAATTCGATCCATGGCCGTTCGGACATGGGAACTCCTTGATTGGTGTCTACGCCGATAACGCATGTATGATACCAAAAATAGGATAGGGCCGCGCGTCCACGCGACCCTACTGGAATCGACCTTCTCGGTTAGTTTCCTGACCAGTTTGGTCGTCACAGAGTCTACACTGCCGCGCGACCCTACCGGGATCGGCCATCATCACGCCGTAGTTTGATAGGTCGCCAACACCGCGCCGGCTTCGACCGTCATACCGACCTCGACCCGCACTTCGCCAATGGTGCCGCTGTGAGGAGCGGTAATCTCGTTCTCCATCTTCATCGCTTCAACGATGAAGAGCACTTGCCCGGCTTCGACCTGCTGGCCGTGAGCGACTCGCACTGCCACCACCCGGCCTTGGATGGGGCTAATCACGCCATCAACCGGCGCCGCCAGAGTGGTCTTCTTTGGCGAAGCGCGGCGCGGCGCAGCGCCACGGGCAGGAGCAGGTTGGGCTGGCGCCAGACTCATCCCATCGCCAAACACGGCCACCCCAAACCGCCGCCCATTCACTTCGACCGTAAACCGGCGCGGTTCCGGGGCTGGTTCGGCTGGCGCTGGCGGAGTAGCCGGCGGCATCAGCTCGGCAGTGCGGGTAAGTAGCTCAGGGTGGCGTGGAATGAAGTTAACTGTCGCTGCGCCGGCGACAAAGACCGGGTGTTCGAGCGCGGCAAGGTGGAAGGGGATGATGGTGGTGACGCCTTCGATGCGGTATTCGGCCAGCGCCCGCCGCATACGAGCAATCGCCTCGTTACGGTCAGCCCCCCACGTGATCAGCTTGGCCAACAGCGAGTCATAGTGCGATGGCACCGTGTAATTAGCCCGCACCCCGCTATCAACCCGCACCCCTAACCCAACCGGCTCGCGATACTCGCCGATTGCACCTAGCGCGGGGCGGAAGTTGTGCAGCGGGTCTTCAGCGTTGATCCGGCATTCGATCGCGTGCCCGCGCGGCACAAGGTCTTCCTGTTTCAGCCAGAGCTTCTCGCCTTGCGCAATCCGGATCTGCGCCGCCACCAGATCGACACCGTAGACCATCTCGGTGACGGTGTGCTCAACCTGAATGCGGGTATTCATCTCAAGGAAGTAGTAGCGTCCATCTTGATAGAGAAACTCCAACGTGCCGGCGCTGACGTAGCCAACCGCCTTCGCCAGCCGCACCGCGGCGGCACCCATCTCGGCGCGCAACTCTGGGGTCAGCGCCGGCGAAGGGCATTCCTCGATCAGCTTCTGGTGGCGGCGCTGCACCGAACAGTCGCGTTCGCCCAACGCCACTGCATTGCCATAACCATCGGCCAGCACCTGTATCTCGATATGGCGCGGATCGTCGAGATACTTTTCAACATAAAGTTCCCCGTTCTTGAAGGCGACTTCGGCTTCGCGCCGCGCCGAAGCAAACGCCTCTTCCACCTCATCCGGCGAGCGGACAACGCGCAAGCCACGCCCGCCGCCGCCGCCAACCGCCTTGATCGCGATTGGATAGCCAAACTCCTTGCCCAATCGCTTCACTTCAGCCGCGCTCGTCACCGGCTCAAGCACGCCGGGCACAACCGGCACGCCGGCTGCCGTCGCTTCACGCCGGGCCGCCGTCTTGCCACCCATGCGCTCCATTGCTTCAGCCGGCGGGCCGATAAAGACCAAACCGGCAGCCGTCGCAGCGCGCACAAAATGGGGGTTTTCGGCCAAAAATCCGTAGCCGGGATGGATCGCCTCGGCGCCGGTGGCCTTGGCGGCGCGAATAATCGCTTCGATGTTCAGATAACTCTCAGCCGGCGATGGCGGGCCAATCAAGTAGGCATCGTCGGCATACGCCACGTGGGGCGCATCGCGGTCGGCCTCAGAATAGACGGCCACGCAGCGCAGACCCAATTCGCGGCAGGCGCGCATCACGCGCAAGGCAATCTCGCCGCGGTTCGCAACCAGTACTGTCCGAAACATTGCAGCCGCTCCTCAATGCTGCTTGCGCCGCTTCAACGTCGCGCGGCGCGGTGCCAATTGTAGCATAGCGCGCCGTGTTACAGAGATGGCGCAAGCCGGCCCAACACCTGTTCGGCGGCGAAGGCGGCCCGCAAGAGCAGCGGTTCGTTCCACGGGCGGGCAATGAGTTGCGCCGCCCGCGGCACGCCATCATCACCCATTCCTGCCGGCAAGCTCAGTGCCGGCCAGCCAAGGAAGTTCCACGGCCCGGTGAATGCAGTTGGCGTCGGCACTCCCAATGCCGGCGCTGGGCCGGGCGCCACTGGGGTGATTAACAGATCGACCTCGGCCAAGCGCGCCGCTACTTGCCGCCGTAGCGCCGCCCGCGCCTGCTGCACCCGCGTCACATCAGCCGGTGAATAGACGAAGGCGGCCAAGATGCGATGGCGCATAAATTCGCCATAGTCGTCAAGCCGGGTGCGCAGCCATGGCAGATGCAGCGCCGCCGCCTCCATCGCCAGCAAGGCTTGATTGAGCAAGCGCAGCGCTTCCAATTCGGGCACTGCCAGCGGGGTGACAATCGCTCCTTGGCCGGCCAACGCATCGGCGGTGCGCTGCATTGCGGCCAGCTCAGCCGGGCCGGCCAGCGTTTGCCCGCTGCCATCGTCGGTAAGCAGACCCACGCGCAGGTTACGCACCCCGGCAACCAAACCGCCTCCGGTGAAGTCAGGGGCTGGACGCAACGTGCGCGGATCGCGCGGATCAGGCCCGGCGATCACACTGAGCAATAGCGCCGCGTCGGCGACGGTGCGCGTCATTGGCCCGGCGTGATCGAGCGACCACGAGAGGGGAAAGCCGCCGGCCAGACTCACCCGGCCATGAGTCGGCTTGAGACCAACAATCCCGCAGTGCGCAGCCGGGATGCGGATCGAGCCGCCGGTGTCGGTGCCGATGGCGGCAAACGCCATGCCGGTTGCGGTGGCTACGCCGCTGCCGCTGCTGCTGCCGCCGCTGTCGCGCTGGCGATCGTAAGGGTTTGCAGTAGGGCCGTAGTGCGCATTATTCGAGCCGGGTGAGTAGGCAAACTCCGACATGCGGGTCTTGCCGATGATGATCGCGCCAGCGGCGCGCAATCGCTCGACAACCGTGGCATCGCTGGCTGCCATCACCCCCGCCCGAATCCGCGATCCCGCTGCTGTCGGATAGCCAGCCACATCAAACAGATCCTTTACCGCCACCGGCACACCGTGCAACGGGCTACGCGCCTTGCCCGCCGCCAACTCGGCGTCGGCGGCGCGGGCATCGGCCAGCGCGCTCTCGGCCATAACGATCTGAAAGACGTTCAACTCGGCATCGCGCTCGCCAATCCGCTCTAATGCCTGCTCAACCAGCTCTACCGCCGAGATTACCCGCCGCTGCAATTGGGTGGCAATGCCGAGAATGGTGGTGGGATCATCGCTCACCGGCAGGCCGCCATTGGGCGGGCTAGTTGCCGGCGGCAGGCTAGCCGCATCGAGCATATCGGGCAACTGTTCGTGATCGACCGCGTCAAGCAGGCGTTCGACATCGGGCAGCCGGCTGAGAAACCCCTTTTCGATGATACCGGCAAAATCGGATTCGATGGCCGGAATACCGGCGGCACGCAACGCGGCCCGTAGTCGGTCAATAATCTTGTCGTTGGGCATAGTATTCCTCTGTGTATGTATCCCGCCCCCGCCTGCTACGATAAACACTCGCGCGCAGCCCGTCGCCCGCTATCGATCGCGCCATGCACCGTCTGCGGGTTGCTATCATAAGCAGTGGCCTCACCAGCGAAGTGCAGGTTGCCTTCCGCTGCTGCCAACGCTGGCCGCGCCCACGCCATCCCCGGCGGCAGATGAGCATACCCGCCGCGCGCATACTCGTCGGCGGCCCAGCGGTAACGCCGGAAACCAACGCAGTGCGCCGCCACATCAGCGCGACCCAACAGCCGGCTCAATTCCGCCAACCCCCACTCGCGCACCGTTGCCTCAGGCAGCCGGTCGAGCACCGCCGCGCGCTCTGCCGTAACGTAACTACACAGCAATGGCGCTGCCAGATCAGGGTGAGCCGGCGTCCACCAGCGGGCGAAGAGACCGTTGTGGGCGGCATAAGCAAAACCCGCATCCCACAGCGGAGTATCAAACCAAAAGAAGTGTTTGGTGGCCGGGCGCGTGCGGAAGGCAGCGATCGCCGCCCGCTTCGTCGCCGAGAGTGGCGGGTCAAAGCGGATCATACCGGCGGCCAGCACTGCGACCGGCACGGTGATGATGCAGCGCCGCGCTGCCAACGCGCCGGCAGTGGTATGCACCGTCACGCCATCGCCGTGATCGTTGATCGCTCGCACTGGCAGGCCAAGGCGCAGATCGAGATCACGCGCCAGCCACGCCAATAGGGTATCGTACCGTTCGCGCAAACGAAACTCGCGCGGCCCGGCCCGATCCACCCGCTGCTCGCGGGCCACATCGAGGCAACTGAGCGACTCGGCCTCGGCGCAGCAGGTCTGCGCCAGCACCACATCGGCAATCGCCAACCCAGCCGGATCGATCCCACTCTGGCGGAGTTCATCGGCCAACGACCGATCGGCAGCATCGTCGGGATAGCGCCGGGCCAGCGCATGCCACACCGCGCGCGCCTGCACAATCACTTGCCGCGCCGTATCCTCCGGCGGCAACTCGTTGACCGGGCGGGCCGGCGTGCCCCAGCGCAAGCCATTGTAGCGATCAACCTCGTCGAGTGTCAGCCCAGCCGCCTCAGCCAACTCGACCGTGCTCGTCTGCGCGCCGTGGATCAGCTCGGCCCCCAACTCAATCGGGTACCGCCCGCAGCTCCGCTCCGTCCAGATTCGCCCGCCAATGCGGGGCCGAGCCTCGACCACGGCCACACGCGCGCCAGCATCGTGCAACATGCGAGCCGCCGCCAACCCCGCCGCGCCGGCCCCGATGATTACCACATCAAGGCATGTCTCTCTCGTTGTTCCGGCCATCTTCCCGCTCTTACTTCCCTCTGTGCTCAGCACCTCACCGGCGCATCACTATTACTGCGCACGTATAGGCTGGCGGCAACGATCTTCCCATTCATCTCGCTCAACAGCTCGCGGATTGGGCTGTCAAGGAAACTGCTAGTGTTCTTTCGAGCGACCATTGCCACGAGCAACGCTCAGAGCGCAACTGCGGCAGAGATTGCTGCGTGGGACTTTTGTATTTTCTTGCACCCTACCTGATACTTATGTCTAGCTAAACTTTCACTCAAATCCCAATCGAAACATATTTTATATCCAGATACTCATCAATCCCGGTCGGCCCGCCCTCGCGCCCGATACCGCTCTGCTTAACGCCGCCAAACGGCGCTTGCGCGGTCGAAGGGATGGGATCGTTAATGCCGATGATACCGTATTCTAACCCTTCGGCCAACCGCCAGACCCGGCCCACATCGCGGGTGAAGGCGTAAGCGGCCAGCCCGTAGGGCGTATCGTTCGCCATGCGAATCACCTCGGCTTCGTCGTCAAACGGGATGAGCGGCGCCACCGGGCCAAAGGTCTCTTCACGAGCGACCAGCATATCACTGCGCGCATCGAGCAACACCGTCGGCAGCCAAAAGTTGCCGCCGAGCGGGGCCGGGCCGCCGCCGACCAACACGCGCGCCCCGGCGGCAAGCGCATCATGCACGTGGCGCTCGACCTTGCGACGGGCCTGTTCATCAATCAACGGACCAATGTTCACCCCCGGCTGCAAACCATCGCCAACGTTCAAGCGGGCCACTTCGGCGGCAAAGCGTTCGGCAAAATCGGCGTAGATCGGGCGTTGCACAAAAATCCGGTTAGCGCAGACGCAGGTCTGGCCGGCGTTGCGAAACTTCGAGGCCAGCGCGCCACGCACTGCCGCATCGAGATCGGCATCGGCAAAGACGATAAACGGTGCATTGCCACCTAGTTCCAGCGACACCCGCTTGAGCGTATCAGCCGAGCGACGCATCAGCTCTTTGCCGACCTCGGTGCTGCCGGTGAAGCTGATCTTGCGCACGCGCGTATCGGCAAAAATGGTATCGGCAAAGGGACGCGGGTCTTGGCAAGTGATGATGTTGACAACGCCGGGAGGCGCGCCGGCTTCGGTAAAGAGCTGGCCGAGCGCCAGCGCCGAGAGCGGGGTCTGCTCGGCGGGTTTAGCGATCACGGTGCAGCCGGCGGCGAGGGCCGGCCCCAGCTTGCGGGTAATCATCGCGCTGGGGAAGTTCCACGGCGTAATCATTGCCACCACGCCTACCGGCTGGCGCAACACCAGAATCCGCTTGGCGTTGGTTGAAGCGGGGATCGTCATGCCATAGATCCGCTCGGCTTCACCGGCAAACCAACTAAGGAAACTAGCCGCGTACGCGATCTCGCCCCGCGCTTCGGCTAGCGGCTTACCCTGTTCGAGGGTCATAATCGTCGCCAGCTCCTGCTGCCGTTCGAGCATCAACGCCGCCACCCGGCGCAACAACGCCGCCCGCTCGCCGGCTGGGGTCGCCGCCCACCCCGGCTGCGCCGCCACTGCCGCCGCAATCGCGGCTCGCGTCTCAGTCACGCCAGCATCAGGCACATAACCCAACACCGTGCCGTTCGCCGGATTGATCACCGCAAACGTTGCGCCGCTCTCCGCCTCGCGCCACTCGCCGTTGATCAGCAAGCGCAGCGGCAACGTTGCCAACACCCCTTCTGCCACCACGGTCATTGCTCGCTCCTTTCAGCATAAATGCCAAGGCGTGCTGGCGCATGATGCTCGCCTCACGCGCCCATTGCCAACCTTATGAAATGCGGCCTTCCAACTGCCGCACTCCATGACTGCCTCGATTCTGCCCGACAGTTAACGAACCTACTCTATTGTACAGCGCCTACGGAAAGCGGTATACTACGGGAAAGATGGCATACAGGAACGGCGCTTCGCCCCGCAACGACGCACCCCCGCGAACGCGGGAGCAGACCGCTGTGAATGGTGGACCTTGATCTGCTTCGGTCATGAGGGAAGCAAGGCACGAGAATCAGATGAAGAGTGGCGAAACTCGCCGCGACGAATCGTTGGTCTGGCGGGCGGCGGTGACACTTCCACCCGCCATAACGGGGCGCTACTGGCATCTCGCAGTCGTCGCGAGCCACCGGTCGGGCAGAGCAGTGCTCCGCCCCGCAACGACGCACTCCTGCGAGCGCGGGCCGCTACAGCGCCGTTTACAAGCGTGTAAGAGACAGCCAAGACGCTACCTCGCAGCAGCACGGCAATAAGAGCGATACTTTCGGCAAAGAGGAACACATCGCCTTCATTATGAATCACATCCACCCCTTCACATCAACCTACCGTCACGGCTTCGCCCGGCTGGCCGTCGCCATCCCGGCGGTGCGCATCGCCGAACCGGCTTTCAACGCCGAACGCACCATTGCGCTCGCCCGCCGCGCCGCCGCCGAAGGGGCGGTGCTGGCGCTGTTCCCCGAACTGGGCATCTCGGCTTACAGCAACGACGACCTCTTCCACCAGACCACTCTGCTCGACGCGGTTGAGCAGGCCTTGGCCGAGATCGCCGCCGCTGCCAGCGCGATTAACGCGCTGCTGCTGGTAGGAGCGCCCCTCCGCCATGAAGGTCGCCTTTTTAACTGTGCAGTTGCCATCTGCGGCGGGCAGATCGTAGGAGTAACCCCAAAGAGTTATTTGCCAAATTATCGCGAATTCTACGAAAAACGCCACTTTGCTGCTGCCCGCGACGCTATCAGCAACACTATCCGCGTCGCCGGCCAGACCGTGCCGTTCGGCCCTGATCTGATCTACCAAGCGCCGGCCATCCCCGGCTTAGCCGTGCATGTCGAGATCTGCGAAGACCTGTGGACGCCGCTGCCACCGAGCACCTTCGCCGCGCTAGCCGGCGCGACCGTGCTCTGCAATCTATCGGCCTCGAACATCACTATCGGCAAAGCCGATTACCGGCGGGCCTTGTGCATGGGCCAGTCGGCCCGCGCCATCGCAGCCTATCTCTATTCAGCAGCGGGTTTGGGCGAAAGCACCACCGATCTGGCATGGGACGGCCACGCCCTGATTTGCGAAAACGGCGAATTACTGGCCGAGTCGCAACGCTTCTGCGACGACGAACAGATCATCGTCGCCGACGTTGATCTCGAACGGTTGCAGCAAGATCGCATGCGCCAAACCAGCTTCAGCGACAGCATCGGCGACTACCGCGAACGATTGCGCGCGATGCGCACCATCACCCTGCCAATCACACCGCCGGTCGTGACCGATCTGCGCCGTGAAATCGCTCGCTTTCCCTACGTCCCCAACGATCCGGCCACCCGCGACGAGCGCTGCTACGAAGCGTATAACATTCAGGTGCATGGCCTCATTCAGCGCATGCGCAGCGCCAAGGTGGAAAAGGTGGTGATCGGTGTATCGGGCGGCCTCGACAGCACCCAAGCGCTAATCGTTGCGGCGCGAGCGATGGATCGGCTCGGACTGCCGCGCCGCAATGTGCTGGCCTACACCATGCCCGGCTTCGCCACCAGCCACCAGACCCGCAGCAATGCCCATGCGCTGATGGCGGCGCTCGGCGTCAGCGCCCACGAGATCGACATTCGCCCCTCGGCCTTGCAAATGCTGCGCGACCTCGGCCACCCGGCAGGCGAAGGCGCGCCGGTCTACGATGTCACCTTCGAGAACGTGCAAGCCGGCGAACGCACCTCGCACCTCTTCCGGCTAGCCAACTACCACAACGCCATCGTTGTTGGCACCGGCGATCTCAGCGAGCTGGCGTTAGGCTGGTGTACCTATGGCGTCGGCGATCAGATGGCGCACTACAACGTCAACGCCTCAGTGCCAAAGACGCTGATCCAACACCTGATCCGCTACGTCATCCGCAGTGGCGAACTAGGTGAAGAAGCTAACCGCATCCTTACCGACATTCTCGCCACCGAAATCTCGCCCGAACTCGTGCCGGCGACCGCCAACAGCGACGACAAACCGGCCCAGCGCACCGAAGAGATCATCGGGCCGTATGCGCTACAAGACTTCAACCTCTACTACCTGACCCGCTACGGCTTCCGGCCAAGCAAAGTAGCCTTTTTAGCCCTGCATGCGTGGGGCGACGCTAGCGTAGGCGCATGGCCAGAAGGCTTACCGGCGCACGAGCGACGGGCCTACGACCTACCCACCATCCTGCGTTGGCTGCGCGTATTTTTATACCGCTTCTTCCAGATCAGCCAATTCAAACGCTCGGCCATGCCAAACGGCCCCAAAGTCGGATCGGGTGGCTCGCTCTCGCCACGGGGCGACTGGCGCGCGCCAAGCGACGCTAGCGCTGCGGTATGGCTAGCCGAGATTGATCGTCTCATTGCCGAATTGGGTGCGGGATGAGGAGACAGCGTCAAACCGCGGCTTGCGACACGCGGGCCATGGGCTACAACAGCGCTTGCATCGCCACCAAACGGCTCTGGGTGTGCGCTGCCATCCTCATCGCTATCGTCATGTTCGGCGGCTGCAACCGGCCCGACCCACCCGACCCGGTCGCCGAAGGGCAACGTCTCTACACCATCTACTGTCTCGGCTGCCACAGCCTCGACCC
>JANWYE010000006.1 GCA_025057175.1 Chloroflexus sp. | reverse complement strand
CAGTGACGCAATATAACGCACGGTCGAGATCGATCGCGGATAGGCCATGCGGGTGGGGCCAATCACGCCGAGCACGCCGGCAATCGCGCCTTCGACGCCGTAGCGAGCAAGGATGACACTGTAATCGCGCATCGCATCTTCGCCATGCTCGCCGCCAATAATCACTTGCACGCCGCCCGAAGCTAGTGCTTGCGGGATCAGCGGGCCAAGACCGCGTCCACTCTTGAGTATCTCCAGTGTGCGGCGCATGCGCTCAATCGCTCGTTCAGCATCATCGCGCCCGCTGGCCGGCAAAAATTCGGGCTGGCTGAGCATCTCGAGCAGGCCATCGGAATAGATCTGCTCTTGGGCTTGCTCTTCAAAGGCCTGCATCGCTCGCACCACTAGTTCGACCAGCCCGCGTTCGAAGTCGCTGAGTGGAATGCCGTTGAGGGTTGCGGTTGCCGCTAGCTCTTCGGCCCGGCTGAGCGTGGCATCGGCCAGCAAATCGCTCACGATGCCGGCCGCCCGGCGCAGATCTTCGGGTGTGCGCCCCGGCTCGATGGGCAGGGTCTGCTGCTTGACAATGCCGCCGTGGAAGACGATCACTGCCAATGCCATCGTCTCGTGAATGGCGATCAGCTCCAGACTCTTAAAACGGAGCTGCTCAGCCCGAGGCGCCGTTGCGACCGAGGCATTGTGCGCAGTGCGGGCCAATACTGCGCAAGCCAGTTGCACCCACTGATCCAGCTCGCCGCGAACCTGATAGAACTGGTGACGGATCATGCGCTGCTCGGCGGGTGACAGCGATGTGCGCTCCATCAGATTTTCGACAAAAAAGCGGTAGCCGGCGTCGGTCGGAATCCGCCCGCCCGACGTGTGGGGGTGGGTGAGAAACCCCAGTTCTTCGAGCGCGGCCATGTCGTTGCGCACCGTCGCCGGTGAGACGGGGAGGCGGTATTTGCGCACCAGCGTCTCGGACGCGACCGGCGTGGCCGTGTCAACAAACTCCTGTATGACCAGCTTGAGTATCGTCTGCCGGCGTTCGGTCAGAGGTCCGCTCATCGCTGTGTCCTGCCTCGCTGGTCGATGGTTAGCACTCGTGAGGCGAGAGTGCTAAGGCTTGTAACGTAAAAGGTTGGCGTGCATCTGATGCACGCCGATAGAGAGTATACCATAAGTTGCAGCGCTTGTCACCCCCCTATGCGCCCCATTCCCGCGCCAACGAACCCTCGTTATCGCTTAGCAGATGGCGGGTGGCCGACGCATATCCGGCCGGCATAGTGCGTAATGCCATGGCTAATGTCGCCAGATCGGTTGGATACATGACTCGAAACCAGAGCGGTAATTGGATCACGTGCAAGCCGCGCCGTTGGATCTGATCAATCCACGGCAGCAATCCGCCTGCGGCGAGCGGGATATGCGCTGCCAATCCCGGCTGACGGATGCCCAAGATGTACCAACTGCCCCGATCGCATGGCCCAACGACCACATCAATGCCACTCTCGAGCAAGGTGAAGGCGTCGCGAATGCGCGTTTCGGGAATGTGCGGCGTATCACCACTGATGATAACGAACGGCTGATCGATGATCTCGGCAGTTATTCTGACAGTTGTCGTGATGGTGGCAGTTGTGCCGGTAATGCGTGTGACCAGTGCTTGTAAATCAGCCACAAATGCGCTTGACCACCAACTGGCTTCAATGCCGAATGTCTCTCGCAGAGCGGCAGTTCGCTCGAGGATCAGGGTTGTGCGCTGCATGCGCTGCTCCATCTTCGTAGTGCGCGAAATCGCACCTATTATAGAACGTCGTACCTTGTTGAACGGCAGAAACGGCGCGCTCAAGTTAAAAATTTGATGAATCTTTTCCGGCCTGAATTGTTACAGAATGAAGCAATTGTTACCGAAGGTTGCCTGAGTTTCATCTGCAACGCTGCCTCTCTACTTCTATACTGAACAGAGCAGGCACTGTTTTCTCCTGCATACAGCCAAGGAGGCAGCGATGGGATCACGGCGTGTTACGCTTGATGGTAATGAGGCAGTTGCCAACGTTGCCTATCAACTGAGTGAAGTGATAGCGATCTATCCGATTACCCCTTCAACCCCGATGGGCGAGCAGGCCGATGCGATGGCCGCCGCCGGAAAACCCAATCTGTGGGGAGTCGTTCCGACGGTATATGAGATGCAGTCGGAAGGCGGCGCTGCCGGCGCGTTGCACGGCGCAATGCAGACCGGCGCTTTGATCACGACGTTTACCGCCTCGCAGGGGCTGCTCTTGATGATTCCCAATTTGTTTAAGATGGCCGCCGAGCTGACTCCCGGCGTGTTTCACGTCGCCGCGCGCGCGGTCGCTACGCAGGGCTTGTCGATCTTTGGTGATCATTCTGATGTGATGGCTACCCGCGCCACCGGCGTTGGCATGCTGGCTTCGGCCTCGGTGCAAGAGGCGCAGGATTTGGCCCTGATCGCACACGCTAGCTCGCTGGCCGGCAAGTTGCCGGTAATCCACTTCTTCGATGGCTTCCGCACCTCGCACGAGGTGAATTCGATCACGCTGCTCGAAGACGACGAGATTCGGGCGCTGATTAAAGATGAATGGGTGCATGATCAGCGCGCGCATGCTCTCTCGCCCGAACATCCGGTGATCCGCGGCACGGCCCAGAATCCTGATGTCGCGTTTCAGGCTCGCGAGCGTATCCAGCCGATCATCGATGCCTTCCCCGGCGTGGTGCAAACCCAAATGGATCGCTTCGCCGAGATCACCGGTCGCCGCTACCACCTGTTCGATTACTTCGGCGCAGCCGATGCCGAGCGGGTGATTGTGATTATGGGGTCGGGTGGCGAGACGGCCCGCGAGACGGCGTTGTACCTTAACCAACAAGGCGAGAAGGTCGGCGTGGTGCAAGTGCGGCTCTTCCGGCCCTTTGCTGTCGCTGCTTTCCGCGCCGTGCTGCCGCCAACCGTCAAGGCAATTGCGGTGCTTGACCGCACCAAAGAACCCGGCGCCTCTGGCGAGCCGCTCTTTCTCGATGTAGTCAATGCGTTGCGTGGGCAGCCGATAACGATCATTGGCGGGCGCTATGGCTTGTCATCAAAGGAGTTTACGCCGGGGATGGCCGCCGCCGTCTTTGCCGAGCTGGCCAAAGCGCATCCCAAAGAGCGCTTTACAGTTGGGATTAACGATGACGTGACTCACAGCAGCTTGAGCTACGATCCTGACCTCTGTATTGACCCGCCCGGTACGGTGCGCTGTGTCTTCTGGGGACTCGGCGCTGATGGCACGGTTGGCGCGAATAAGAATAGCATTAAGATTATCGGTGATAGCAGCGAAGGCGATGCCCAACGCTACGCCCAAGGCTACTTCGTCTATGACTCAAAGAAGTCGGGATCGGTGACGATTTCGCACCTGCGCTTTGGCCCCTCGCCGCTAGCAACGCCGTATCTGATCGGCAAGGGCCAAGCCCAGTTTGTCGCCTGCCATCAATTCAGCTTCCTCGAGCGGTTCGATGTCTTACAATACGCCGCGCCGAACGGGGTCTTCCTGCTTAATAGCCCCTACGGCCCCGATCAGGTCTGGCATCAGTTGCCAACGGTGGTGCAGCGCAAGATTCGCGAACTCAACCTGCGCTTCTACGTGATTGATGCCACCGCCGTCGCTAACGAGGTCGGCATGCGCGGTCGCATCAATACCGTGATGCAGACCTGCTTCTTCGCTATTAGCGGCGTGTTGCCGCGCGAAGACGCAATTGCCGCCATCAAGCAGTCAATCAAGAAGACCTACGGTCGCCGTGGCGAGGCGGTCGTCAAGCAAAACTGGGCTGCGGTCGATCGCACGCTTGACCGGCTCTACGAAGTGCCGATCCCGCCGCCGAGCGAGGACAATGGCCTGCCGATGCGCCCGCCGGTGGCGCCCAATGCGCCGGAGTTTGTGCGCGATGTGCTCGGTATGATGATCGCCGGACGGGGCGATGAGCTGCCGGTGAGTGCCATCCCGATTGACGGCTCGTTCCCCACCGGCACCACCAAGTGGGAGAAGCGCAATATTGCGCTCGAGATGCCGGTCTGGGATCCGAATATCTGTATCCAGTGTAATAAGTGTGTCTTCGTCTGCCCGCACGCCACCATCCGGGCTAAGGTCTATCCCGAAGAGGCGTTGGCCGGCGCGCCTGAAGGCTTCCAGAGCGCACCCGCCCGCTTCAAGGAGTTCCCCGGCCAGCGCTATACGCTGCAAGTCGCGCCCGAAGATTGCACTGGCTGCGGCCTCTGCGTAGAAGCCTGCCCGGTCAAAGACAAGCGCGCCGTCGGTCGCAAGGCGATCAACATGCATCCGCAACCGCCCATCCGCGCCCGCGAAGCCGCCTATTGGGACTTCTTCCTCAGCCTGCCCGATGTTGACCGCAGCCTGATCCCGGCGGGCAGCGTCAAACATACCCAATTGTTCGTGCCCTTGATGGAATTCTCTGGCGCGTGCGCCGGCTGCGGCGAGACGCCCTACCTCAAGCTGCTCAGCCAGCTCTTTGGCGACCGGGCGATTATCGCGAATGCCACCGGTTGCTCGTCGATCTATGGCGGAAACTTGCCGACCACCCCGTGGACGACCAACGCCGATGGGCGCGGGCCGGCGTGGTGCAACTCGCTGTTTGAGGATAACGCTGAGTTTGGCCTTGGCATGCGGCTGAGCATTGACCAGCAGCTCGAACATGCCCGCATGCTGCTCGACCGGTTGCGCCCCATCCTCGGCGCTGAGTTTGTCGAAGACCTGCTCCGCGCTGATCAGCACACCGAGACCGGCATCCGCGAGCAGCGCGAGCGGGTGGCCATCCTCAAGCAGCGCCTGCGCGAATTGCTGGCCGATAATCCGCCCGAAGCGGCTCAGATGCGTGACCTGCTGGCGCTGGCCGATGTGCTGATCAAACGCAGCATCTGGATCGTCGGCGGCGACGGCTGGGCCTACGACATCGGTTTTGGCGGTCTCGATCACGTATTTGCGTCGGGGCGCGATGTCAACATTCTCGTCCTCGACACCGAAGTCTATTCCAACACCGGCGGGCAGGCCAGCAAATCAACGCCGACCGGCGCAGTGGCCAAGTTTGCTGCCGGCGGCAAAGGCGGGGTAAAGAAGGATCTGGCCCAGATCGCAATGACTTATGGCGATGTCTATGTGGCGCGGGTGGCGTTTGGCGCCGACGACGTGCAAACCCTGCGCGCCTTCCAAGAGGCTGAAGCCTACCCCGGCGTGTCGCTGATTATCGCCTACAGCCACTGCATTGCCCATGGCTACGACCTGCGCCGCGGTCTGGAGCAGCAACGGCTAGCGGTTGAGTCGGGCGTCTGGCCGCTCTACCGCTACAACCCGGCTATTCACGACGGGTCACCGTTGACCATCGACTCGAAAGCGCCCAGCATCGATCCGGAAGTCTATGTGCGTAATGAGGGCCGCTTCCAGATGCTGCAACAGGCCAACCCGGCCCGTTACGAGCAATTGCTCAACAGTCTGCGCCGGCAGGTGGCGCTCAAGTGGGCGCATTTGCAGTGGATGGCCAACGAGCTGATGGCCGAGACGAAGGAGGGGCTGCGATGATCGATCTGAGCACGACCTATTTGGGGATGCGGCTGCGCTCGCCGTTGGTCGCCGCCGCGTCTCCGATCAGCCGTAACGTTGAGCTGGCCCGCCAACTTGAAGAGGCCGGCTTGGGCGCGATCGTGATGTATTCGCTGTTTGAAGAGCAAATCATTCACAACAGCCTTGAACTCGATCGCATGCTCAGTCACGGGGCCGAAAGCTTCGCCGAGGCGCTCAGCTATCTGCCCGAACACGGCGCCTACAGCGTTGGCCCGGAACGCTACCTCGAACAGGTCACGGCGTTGAAGAAGGCGCTGAGCATTCCGGTCATCGGCAGCCTCAATGGCGTCTCGGCAGGCGGGTGGGTGCATTATGCCCGCCTGATCCAAGAAGCCGGGGCCGATGCGCTTGAACTGAACATCTATTTCGTGCCGATTGACACCAACCTCACCAGCTCCGAGCTTGAGAACATCTATGTCGAGCTGGTGAAAGCGGTGCGGGCCGAGATCAGCATTCCGCTGGCGGTCAAGATTGGCCCCTACTTCACTGCTCTGCCCAACTTCGCGTGGCGGCTGATGGAAGCCGGGGCCAATGCGTTGGTGCTGTTTAACCGCTTCTACCAACCAGACCTCGATCTCGAACAGCTCTCGGTGCGGCCCAACCTGCAACTAAGCACCTCAGCCGATCTGCGCTTGCCGCTACGCTGGATTGCGTTGCTCTACGGGCGCATCCCGGTCGAGTTTGCCATCAGCAGTGGTGTGCATAGCGCGATTGATGCGTTGAAAGGGTTAATGGCGGGGGCCAGCGTAGCGACGATGGCCTCGGCGCTACTGCGTGGGCGCGCCCCTGACATTGTGCGTAATCTGCTGCGCGATATGGAGTTGTGGCTCACCGAGCATGAATACGAGTCGATCGAGCAGTTGCGCGGCAGCATGAGCCAGCGCGCTGTTGCTGAACCGGCTGCCTTCGAGCGCGCAAACTACATTCGGGTATTGGAGGATTATCGTCCCCCCTACGCCATCGGCAGCCACAACGATCTCACCGGGCGGATGTTGTATCCGTTCCTTGGTGATGAGGCGTAGTATGGCATCGTTTGGCTTAGCGGCTGCTTGAAGCTCGCCGCGATCGATGCGGTGGTTTGCCGGATGCAACGCCACGGATGGAGATCTATCCGTGGCGTTAATCGTTCTTGTTTATTTTCTCGTTTAATCTGTAGAATTTCGATATGAAACTATTTTGATATGTTGCAAGATATCATTTTGGTAAAAACTTAACATTTTTAGTAAATTGATGTATATTCCAAATATCAGTTTCCAGTCAACAAAAGAACATATAATCCACCACAATTAAAACAAATTTTAGTTGTGAAAGATTTATATCTTTCACCGGTCTTTGCGCGCTTTTTTTTGCCCGGATGGGAAGTTTACTGGCTTCTCGCCTATCCGAGTATTTTTGGTTCTCATTTGGCAGACCGTTTGCGCCACAGTGTTCAAGGGGGGGTTATGAAGAAGCGCTGGTTCCTGTTGTTTGCGTTCATGGTCGCATTCGTTCCGCTGGCTGCCTGTAGCCGTCGCCCAGTACCCGCTGAGGTGATTAACGTAGTCATGACCGATTACGAATATGCACCAAAAGAAATGATCATTCCGTCTGGTAAGGAAATTACGCTCAATATTACCAATAAAGGTGCTGTTGAACATGAGTTCGTTATTATGAAATACGGCACCTCAATTGGTGACAGTTTTGGTAGCGAAGACGAAGAAAATATCTATTGGGAAATTGAAGTCAAGCCCGGCGAAACGACGACCGTTACCTTTACTGCGCCTGAACAGATCGGCAAGTACCAGCTTATCTGCGGTATTCTCGGGCATTACAACGCCGGGATGGAGGGCACGGTACAGGTGGTGATGCCATAAGTAGGCCTGTTGCCAAGCTGCTGGTTCGTGCGCGTTGCGGGCGCAGCGCTTTTCCTCGATTATGGGGTGGGTGCGCTGCGCCCGTTATGGTGTGCCGAGTCCGTTGCAACTGCCCCTTGACACCACCGTTAGCAACCTCTATACTAGCCTTATTCCATCAAACGATTGATTAGATGCTATATCGCAATGACGCAGAGCATAGCGAATGAAGGCTAATGTCAGAACGCTTGCCGCTGATTAGGCGTTTCGGCTTCACTCCCGGAAGATGAGGGGCGCGTGCCAGCACTATTGCATGCCGGATTGAATGATCACATTCATCAGCCTAGACAAGCTAGCCGGTCGCATCCCTTTCGCCGGGCCTTTGCGTTCGTTGCCTAACCCGCAGGAGATGCCGGGCTATGGAGCAGTCGGAAGCAACCCTGTCGAGCGCCGAGCGGATTTTGGCCGCGGCGACGGCGCTCTTTGCCAGCTATGGCTACCACGGGATGTCGATGCGGGCGTTAGCGACTGCGACCGGTCTCAATGTCGCGACGATCCATTACCATTTTGGCAATAAACTCGATCTCTATCGCGCGGTCTTTCGCCGCTTGGCCGAACGCGAACAAGCCCTCATTACGGCCTATATCGGCGATATACCCGCGCCGGTGATCGCCGATCCGCCGGCACTGCAACAACGCCTTAATGGTTTGATCGACGCGCTGGTTGAGCTGACCTTGACCCATCCTGAATTGCCCCGGCTCTGGTTGCGGCGTTGGTTGGAACAGGACGACTCGCCGGCGGCGATCGAGGGTGAGGTTTCGCTGCCACTCTATGCCATGGTGCTTGACTTGCTCCAGCGCGCGCAGGCTGCTAACGCCATTAGGCCGGCAATCCCCGATCTGCGCCTTATCCTCCACAGTTTTACGTGGATTCTCTACGGCTACTTTGCCGGCGGCCCGCTCGATCCAGCCGGGACGCGGCTCGATCCTACCGATCCAGCCCGAGTAGCCGCCTTTAAGCACTTCTTGCATCTCTATGCGGCCCGGCTGCTCGGTCTGCCCGATCCGCCGGTTGCCGGCAATCGCATTAATGGCGCGTGACTGAGGGAGGAGTGGGGCATGAACCGGCTGCTGCGCTACATTACCTATTCGATGGGCAATTTCGCCAACACGATCGCCTATCAGGTCTTCGGCAATCGCATCCAGTTCTATTACGTCGATATGCTCGGCCTCAATGCGGCTGTTGCCGGGATTATCTGGACGATCTATGGTCTGTGGAATGCGATCAACGATCCGCTGATGGGCCAGTTGTCCGACCGCACCCGCACGCCGATGGGCCGCCGCGTGCCCTATGTGGTGTTTGGCGCGGTGCCGCTTGGCCTCGCCTTCTTCTTTCTCTGGACGCCGCCGGGCCAGTCGCCATGGCTGTTGGCTGCCTATTTTTTAATCATTCTCTTTGTTTTTGATACGCTATACAGCTTGACGATTATCGCCTACAATGCGCTCTTTCCTGAAGTTGCGCCCAATTTACGGGCGCGGATCGATCTGTCGGCGACGCGCGAGATATTGGCAACGATTGCGCTGTTGCTGTCGTTTATCCTTGCCCCCATCCTAGCCGAAGAGGTGGGCTATGTCTGGATGGGCGCGCTGATGGGGGTGTTGGTCGCCGCCGGCTACCTGATCGCGATGATCGGTGTGCGCGAGGATCCGAGCAAGATCGGCAATGATCAGGTTCATCTGCTGGCTGCGCTGCGAATCACACTCGCTAGCCGTCCGTTTCGCTGGTTTATCGGCGCGAATATTGCCAAAGAGTACATCTGGCTGGCCTTGGCGGCGATGCTGCCCTTCTGGCGCAAGTATGCGCTCGGCATTCAAGGCTCAATCGAGGTGGCCGGCATTCGCCTCAGCGGCGGCGATGCCGAGGCGATTTTGCTGGGCATCCCGATCCTGCTCACTATCCCGATGCTGCTGGTCTGGCGGCCAATGGTTGCCCGGATCGGCCCGCGCCGGGCTTGGATCATTACTAGCCTCTGTTTTATCCCCGGTTTTATCGCCATGATGCTGGCCACCGATTTCCTCTCCGGCTTGATTAGCACGCTGCTGGTGGTGCCGGGATTGGCCGGCTCGATGTTGATGCCGTTCCCGCTTATCGCCGAGGTGATCGATGATGACGCTGCCCGTCACGGTTCCCGCCGCGAGGGGATCTTTTTCGGCATGAACGGCGGTATCACCAAGTTGGCCTTTTCAGCGCAGGGCGTGCTGTTTGCGACGGTGCTCTCGCTGGCCGGCTATGTCGCCGGTAGCGATCTCCAAACCGAGAGCGCGGTCTGGGGGATCCGGTTTCTGATTGGCGGGACTACGATCCTTGCCGCCCTCCTCATCGTCTTTTGTATGTGGAAGTATCCGTTGCAACGGGCGCCAAAAGCTGAATTGGCGCCGGAAAGGGTTACGCCGTGAGGTTTCCTGCCGAAGGGATGGCTCCTGACGAGATACTCGCCGCGCTGCGGCATGGCAAAGCTGCCGATCTCGATTGGCAGCGGGGCCGGGTGTGGGCCTATATCTATCAGCCCGATGAAGCGGCAACTGCGTTGATCGAGCAAGCCTATCTGCTCTACCTGAGTGAGAATTGCCTCGATCCAACCACCTTCCCTAGCACTGCCCGCCTTGAGCAAGAGGTGGTGCGGATGGTGGCCGATGTGTTGGGAGGTGACGATCAGACCTGCGGCAATGTCACTTCCGGTGGCACCGAGAGCATTCTGCTCGCGGTGAAGACTGCCCGTGACTGGGCGCGCGCGCACCGGCCGGCGCTCGATCAGCCTGAGATGGTGTTGGCGCGCACGGCTCACGCCGCGTTTCACAAGGCTGCTCACTATCTGGGCGTCAAGCCGGTGGTGGTTGATTTCGATCCAGCGACCTTTGCCGCTGATGTGCGGGCCATGCGTTCGGCGATCAATGACCGCACTATTTTACTGGTGGCGTCAGCGCCGTCGTATGCGCAAGGGGCGCTCGATCCGGTGCCTGAGATTGCCGGTTTGGCGCAAGAGTATGGTCTGCTTTGCCATGTTGATGCTTGCGTGGGCGGGATGTATCTGCCTTTTTTGCGCCAACTCGGTCGCCAGATTACGCCGTTTGATCTGAGTGTGCCGGGGGTGACGTCGCTGTCAGTCGATCTGCATAAATACGGCTATGCCGCCAAAGGCGCGTCGGTAATTCTGTACCGTAATCGCGATCTGCGCCGGTTTCAGTTGTTCGCCTCCACCGATACTACCGCCTATACCGTGATTAATCCAACGGCGCTCAGTTCGCGCTCGGCGGGGCCGCTGGCGGCGGCGTGGGCCTTGTTGCGCTATCTCGGCGCTGCTGGCTATCGCCAGATGGTAGCAACCGTGCAGGCGGCGACCGAACGCTTGATTGCCGGCATTAACGCTATTCCCGGCTTGCAGGTGCTCGGCCAACCGGTGATGAGCATGGTCGCGGTGGCCTCGCCTACAATCAATGTCTTCCAACTGGCTGATGCGATGCGCCGGCGCGGTTGGTATGTGCAGCCGCAACTCTCGACGCCTCATTCGCCGCGCAATATCCACCTTTCGGTGTCTTACGGCGTGGCCGGGCAGGTTGAGGCGCTGCTGGCCGATTTAGCCGCTTGTGTCGCCGAAGCGCCGCAGTGGCCGCCGATCGATCGCGCGTTGGTCGAGATGGCGGTTGCCGTTCTCGTGCGTGATCGTTCGCCGGCGGCGTTGCAACAACTCTGGCAGGCGATCGGGTTGCAGGCGGGTGAGCTGCCCGCTGAGATGGCCCTGATCAACGAGGTGCTTGATGCGTTGCCCGATCCCATCGCTAACGAGTTGGTGATTGATGTGTTTAACACCTTGTTTTAAGGCAGAAACACCACCTCAAGGAGACACGCTATGGCGAGCACCTCACCGCGGGTTTGGCTAGTTACCGGCGCCGGCGGCGGCTTCGGTCTGCGGCTTGTCCGGCGCCTGATCGAGCGCGGTGAATGTGTGGCGGCTGCCGATCGCCAGCTTGAGTTGATGGCAGCATTGCCGGCGGCAGAGCCTGCCCAACTGTTGCGGTTGGCAATGGATCTCACCGATCCAGCCGCAATCCGGCATGGTGTGGCCGCCGCGCTGGCCCACTTTGGCCGGATTGATGTGCTAGTCAACAATGCCGGTCTCGGTCACGGCGGCCCGCTCGAAGAGGCAACAATAGACGACATCCGGCGTTTGTTCGATGTCAATATTATCGGCATGATGCTGGTCACGCAGGCGGTCTTGCCGGCGATGCGCGCTGCTGGCAGCGGGCATATCATCAATCTTTCGTCGGATAGTGGCGTGATCGGGTTTCCGTTTCAGGGCGTCTATACGGCAACCAAGCATGCGGTCGAGGGCTTTTCCGATAGTCTCTATCAAGAAGTAACGCCATTTGGCATCCGGGTCTCGGTCATTCAACCCTGTGGCATGTTTAAGACGGCGATGCCGGCCAACGCGATCGCTGCCGCTCGCGCCACCCTCAGACCCGATAGCCCCTATGCCGCGCGCGCCCTGCGGATGGCCGCAACCATGGCTGCTGCATGGGAACATGCCGGCGATCCTGACGAGGTTGCGTTAGCCATCCTTGAGGTCGCTGCTGCCGATCCACCGCCAATCCGCCGCCGGGTTGGTCCCGCCGAACGCACTGGCCTGCTCGGTTTGCGCCAGCGTATGAGCCACGACGAGCTGGTGCAGTTTATTGCCCAGCTTACCGGTGGAACGAAACCACCGCCGTTGCCCAAGGCGCGCGCCGATGGTGGTTGGCTGGTGGCGCGTACCCTACGCGAGGCCGGCGTGACGCATGCCTTTACAATTGTCGGCGGCCACAACTACCATCTCGTCAACGCTTGCCGCGAAGAGGGCATATCTGTGATCGATGCCCGCAACGAGATGCATGCCGCTCATATGGCCGACGCTTTTGCCCGCTTTACCCGCCAGCCAGCGCTGCTCACAGTTGATGCCGCGCCGGGGTTGGTGAATGCGATCGCCGGGATTGAGGTGGCCTACGAGGCGCAAGTGCCGATGATCATTGCCACTGCCCAAGGTTCGCTAGCCGGGCGCGACATTGGCGTGATGCAGGCGATCGATCAGCTCCGCCTGCTCCGCCCAATCACCAAATGGCAACGCACCTGTTTCGAGACTAAACGTTTGCCTGAATATACCGCCGCCGCGCTCCGCTATGCCACTACCGGCCGGCCCGGCCCGGCCTTTCTCGACTTTCCGCTTGAAGTTATGCAGGCCATGATCGATGTGGAGACCGCGCCTATACCTCGCCACTACCGGGTCAGTAGCGGCCCGCTCGCCGATCCGGTGCTGCTGCGGCGCGCGCTCGATCTGTTACGCAAGGCGCGCCGCCCGCTAATTATCGCCGGCAGCGGCGTGTGGTGGGCGCATGGCGAAGCGGAGTTGCGCCGGTTTGTCGAGGCTACCGGCATCCCGGTGCTGACCCGCAATCTGGCTCGCGGTCTCATTCCCGACGATCATCCGCTTGCTGCCGGGTTCTACCCCTCGCCAGCGGCGCTGGCCGATGCCTTTCTAGTGATTGGTACTCGCCTCGATTGGACGATCGGCTACGGCCGTCCGCCGCTCTTTTCGCCTGAAGCGCCGGTGGCGCAGATTGACATCCATCCCGAAAGCATCGGCAAGACCCGCCCAATCGAGATCGGCATTGTCGCCGATGCTGCGCAGGCGCTGCGCCAACTCAACGCGCTGCTTGCTTCTGCCGAGCCGTGGGCGATGGAGGAAGGATGGCCGGCTATGGCCCACGGTAGCATCGCTGCGATGCGCGCCGAAACCGCAGCGGCGGCGCGGCTGAGCGAGCGGGCTAACCGGCCAATCCATTCGATCGAGTTGATGCAAGCGTTGGCTGATTGCTTGCCGCGTGACGCGATCAAGATCGTTGATGGCGGCTATAGTGCCGCCTTTGCTATTCAATACCTTGATGCCTACGTTCCCGGCGGTGTCACATGGGTTGGCAGCACCGGTCACCTTGGCGTGGGCCTAGGCTTTGCCATCGGCGCAAAACTGGCCCGGCCCGCAGCGCCGGTGGTGGCGATCATGGGAGATGGCGCGTTTGGCTTGTGCGGGATGGAGTTTGATACAGCGGTGCGCCACCGTCTGCCGATCATCGTTGTGATCGCTAACGATGCCGGTTGGGGCGAGACGCGCGACGGCCAGCGCCGGCGTTGGGGCGAACAGGCAGTGGTTGGCACGGCCCTTAACCCAAGCCGCTATGACGAACTGGCCCGCGCGCTGGGCGGGTATGGCGAACAGGTCACACATATTGACCAGCTTGCTCCTGCCATTCGCCGCGCTTTCGCTAGTGGAATGCCGGCGATCATTAATGTCATCACCGATCCAGATCAGCGGAGCAGTGCGGTTAGCGGGCTGCCATGGATTGTCGAGTAACCAAGAGGAGTAGAGCGATGAGCGCATTAACCGCTGCCCTTACCTACCTTGCCGAACACCGTTCGCGCCACACTAGCGCGTTGTGCGAACTTCTCAGCATACCTAGCGTCAGCATGGATCCGGCCTATCAGGCCGATATGACCCGTGCTGCCGCATGGCTCGCCGCCTATCTCCACCGAATCGGGATGTCACACACCGAGATCATCACCGGCGCTGGTCATCCAATGGTCTACAGCGAGTGGCTCGGCGCAGATGGCGCTCCCACCCTTCTCATCTACGGCCATTACGACGTTCAGCCTGCCGATCCGATCGCCGAATGGCATACTCCCCCATTCACGCCCACCGTCAGTGGCGACAACCTCTACGCGCGGGGCGCTTCTGACGACAAAGGGCAGGTGATGGCAGTGATCGCCGCACTTGAGGCTTGGCTACAAACGAGTGGCCGCTTGCCAATCAACGTTAAGCTAATCATCGAAGGCGAAGAGGAAGTGTCGAGCACTGCGCTCCATCGCTTTGTCGCTGCGGCTGCCGAGCGGCTGCGCTGCGATGCGGTGTTGTTGGTCGATTCGATGATGCTCGGCCCGCGCCAGCCGCTCATTCTCTACGGCACACGCGGCAACTGTTATCTAGAAGTGACTGTGCGCGGCCCAGCAACCGATCTCCATTCCGGCATGTTTGGCGGGGTGGTTGATAATCCCTTCAACGTGCTGTCGCGCATGCTGGCCGCGCTGCAAGATGGCGAAACCCGGCGGATACAGGTGCCCGACTTCTACCAGAAGGTGCGCGTGGTTGATGAGGCCGAGCGGGCACTGATCAATCAATTGCCGGTAAGTGAAGCGGCATGGTTGCATCTGACCGGCGCGCCGGCACTGGCTGGCGAGGCCGGTTTTACCGTGTTGGAACGGGCCAGCATCCGTCCGACCCTCGACATTCACGGCATTGGCGGCGGGTTTAGCGGGCCGGGGAAGAAGACGGTCATTCCGGCGCAAGCGACAGCCAAGCTTTCCATGCGGCTGGTGCCCGATCAAGACCCCCACGAGATCGCCGAACTGGCGCGCGTGTTCTTACAACGCCTTGCCCCACCTAGCGTCACGCTGACCGTTACGGTGCTGAGCGCCTCGCATCCGGTGCTGGTTGACTATCGCCATCCAGCCGTGCAAGCCGCCTCGGCAGCC
Source organism: Chloroflexus sp. (assembly GCA_025057175.1). Classification (GTDB taxonomy): domain Bacteria; phylum Chloroflexota; class Chloroflexia; order Chloroflexales; family Chloroflexaceae; genus Chloroflexus. The sequence continues at coordinate 29,044 of JANWYE010000006.1, read as the reverse complement.
TTTGCCGCCACCTTTGGCAATCCGGCTGCCTTTACCATCGGTGGCGGCACTTTGCCGATCGCGGCGACATTTCAGAAATGCCTGCGCGCGCCGCTGATCATCACCGGTTTCGGCCTGCCCGACGACAACTTGCACGCGCCAAACGAAAAAATCTCGCTGCCGTCCCTCTTCGGCGGCAGCGAAATGGTTGCGCGCTACGTAAGCGCATTAGCCGATTCATCGGCGTAGGGACAACGCTGGCATTGCCCTATGGCGTCGCATGCGTCGCTTCTACGCCATCCACTACCGTCAAACCCAACCGCTCGCGCAACGGCTGGCGCGGGCGCACATAATTACGCACCTCACTGGCAATAATCTCGGCGGTCATGCGCAACTGGGCCAGCCACGGCGCCGGGGCCATCTTCTTGTGCATATAGCTATCGAAGGTCAGCCGCTGCACATCATAGTTGCGGCACATCTCGGTAAAGACCTCCATCTGCCGCTCGTTGCCGTAGCCCCAGATCTGCAAGAAGCGCAGGAAGCGATACATCGTGCCGTATTGCTTCCACCAGCGCCGCTCGTAATGGCGCAAATTGGCCGCACTTGGCGCATCGAGATACTCAGCCAGCGTTTGCGCCGCCATCTGCCCGCTCTTCATCGCCCAATAGATGCCCTCGCCAGAGGTATGCACCACGAGGCCGGCCGCATCGCCGATCAGCATGGCCCGATCAAAAGCCATGTGCGGGCGCGGTTCCATCGGCAGGGCGTGGGCCTCGCGCAGAATCACTTGCCCCCCCTCGAGCGCTGCACCGAGCCGTCGTTTGAGGTTCGCCAGCAATTGCTTAGCCGCCGTGCCGTGGCCGGGGCCGGCACCGATGCCTACTGCGATATGGTCACGCTTGGGAAAGGCCCATGCGTATAGATCGGGGCTGACCTCGTAGCCGAGGTACAGGTCGGCCGTCTCCTCCCAACGCGCCATCTTATTGGGCGGGAGCTTAATTCGCTCTTGGATTGCCACCGCCCGCGGCAGATTTGGCAAACCCAGAAACTTGGCCGTCGGTGAATACGCGCCATCGGCCCCAATCACCACATCAGCCCACACCGCACCCTCGCGGCCATTGGGCGTGCGATAGGTGGCTGTCACCCCGCGCCGGTCAACGCGCAAGCCAGTCAATTGGGCATGGATCAGCTCAGCGCCGCGTTCTTGGGCGCGCCGGCGCAAAAAGCTATCGAACACCTCGCGCCGCACCATTGCCACATAATCATCAGCGCTAGGCACTGTGCCGGCCACCGGTACGCGCGTCTCTTGGCCGGAAGGGGACACAATCAGACACTGGCGCACCTTGCGATCGATCAGGCTGGTTGGCAAATCGAACTCGCGGAAGGCAGCCGGCGGCACCGCGCCACCGCACGGCTTGGCCTTCACCAACTCCTTCTCGATCATGATCGTCTCAATGCCAAACGACCGCAGCGTAATTGCTGCGGTCGCCCCGCCCACCGATGCGCCAACGATCAGAACTCGTGGTGCCATCAACGTCACACTTCTAGGGGCTTGCGCCCATCACGCTGCGAGGCCGATTGCCGCTGCCAGCATACCCCAGACATAGAGCATTATCGCAGTGGCATTGAAAAAGACCTCGTTGTTTTCGGGATCGCGGATGAAACGAGCGTTCGGAATGCTTTGCGCTGCCAACAAGATAAAGACGACCGTCGCTGCAATGGGGTGGCCCCAATGGAAGAGCAAGCCAATCACCGCGATCTGAGCCACTCCCATCGTCGTCACCACCATCCGAGCCGCGATCACTTTGCCGTACTGCACCGGAATTGAGCGAATGCCCATCAGCGTATCGCCGCGGATACTCTTGAAGTCATTGACGGTCATAATGCCGTGGGCGCCGAGCGAATAGAGCAGCGCCAGCGTGACACTCTCGCCGGTCAGGGGGGCAAAGGCCGCGTGGCCGGCCATCCACGCCAACCCTTCGTACGAAATCGCCACCAGCGCATTCCCGATCCAGCCATTGCGCTTGCCGCGCACCGGGCGTAGGCTATAGGCCAGCGCAAAGATCAAGCCAAGGGCGACAAAGAACGCCACCTGCCGGCCAAGGAAGAGGGCAATACTTGCCCCCATCCACGTCAGGAGGGCCGTCAGAATATAGACGTGGCGCAGCGATACTTTGCCAGAAGGGATCAGCCGGTGCGGCTCGTTAATCGCATCCACCTCGCGGTCGGCGTAATCGTTGACCACCTGCGACAAGCCGCACAACACCGGGCCAGCCATAAACATACCCAACAGCAACCGCCCGATCGACTCATTCCACCCCAACGCACCGCTGGCAATCGCACCGCACATAAACGCCCATGTCGGTGCAAACCACGTTACCGGCTTCATCAATTGGATGGAATGGATCAACCACGCATGGCGCGGTTGGGGCTGTTCGGTTAAGGGCAGCGACGATGGAGGGGTCAAGCCGGTGCGGTCGCTCATATCGCTCATAGCGAGTGCTCTCTAATTCAAATGCCGCGAGTGGTCAGTGCCAATACTGCGGCTTGCATGCCGGCAAAGCATCGGCACGATGCCGCCAACATTGCAAAACGTTTGCGCCGTTGCGTCTCCGCATCAACCGGTTACGAAGCCGGCGATCCGGGAGCGCCGCAGCACTCCCGGCGCCACCTTGCTACCGTCCGCGAATCTGGGGTGGCAAAATCACCACGCCAGCATCATTGTTGGGGATATCCGCCTGATTAATTGAGGCAAGCGGGATATTGTTGCCACGATGGCACGTATAGCAACCCGGCACATTGTAGACCTGCCCATCGCCGAGCCGCTGGTACGAGTAGCGGCTGGCTGCGCCGGGGCCGGTCGGCACTTCGGCCTTGCCAATCGCGCCATAGCGCGTCCAGTTCTCGGCCAGCCATGTCGTCAGCAACAACATGCGCTGCGCCTTCAACTTATTGTAGGCATACGCCGGGTTGAGCACATTGTCACCGGCCGGATTCAGCTCGTAGGCGACGAAGTTGCGCGAGTTGTGGCAGAAGGTGCAGCCCACCCCCAGCGACCACGATTGATAATTCATCACGTTTTGATTGATCGTCACCTGATCCTGCGTCCGCCCGCCATCATAGGTCAGTGCTAACGACCCACGCCCGCTTTCGGGATCATTCGGATCGAAGGGTTTCCACACTTGATAGTTGTAGATGTAGAAGAGGATTGCATCCTTGAGCAGCACCTGATCGCGAATCGCTTCCGGCTTGAGGGCCGGGTCAAGAATGGCTTGACCATTGGCATCGAGCGGATCGACCGTCACTTTAATTGGCGGAATCGAATTGATAAACTGCGCCCCGAATGATTCCATATTCACCGGCGCGTTGTTGTGGCAGGTGGCGCACTGAACGTAATTTCCCTTCCACGCCGGCAGATTAACGATAAACTCCGCATTAATATCACGCACCAGCCGCAACATATTGCGGGCGGCAATCTTTTGCGGATACTCATCGCTGGCGAAGTTGTTGATGTTGTGGCAGTACTGGCAGCCTACGCCGAGCGCGCCCGACACGTACTGCTGCATATACGTCCAGATTTGCGCCGAACTCATGCCGACCAGCACCTGCACATTCACCGTGTTAGGATATTGCTGGATCCATGCTTGGCCAGCTTGGACGCCCTCGTTCCACGCTTGCAAGCCCATCCAGTTCTGGCGGCCATCGGTAGGCGTTACCGGTTGCGATTCAGTGATAACCTTGATGCCTTCACTTGGACTCCAGCGCGCGCCGGCCGTTTGTGCCGCCTCCCGTTGCGCGCGGCCTAGCGTAAGATCGTAGACCCACCAGAAGGTAGCTGTGGTGATGACCGCGACTATAATTCCCACCGCCACCGAGACAACGATCGCCAATTGCCGATCACTTGGTCGTGACGATTGCATGGGTCTCTCCTGCTCCAGATCGGCGGCCGGGCTATACTGGCGCCGATGTAAACGTGAGATCGCGGCGGAAGGGCCACGCCGCCCGTGCTTGTGAAACTGACCTTAGTATACACGAATTGATTTAAAAGGTCAATTTTTTATCTATGTGCAAAAAGCGTAGCATCCCTGCCGCTTGCGAACAACAACCGCCAGCAGAGACGCTGCTGGCGGTTGCCGTCTCACGCGAGCCGTGGCCGGCCCGCCATCGGTCAGATCCCGAACAGCGCGCGCGCCGTGCTCAGCAACAAGGCGCCGCCCGAATCCGACAACCAGTTGTACTCTGGGCTGCTCAGCACGATGAAGTGAATCAGCAGCGCTACCACAAAACCGAGAATGGTAAAGATGACGATATTCGTCCGCACCGGGCTGCGAGGCTGCATGAATAGTCCCTCCTCACACTAAACGCTTAGGGAAGCCACGGTTTCCACAGATAGACCAGCAGGTGTGCGATCACCGCAATAACACCGAAGCCGTAGAACGACTTCACTACGATGTCGTGCAGCAGCCAGTCTTGGTTGTTGAACAGAGAACGCCATTTCGGTGGAACCAGATCGTCGTCGTCGCGCATGGGCGAACCTCCACTCTTCTGCTACCCTCAAGACCTCCATCGACACCTGGCTGGTCTTCCCCAAAACTTCCGCTCTCCTCTGCGCCCTTCAGCGGCGTTTGTTGAAGACCATGCGACAGCGGTGTGTTGTCTAAATTATATAGAAGGCAATGAAAAATGTCAATCCGTTGCTTTTAAGAAAAAAGACAATTGTAGGTTGCGATTTGCATGGCTGATCGCGCCTGCTTCCACCTTGTGACTAGCGCGCTGCAACCCTCGGTTGGCATACGGCAGGTTGACGGCTGCACTCCATATTCGCTCGCTTCCACCCTGCGACTGACGCTCTGCCACCGGCAATCGACTATACTGAGAGAGCGATATTTGCTTTGTCAGGAGTTGCCATGCGTCACCTGCGTCTGTTGGTTCCGTATCTGCGCCGTTACCATCGCCGGCTGCTGCTCGGCTTTGTGGTCGCTGCTCTAGGCGCGGCACTGAGCGCTCTTGGCCCGCTGGTGTTGCGCATCGCCGTTGATCAGGTGGCCGCTGGCCACATTGCTCCGCAACAGTTGCTCTGGTTCGGCGGCGCTTTGATCGGGCTGGCCGTAATTGATGGGGTGATGAAGTTTGCCCAGCGCATGTTGATCGCAGTCACTTCATACCGGATCGAGAACGATCTGCGGGCCGATCTGTTCGACCGTTTGCTTAGCCTTGATCAGGCGTTTTACCAGCAGCACTATACCGGCGACTTAATGGCCCGCATGACCAACGATCTCAGCGCGGTGCGCCAGTTTCTCGGCCCCGGCCTCAACGGCGCTGCCACCGCTGTGCTTACCTTTCTGGCTGCCGCGATCTTGATGGTGTTTGTCCAGCCATTACTGGCCCTGATTGTGGTCTTGTTGCTGCCATTATCCACTATCGTCTTCGTTGCCATTGGCAACCGGATGCACCAGATCTTTCATCGGGTGCAGGATCAGTTTGGGGTGTTGTCGACCCGCGCCCAAGAGAATTTTGCCGGGATTCGCACTATTAAGGCTTTTGCCCAAGAAGAGGCCGAGATTGCTGTCTTTACCGCCGATAATGAGCGCTACCGCGATCTTAATTTGCGGTATGTGTTGCTTGCCGGGTTGCTCTGGCCAGCAATGACGCTCTGTCTCGGCCTGATTGCCGCGCTGATTCTGCTCGTTGGCGGGCAGATGGTGGCTGCCGGCACGCTGACGATCGGTGAGTTGGTGCAGTTTAATGCCTATCTCGCGCTGCTGGCGTTTCCCATGATTATTCTGGGCTGGATGGTGAACCTTTACCAACAGGCCACCGCTTCGCTCGAACGGCTTGGTGAGGTGTTGCGCCGCCAACCCACCATTGCATCGCCTCCCACGCCGCGCCTCCCCGCCGGCAATGGCGCGATCGAGTTTCGCAATGTGAGCGTGCGCGCCGGCCCTGCTGATGGCCGGTGGCTGTTGCGCGATGTGTCGTTAACGTTGCCTGCCGGTAAGACGCTGGCGATTGTCGGCGCGACCGGCGCCGGCAAGACGACGCTGGTGCATCTGCTAGGCCGGGTGCGCGACCCTGATGTTGGGCAGGTGTTGGTGGATGGCGTTGATGTGCGTGAGTTGGATTTGGCCGCCTTGCGCCGTACGATTGGATATGTGCCGCAGGAAAGCTTTCTGTTTAGCATTCCGCTGCGCGAGAATGTTGGCTTCGGCGTCGCGACCATCGATCCCGTGCGGCTTGACCATGTGATCGAGGTCTCGCGGCTGGTCAATGATCTTGACCAGTTTCCCGGCGGTCTCGACACGATGGTCGGCGAACGCGGCGTTACGTTGTCGGGTGGGCAGAAGCAGCGGGTGGCGATTGCCCGCGCGCTCATGCGCGATCCACGCATCCTCATTCTCGACGATGCCCTGAGCAGTGTTGATACCCATACTGCGGCTCAGATTCTGGCCGGTTTGCGCGCCGAGATGGCCGGTCGCACGACAATTATCATCGCTCAACGCATCGCTACCGTGCGCGATGCCGATCAGATTATCGTGCTTGATGATGGCCGGATTGCCGAACAGGGTTCGCATCAGGAGTTGCTGGCGCTGAATGGTCGCTACGCGGCAATGTACCGTCGCGAGCTGCTGGCCGCCGAACTCGAACGTGAAGAGTAGAGCAAATGGGTTGCTCTGGCGAGGACTGCCGCCTGAACATCGGAGTTGCTGATGTCACACGGGTTTGATGACGATACCATCCTTGGCAAAGCTTATGATGGCCGGCTGGTGCGCCGGTTGGCCGGTTACGTCACCCCCTACTGGGGCCGGTTGAGCATAGCCATTGCGCTATTGATTGGCGCTATATTGACTGACCTGCTGCCGCCGTTGCTCATCCAACAGGCGATAGATGGCCCCATCAGCGCCGGCGCGGTTGATGGCGTCTGGCCCTACTTCGTCGCCTTTCTGGGTGCGTTGCTAGCCAACTTTGCCTTTCGCTACAGCCATTCCTATTTCATCAACAGCGTCGGCCAGCAGGTCATGAAAGACCTGCGCGTGGCAATCTTTCGCCACATCCAGTACATGAGTCTGTCATTTTTCAACCGCAACCCGGTGGGCCGTTTGATCACGCGCATCACCAACGATGTCGATGCGCTGAATGAGTTTTTGACGCAGGGAGTGGTGATGATTATGGCCGATCTGTTGACCCTGATCGGCATTATCATCGTGATGTTCGCACTGAATTGGCGACTAGCGCTCATCAGCATCGCTACCTTGCCGGTGCTGGTGGTGATTGTTTCAATCTACCAGCGCTTTATGCGCTCGGCCTACCGGCTGGTGCGGCAGCGATTGGCTCGCATTAACGCCTTCCTCAGCGAGCAGATCAGCGGCATTCTGGTGACGCAGCTCTTTAACGGCGAAAGCCGTAGCCGGGCCGCCTTTGCCCGCCTGAGCGACGATTATATGCAGGCCAATATTCGCTCTGTCTTGATCTTTGCCATCTTTATCCCTTCGGTCAACCTACTGGCGGCGATCGGCACCGCAGCGCTGCTCTGGGGTGGCGGCAATGGCGTGCTGGCCGGCTGGGCCTCGCTCGGTATGCTGGCCGCTTTCATCCAGTACCTTGAACGAGCGTTCCAGCCGATTCGCAACCTTGCCGAGCGGTATACGGTCTTACAATCGGCGATGGCTTCCGCCGAACGCATCTTCGCCGTGCTCGACACCCAAGCCGAGGTGCGTGACCCGGCCCAGCCCCGTTCTTTGCCCACGCCAGTGCGTGGTGAAATTGAGCTGCGCGACGTAGTCTTCGGCTACGATCCGGCCGAACCGGTATTGCGCGGGATCAATCTTCATATCCCTGCCGGCCAATCGGTGGCAATCGTTGGCGCAACCGGCGCCGGCAAGAGTTCACTCGTTGGTCTGCTGGCGCGCTTCTACGATGTGCAAGCGGGCAGCATTACGCTCGATGGGGTTGACATCCGCGAGTTGAGCCAAGCCGAGCTGCGTCGCCATATTGCGGCCGTACCTCAAGACCCCGTCTGTTTCAGCGGGACGATTGCCAGCAATATTCGCCTCCACAACCATGCCATCAGTGACGAGCAGGTGCGTGCCGCTGCCGAGCTGGTTGGCGCACACCGCTTTATCGAGCGGCTCCCCGGCGGCTATGCCCATGAAGTGCGTGAGCGCGGCGCGAATCTCTCGCTCGGCCAGCGCCAGTTGCTCGCCTTTGCTCGCGCGATTGCCTTCAACCCCGAAGTGTTGCTAATTCTTGATGAAGCGACCAGCAGCGTTGATACCGAAACCGAGGCGCTGATCCAAGAGGCGTTAGCCAAGTTAATGCGCAACCGCACCAGCATTGTCATTGCCCACCGCCTGAGCACCATCCGTCATGTTGATCGGATCATTGTGCTGCACAAGGGGCGGGTTGTCGAAGACGGCACCCACGACGAGCTGCTCGCTCGCCACGGGTACTACTATCGGCTCTACCAATTGCAATTTGCCGAGGTGTGATAGGAGTGGGATAGGTATGGCGATGATATTCTACCTACAACCGGCGGGGGATAGCCACGGTGAATGCGCTCCCTTCGCCCGGCGCGCTGCGTAACGCAATTTGGCCGCCGTGCGCCTCGACAATATGGCGCACAATCGCCAAGCCGAGACCGCTGCCGGGGTGGCCGCGAGCCAAAGAATGATCAACCTGATAGAAGGGAAGAAAGATCTTCTCGTGCTCGCTCGCCGGAATCCCAATCCCGGTATCTTCAACCCGGATAATCAGCCGGGTCGGCTCGTCGCGCCCAATCAACCGCACCTTCCCGCCCGGATTGGTGTACTGGAAGGCATTATCGAGCAAATTGCGCACTAGTTGCTCAAACGCCGAGCGATCAACCTCAATCGGCTGCATGTCAGAAAGCGCGACCTCGAACTGCACCTGAGCCTGCGCTGCGCGTTCACGGAATGTGGCAATCAGCGGGCGCAATACATCAAGCGGCTGCAATGGCACAAAATTGAGCGAACGGCTGCGAATTTCTTGAAAATAGAGCAAATTGTTCAACTGGCGAGCCAAAATCTCGCCGCTGCGCCGCATAACCCGAATCGCCTCCTCCTGTTGCTGGTTCAGCGGGCCGAGCATCCCGCGATCAAAGAGTTCGAGATAGCCAAGGAGGGAAGTCAACGGGGTGCGTAGTTCGTGCGAGAGGGTGGCGAGAAACTGGTCTTTAAGCCGGTCGAGGTCTTGCAATTGGGCATTGGCAACTGTCAATTCGCGAACCCGCGCCTCTAGCCGCTCAACCAATTTCTGGTTATACGACCGCAGCAATTCGGTCTCTAGCGTTTCCGGCAGCCGTTCGCGCCGCCCCTCGATGAACTCGGCGATTTGGGCCGGCAGGGCGCGGGCATCAATCGGCTTGCTCAGATAGCCATCACACCCTGCCACCAACGCTCGCTCACGCGACCCCGGCGACGCATCGGCCGTCAAGGCAATGATCGGCACGCCATGCATATGCGGCAATGAACGCAGGCGGGTCGTTGTCTCATAGCCATCGAGGCCGGGGATGCCGAGATCGACTAACACCAGCGCCGGATGGGTCGTGCGCGCCAGCGCCAACCCGTTTGGCCCATCTTCAGCAATCACTACTTGGTAGCCGCGGGCGCTGAGTACACGCTGTACCAGACGCTGGTTATCCGGGTTATCTTCGATATACAGAATCTGCGATGGTTGGCTCATGGCGCAACAACATTGGCCCCAACCGGCGTAGTAAGCAGCGCGGGTTGGGCAACTGGTAAGGTGAAGGTAAAAGTTGATCCAATGCCCGGTGTGCTATCAACCCAGATCCGGCCACCTTGAGCTAGCACCAGCTTGCGGGTAATGGCTAACCCTAAACCTGTGCCGCCAAGGCGTGAACGCCGGCCGTGGATTTGCACAAACTCGCCAAAGATATCCTGTTGCCGTTCGAGCGGGATACCGATACCGGTATCAGAGACGCTCACCGCCACATACTGCCCAATCTTACTGCTTTCATCGACCTCATCATACATCTGTGCGCTTACCGTAATCGTACCACGTTCGGTGAATTTGATCGCATTCGAGAGCAAATTGAACAGAATCTGGCGCAATCGGTCACTGTCAGCCGCCACCGCCGGCAGCGTGGCCGGTAACGCATTGCGCAGCGTCACCGGACGGTTGCGCAACAGCGTTTGTACGGTATCACACACCTCGCTGGTAATTTGGCGCAGGTCAACTGAACTAATTTCAAGGTGCAAATGGCCGGCTTCGATGCGGGCCAAATCGAGCAATTCGTTAATCAAGTGGAGCAAAAAGCGCCCGTTGCGATTGATGCTCTGCACATCTTCGCGTTGGGTCGGCGTCAGCGGCTGATCGGTATCATCGAGCAAGACGGTTGAAAAGCCGATGATCGCATTTAGTGGCGTGCGCAACTCGTGGCTAATGCTGGCGAGAAAATCGCTCTTGCGGCGATCGGCCAACTGGGCGCGCTCCAGCGCAGCGCGCAACTCTTCCGTGCGCTGGGCAACCTGCTGTTCGAGATCGTTATAGAGCTGAACGTTTTCAATCGTGAGGCCAACCATGCTGGCAAAGGTCAGCAGTTGCGCAGCGTCACGGGCTTGAACTGGGCGCTGGCTTAGTTTGTAATCGGCAGAAAGGATACCAATAACCGCATCATTCCGCCCAAAGATAGGCGCCTGCACATACGACCGGCTTGCCGAAGCGGCCTGTTTAGCCTGATCAACCCGCGGGTTATTCCACGGGTTATCAACAATAATTGCCTTCCGGCTCCGCACCACATCCGCCTCAACACTATCGCCATCGAGGCGTAACGGTTTTGCATTAGCTACTGCGAGAAACTGTTGGGCTTGCAACTCATTGCCGGGGCCAAACGAAGCGCTGACGGCGCGCAACACATCGCCGTCAACTAAATAGAGCACGGCCCGGTCGAAGCCGAATCGTTCGCAAACTGCCTTCGGAATGGTTTCAATCAGGACTGGCCATGAGAGGATGCTCTTCAGTTCATTTGAGACCGCATTCAACGTGGCCAATTGGCGCGCATTCTCTTCCAGCTCGGCAATCTTGCTTTGCAGTGTGTCAGTCATGCGGTTGAAGGCATCGACCAACTGCCCAATCTCGTCGCTGCCGGCGGCTGGCAGACGTTGGGTCAGATCGCCGCCGGCCACCGCTTGCACACCCTCGCGCAACACGCTGATCCGGTTGGTGAACGAGAGCGAGAGCAAGATGCCGAGCATACTAATTGAGACAATGATCAACAGCAGCACCGTCACCAACTGATTCCACAGCCGGCTCTGGCTTTCGCTCAGGCGCTGGCCGGTGGCGATAGCCGGCGCATCAATTTCATTCGCCGGAATGATCAGCGCCACGCTCCACCCGGCAGTCGTAATTGGCGCGAACGCCATGTAGCTGGGTTGATCCTGCGCTTGAATCAATTGCACACCCGATTGGCGGGCAACCATCATTTCGGCGACGGCGCGCAGTTCGGGATTTTCAGCGTTGAGCAAGTTCTCAGTACGGTAGGGTTGATCCCAACGGCCCGCAGCTTGCATGTCTGGCCGCACTACCACATCGCCATTGGCGTTGATCAGTAGCGCATACCCGCTCGAACCGACATCGACAGTCAGCAGGTCTTGCTGGATCGTCTTCAGCAGCAGATCAAACGCCACCACGCCGATAAACCGGCCCTGCCGATCGTAGAGCGGGCTAGCGCAGGTGGTGGCGAGCAAGCCGGTATTGGCATCGACATACGGTTCAGTCCATACGGTTGTGCCGGCATCACGCGCTTTGGTGTACCACGGGCGCACCCGCGGATCGAACGACTCGAGCGTCAACAATTGGTCGATCACCGCTTCGTTGTCAAAGGCGATGATTCCACCCTCTTCCAGCGCGATGTAACCGATGTTAACTAGCGGATTGTTAGCGACCATTTCGCGCAAGATTGGGATGATCTGGCGCACATAAGCCACTTGATTGGCATACTGGCGCAGCAGTTCATCGTTCGGGCGCGGCGCAATCCACACCCGATCGCTGCTGAAGGCAATGACCGGTGAGTTATAACGGTTGAGAGCATATCCTGCCACCGTTTCGACTTGCTGTTGCACGCCAAGCAAGGCCGTATCGTAGAACTGCGCTTTATCGGCAGCGCGTTGGCGCAAACTAGCGGTGGCTTGCTGGCGCAAGGCATTGGTACCCTCAACCACCGCCGTCTCGCGGGCAATATTCAGACTGCTCAGTCCGAGCCAGCCAACGACGATCAGCGGGGGCAGGGCAAGACCGAGCAGCAGCAGCAAGATTTTGAGTTGAATGCTTGAGCGGATGGCGTTCATAAACGCTGGCGAATATAGCAACGAAGCTCAAAGCACGTTGTTTCACTATTTGGTTAACCAAACCTTTATGTATGGTAGCAGAAATTACCCCAATCGGCAATCAAGCCGAGATGACGGATGGCTTACAGCAAGTTGCTGGCGTCTGTCATCAATTCGTCACCCCAGCCTATCGCCTGTACGACGGCATATCGTTAGAATCAGGCGGAGATACAGATGTATATCCGCCGAGGTGTGCGATGCTTACGCGCATTCGTCTTCTCATGTCCATCGGCCTCCTCTGGGCGCTGATCCTGCCATTGACGCCAGCGCCGGCAGCTCCGGCTACCAATGCTGATGGCCGGCCCGATACTCAGCTCTTTGTCACCGATGTGGCAACTGCACCGCCTGATGCTCTGCCGCTGTCGGCGACCGCGACCGGTTATTTGACCGCACCAACGCGCGCGCCGCGCCCGTTTACCAATCTGCTCTTGCGCTGGACATCCGATCCGGAGGTTGAGCCGGTTGTTGCCGTGCGAGTGAGCAGTGATGGCGTTGCGTGGAGCGATTGGGCCAGCGTAGCCGAGGACGAGGAACTCTGGCAGCCCGGCGATAGCGCCGATCTCCACTGGAGCGAGATTATCTATGCTGGGGAGGATCAGCGTTGGTATCAGGTGCGAGTGGACACTCATGCCCCTGCCGCATTTCGTTCAGTTGAGGTCAGCACGGTCGATAGCCGGTTTGGCCCGGCCTTCCCGGTGGCTGAACCATCAGCCACTTTAACCGCAGTCTCACGCCCGCCAGTGGTCAGTCGCACGGCGTGGGGCAACCCGCAAGGCCAGAGCAGTCCGCAAGCGCCGCCAGCCTATTACCCGGTGCGCCATTTAGTCATCCACCATACGGCTGATTCAAATACGCTGGGCAGCGGCCAAACGTGGGCTGATCGGGTGCGTGCTATTTGGTCGTTCCATACCTACACGCGCGGCTGGGGTGACATCGGCTACAACTATCTGATTGACCCAAATGGTGTGATCTACGAAGGGCGGGCCGGCGGCGATGATGTGGTTGGCTTTCACGATACGGCTAACTACGGTTCGATGGGAGTTGCCCTGATCGGCACGTACAGCACAGCGGAACCAACCGCCGCCGCAGTTGACGCACTGGTTGCGCTGTTGGCATGGAAAGCCGATCAGAAGCGGATCGATCCGCTCGGACGCAGTTTCTACTACGGATGTTCGATCTCACGCTACTGCGCGCCATTCAATTCCGGTGCGGTCGTCGATCACATTAGCGGCCACCGGCAAGTTACCCCCAACGGGTACACGACTTGTCCCGGCGATCGACTGTTTAATCTGTTGCCGCTGATTCGCCAGCGAGTGCAGGCCCGCCTTGCCGGTGAAAGCCAGCCTGACAACGGTGATTTAGTGATCGAAGAGCACGAGAGCGGGTTTACCCGCAGCAACGCTACATGGTATCAGAGCGCCTGTGGCTACGGTAACAGCTCTCTGTATACCTTCGCTACCGACAAGCAGGCAGAAAGCACCAACTGGGCGACATGGCGGCCTAATCTGCCGGCTTCCGGCGTCTATCGCCTACTGGTGCATATTCCAGCCAATTGCGCTGGGCTTAACCCCAGCCGGCAGGCGCGCTACCGGATTACAACTGCCGGCGGCGTGGTCGAGCGAGTGGTCGATCAGGCCACCCAACAGGGATGGGTCGATCTTGGCGCTTACAACTTTACCGCCAGCACTGCCGCTGTGTCCCTTGCCGACTTGACCGGCGAACCGCTGAATACACGACGAGCAGTGCTGTTTGACGCGATGCAATGGTTGCCGGTCGATACTGCCAGCCAGCGCCTCGAACTCGTATCAGTGGAGTATGGCGCTACGACAATTGCGGCTGGTGAAGTGTTGCCGGTGCGCTTTACTGTGCGCAATGTTGGCACAGCGCCAATCTATGGCCAAGACCCGCCGGGCGGCAGCGTGTTTGATCTCAGCGCCGGCACGTTCGAGCGCGAGGGGTATGTCTACGATGAAGGCGAGTGCTTTTTTGGCACAACCAACCAGAGCTATCCCGTCTTTCCCAAAGAAGCCGGTCGCTTCCGGGTGATGTTGGGGCCGGCCAACCGCGAGGTGAACTGTGCCGGCGCAACCGGCGGCTACCCGTGGCGGTGGGGGATCAATGGGCGGCTCGATCCCGGCCAAACCCAGACCATTGTCGGCTATGTGCGCTTCCGGGCGCCGGGAACCGTCACATTACGGGCGGGCGCGATCCACGAATATGTCGCGTATGTTGCGACAGCGCAAGCCGAGCAGCAAATCACGATCACTCCGGAACGGCAATCGCCGCAACCGGCCCGTTACAACGAATACTTCCAGCCGCTGGCGATGGTCTACGAGCTGGCCAACACCCCGGAAACACTTTTGGCCCGCACCCAGAACCCGCTCAGCATCAGGCGCGGCGCGTTACTAGGCAGCTTCGTCTGGCACGGCGAGCTGCGCGATTGGGGCAGCGGCGGGCCATTGCCCGGCCTGAGCAATCATTTCCTCATTGAACAGACCCGCACCTTTGTCGCGCCGGTCAGCGGCGAATACACCTTCGAGCTGAGCAGCGACGACGGCGCGTGGTTGTGGGTCAACGAGCAACTAGTTGCGGCTAACGCCGGCATCCACCCCTTCACCACCGTAACCGGCACCATCTCGCTGCCGGCGGGTCTACACACGCTGGCGATCAAATACTTTGAACTCGAAGGCGGCGCTGCGGTGGGGTATCGGGTGAAAGAGCCGGGCGCTGATGATTTCGGCTTGGTGCGCGATGGCCTTGTGCGAGGTGAAGGGTTTGGGGCGCGCTTCCGCACGCTCACCGGCCTGCGGCTGAGCGCATCGGATCTTGGGGGCGGCAGCGCGCGCCTGCGCTACTCGTGGGATGGGGAGACGTGGGTCACAACTACTGATAACGTGATCGAGATTGGTGCGTTAGCCGATGGAGAGTACCGCTTGCGTTATCAAGCGATTGACAGCAATGGGAATGAAAGCGAGATTCTCGCGCTGCAATTCCGCGTTGATAGCGCAATGACGATCTATCAGACGCTATTGCCGCTCGTAGCGAAATAAACCGGTACGGGCAGAGCGCACTCTGCCTGTACCGGAGGAGCAACACTACATTCCTACGGATGGCTCTCGCGGACGTCAATGACTTTCGCTACTACGGGCGTAATCACTTCACGCACCTGATCGATCGTCATCCCGCTCACCTTAAAGGTGACTTCCGACATAGCCGCCGTCTCACCGGCGAAGGTGCCAAGGGCGATGATGTTGCCGCCACTATTGGCAATGGCCGCAGTGAGTTTCGCCAATGCGCCCGGTTCATCAACCATGCTCACCGTGGCCCGAATGCCGGGATTCCGCGCGCCCATCAGTTCAAGAAAGATCTTAAACAGGTCGGTCTCGGTAATAATGCCGACTAGCTCATTCCCGCGCATCACCGGCAACCCGCCGACCCGCCGGTCGGCCATAATCCGCGCTGCTTCCTCGATCGGCGTATCAACCGTGACCGTGTAGACATTGCGAGTCATGACGCGCTCAACCGTCAGCTTGCTCAGCAAATAATTCAATTCCCACACGCTCAGCGTCGTTGCCGGGGAAGGCGAGGCGTTGATCAGGTCTTTAAGCGAGACGATACCGACGAGATGGCCGTGGGAAACCACCGGCGCGCGCCGGATATGTTCGGTGCGCATCAGATGCATGGCATCGTGAATCGATGTTTCCGGAGTAACTGTAATCGGGGGATGCGACATCCGCTCGCCAACAAACATATATCTACCTCCCTGACGCCTCGTCACGAGCAGCGCCTTCGCTGCTCTCTATCTTCAACTATACCATGCGCCTGCATTTTGCGAAGTAAATGGGTAACAACTTTTACGGGTATGTTACAATCCGATTCGTAAGGGCGATGCGCTGCTTCGCCCCTACGCGAACCGATACCTAAAATGCCAGCGCGGGTGACGCGCCGCAAACCGCGAATGTATGTAAATGATTGCAATTAACGCTACCGCTCTCACCATTCAACGCCTGAGCCGCCGTTATGGATCGTTGACGGCAGTCAATGATGTCAACCTTGATCTGGCTGCCGGCAAGTTTATGGCCTTGCTTGGCCCGTCGGGCTGCGGCAAGACAACGTTGCTGCGCTTGATTGCCGGGTTTGAGCAACCTGACAGTGGCGTCATCATGATTGGCGGGCGGACGGTGGTTGGCCCATGCGGGGCCGGCATCCCGCCTGAGCAGCGACGGGTGGGGATGGTGTTTCAAGATTACGCCCTCTTTCCCCATCTCAGCGTAGCGCAGAATGTGGCGTATGGCTTGCCGCGCAGTCCTGAACGCGAGGCGCGGGTACAAGAGTTGCTGGCGTTAGTGGGGTTGGCCGATGCTGGCCGGCGTATGCCGCACGAATTATCGGGCGGGCAACAGCAGCGGGTGGCGCTCGCCCGCGCCTTAGCCCCTCGTCCGGCGCTGATCTTGCTCGATGAACCCTTCTCGAACCTTGACGCCGGGTTACGACTAGCAGTGCGCAGCGAGGTGCGCCAGATTTTGCGCCGCGAGGGGGCGACGGCCCTGTTCGTGACCCACGATCAGGAAGAGGCGTTGAGTATCGCCGATCTAGTTGGGGTGATGATCAATGGCCGGATCGTGCAGGTTGCGCCGCCGCGCGAGCTGTATGAACGTCCGGCCACGCGCGCTGTCGCTGCCTTTGTCGGCGAAGCTAATTTTTTGCCGGCAGAAGCCCATGGTCTGGTGGCGCAGAGCGTGTTAGGCGCGTTGCCGCTTCTCAGGCCGCATCATGGGCCGGTCAACGTCATGATTCGCCCCGAAGCGATCGAGCTGGAAGCCGATGATCAATCACCGCACCAGATTGTCGAGCGCAACTACTTTGGCGCCGATGTGCGCTATGATGTGCGCCTTAGCGATGGCACCCTGCTCAGCGCTCGCCTTGCCCCGTGGCATGATTTGCCATTGGGGACGTCCGTGCGCGTCAGTGTGCGGGGGGCGCTGGTGGCGTTTGCTGATTGAAATAGGACGCAAGCCCGCGCAGGCGCTATCTTTGTCGCATTGACGCTTTGCAGCACGAATGCTATGATCAGCCAAGTTCCGGGCGCCGGCATTTGTGCGGAGAAAGGCAATGGAGCAAGAGCAGATTATCGCGATCCGCGAGATCTACTGGAATATCGACCACGCGATTGGCGCAACGTTCCTCTATCTGACCGCTCTGATCACGACGATCGTTATGGCGTGGGGCATCCTGCGCGATATTGCCCGTTGGCGGCGCGGGAGGCCCGCCAACCGGATCGGCAATCCGCTCGCTCGTTTGCTTGAGTTTACCCGCCAGAGTTTAGGCCAGAAGAAGGTGCTGCGCGATCGCCGGGCTGGCGTGATGCATGCCCTCATTTTCTTCGGCTTTCTCGCCCTCTTTATCGGCACCGATATTATCGCGGTCGAGGAAGATTTCACCATCCCATTGATGGGTGAGCAGGCCGGCAAGATTCTGGTCGGCGATTTCTACAAGGCCTACGAGTTTATTCTCGATACGCTGGGCTTGGCCTTTGTCGCCGGCTTGCTCTGGGCAACGTGGCGGCGCTATCGCACCAAACCCGACCGGCTCGATAACCGGCGCACCGATGCGTGGGTGTTAGGGGTGATGCTGTTTCTTGGGATTGGCGGCTTCCTGATCGAGGGGTTGCGCATCGCCAATCAGACCATCGGCGGGGTGCCAGTCTACGGGCAAGAGTGGGCAAAGCTGGCGTATGTTGGCTTTGCGCTGGCCACCATCTTTCGCGCAATTGGCCTTGGTGACGGCAGCCCGGTGGCGTTAGCTATCCATCCGGTGCTCTGGTATACCCATGCCGCCGCTACCGGCCTCTTTATGGCTTCGCTGCCATTCAGCAAGTTCCGCCACATCTTGTACACGCCGCTCAATACGCTGTTCCGTGATCTGCAACCGAAAGGCGCGCTCGATCCGATCCCCAACCTCGAAGCCGAGATTGAGAAAGATGAACCGCGTCTCGGTGTCACGACGCTGGCCGATCTGACATGGAAGCGGCGCATGGATCTCGACGCTTGTATGCGCTGCGGTCGCTGCCAGAGCGTCTGCCCAGCTCATGCCAGCGGCGCATTGCTCTCGCCGAAATACCTGATTACAAAAATGGCCGACTTGCAGCGCGGCGATCCGATCCATTTCAAAAATGGAACCGTGCGTACACTAGCCGAATTAAACGGCAACGGCGCAACCGCCGAGACGCTGCCGTTAGTCGGTACGATTATTGAAGCTGAAGAGCTGTGGGCCTGCACTACCTGCAACGCTTGCGTGCATGAATGCCCGGCGATGATCGAGCACGTTGACGATATTGTTGACATGCGCCGCCATCTGACGATGATAGCCAGCGAGGTGCCGCAAGGCGTCAAGCGAGTGCTGGAAGGCATCGAGCGGCAGAGCAATCCGTGGCGATTGCCGGCGCGCGAGCGCGCGGCGTGGACGGAAGGGCTGGAGGTGCCGGTGCTGGCCGAGAAGGAGCAGGTGGAGGTGCTCTATTGGGTTGGCTGCGCGCCGAGTTACGATGAGCGGTCGCGCAAAGTGGCGCGGGCAATGGTGCAGTTGCTGCAACAAGCGGGGGTTGATTTCGCCATTCTCGGCGAAGAAGAGTGCTGTACCGGCGATCCGGCGCGCCGCATGGGCGAGGAGCTGCTCTTTCAGTCGCAGGCGCAACAGGCAATCGAGACCATGCATCAATACAAATTCCGCACCATCGTTACGACCTGCGCTCACTGCTTTAACAGCATCAAGAACGAGTACCCGCAGTTTGGCGGGCGGGCCGGCGTTGACTACGAGGTTGTGCATCACACCGAGTTCTTGGCCCGCTTGGTGCGTGAGGGCAAGCTCAAACCGGCGAAAGCGGTGCGCGAGCGCGTGGTTTACCACGATCCCTGCTATATCGGGCGCTACAACGATATCTATGACGACCCGCGCCACTTGTTGAACAGCATCCCCGGCCTTGAATTGGTCGAAGCGCCGGAACGCAACCGTGAGCGGGCTATGTGTTGCGGTGGCGGCGGTGGCAATGTCTGGCTCGAACGTTGGGGCGAACGCAATGTGAACGTGATCCGGCTTGAACAGCTCACTGCGCCGCAACCGCAGACGCTGGCGGTTGCCTGCCCATTCTGCATGGTGATGTTTGAGGATGCTGCGAAGAATACCGGTCGCGCCGAGACGCTGCAACGGCGTGATGTGGCCGAGATTTTGCTTGAGAGTGTCAACGGCGCCACGACCGGTAGCTGATGGAGAGGCGCGGAGAGGGCAGAGGCGCGGAGGGGGGCAACGCCAAGGCGCGGAGGGCGCAAAGAGCGCAAAGTAGTTTGTTTGGGGAGGTTCATGAACGCGCTGGTTGCTATGCCCAACTATCCTTCGCGTTCGTGGCGCGCTTTGCGCCTTTGCGTGACACAATGTGGAGGGGGCAACGCCAAGGCGCGGAGGGGGGCAACGCCAAGGCGCGGAGGACGCAGCGGGCGCAAAGGTAATTTGTTTGGGGAGGTTCATGAACGCGCTGGTTGCTATGCCCACCTATCCTTCGCGTTCGTGGCGCGCTTTGCGCCTTTGTGTTACACATGATGCCTGCACCACTCGTTTCAATCATCTTGCCCATCCGCAATGCGGCGGCGACCCTGCCAGCATGTTTGCACTCGCTGGCCCGGCAGACGTTCACCGCCTATGAAGTATTGGCGATTGATGATGGATCTGATGACGAGTCGCCGGCAATTGTGGCGGCAGCAGCGGCCCGTGATGCGCGGATTGTGCCGATTAGGGCCGGGCGGATTGGGTTGCCGGCGGCGCTCAATCTTGGCCTAGCACTAGCGCGAGCGCCCATCATTGCCCGCATGGATGCGGATGATGTGATGCACCCGGATCGGTTAGGACTGCAATATCAGGCGCTAACGGAGCAGCCTGATCTAGCCTTGATTGCAAGCCGGGTGGTTGCCTTTCCAGCGCGCGCTGTGCGGGCCGGCTTGCGTGAATACCTGCGTTGGCAAAATCGAGTGCTCACGCCAGAACAGGTATCCGCCGAGATATATGTTGAATCACCGTTCGCCCACCCCTCGGTAATGTTCCGGCGCAAGGCAATCGAGGAACTAGGCGGCTACACCACCGAGCCATGGCCAGAAGACTACGAATTGTGGTTACGGATACACGCGGCTGGTTTGGCGATGGCCAAGCTGCCGCGCAACCTATTGGCGTGGCGCGAGCGGCCCGATCGAGCGACGCGCACCGATCCACGGTATGCGCGGGAATTGTTTGACGAACTACGGGCCAATTTT
Source organism: Chloroflexus sp. (assembly GCA_025057175.1). Taxonomy (GTDB): domain Bacteria; phylum Chloroflexota; class Chloroflexia; order Chloroflexales; family Chloroflexaceae; genus Chloroflexus. The sequence continues at coordinate 8,406 of JANWYE010000006.1, read as the reverse complement.
CTCGCGCGCGATCCGCGCCTGCATAGTGGGCGATCATTGGTGTATTGGGGAGCGGGCCGAGTCACGCGCCAACGAGCGCGCCGCCTAATCGAGCGCGGCTTCCCGCCGGCAGCGTGGATTGACATAGACCCTGATAAAATCGGCCAGACCATTTGGGGCGCACCCGTCTGCGCACCGGTGTGGCTTGATCGCCAGCCACGGCCATTTGTATTAGTGTATGTCACCAATCATGGCGCGCGCGATCTCATCAATGGCTGGCTGGCGGCGATGGGGTATCAACCGGGCCGGGACTACCTAGGGGTAGGATGATGGAAACTGCTTAATCGTCTGCTGGGTGCCCATTGCGATCATCCTCAACCGGCGCAAGCAACCCGCTGTACAATGAGCGCAGCAATTCGCGCAATTGCTGCACTTCATGCTCAGAGAGGGAGCGCATCCGTTTGCGCAGCCGCTCGTGGTGGCGCGGGCGCAAATTACGCAGTTTCTCGGCGCCGGCCTCGGTGAGGCATATTAAACTAACCCGGCGATCATTGGGATCGGGACGACGCTCGACATACCCTTTGGCAATGAGGCGATCGACGATCCCGGTCAAGTTAGAATTGTCGCACATCATGCGCGCGCTAATTTCGCTGAGTGGAACACCACTGCGCGACGCATAATTCAGGATCATAAATTGTGGAACGGTCAAATCCTCACCGCGCAGATCGTAGCGATTATACATCTCGAGCATCGAGTGAACCTGACGCAGCAAGGTGTAAGCCTCAAGCTCAGGTGTCGTCTCACTACTCTGCTGCCATCCGGTAGGCTCGGTGGAGAGGCTCATCGCTGTCTCCTCACTAGTGCGCTGGAGGCGCAGGGGTAGGAGTAAAATACTGCCGTCGCAGGCAAACAGAAGTAATGGTTATCTGCCGTATAATTCCTGCTACATACAACTATAGCACAACTGTTGCCACTGTGTCAATATTGTTTCAAATGAAACAGTTTCAAATTATCAAAGGAGGTTTAGCGTGCAATCACCGCAGCCGCGTTACGAATACATTGTGACGGTTGCTTTTATCGTCACGATCGGGCTAGCCATCACATTCCTCATCGACAGTAGCACAGTCAATCCGCGCTTTGCCTTCGGCGGCGATCTACCAGAAGTCAGCTTATCGTGGTTGTTAATCGGCTCACTCGTTTTGTTAACTGCGATGGGTGCTGAATGGATCGCACGCCCACATCCCCAGCCGATGAATTGGGTTCTTCGCTCATTCGGGCCGCTGCGCAATGTAATACCGGCATTCTGGTTCTTGCCGGGATTGAGCGTGATTGCGGCCTACGCCTTCTGGCGACTCTTCAATCCGGTGTTGGGCGGAACAGCATTCTTGCTAGCATTGATTGCTGCGGCCAGTATGCTAATCGTTACCCTTGCGGCGCAGTATTTCAGTCTCGACCGGCAGGCGGAGATTCACACGCCGGCGCAGATAGTGTTGCACATCAGCGGCTATCTGATTGCGTTTGGCAGTTTTAGCGCCATCTACTACACCCGCTATCGCACGCTCTATTCAGCGACAATGGTGGCGTTAGTGTCGGCGCTACTCGTCTATGCGCTCCTTAACATTCAGCGCCGGCCGATTTCGATTGGGGTAGCGTTGATTGCCGGGATCGGGATTGCCGAGCTGATGTGGGCGTTGAACTACTGGCAGACCACTTTTTTACTGGCAGGGGTCGTCTTGGTCACGGTGTTGTATGTCGTGATCGGATTGCTCGGCTATGCCTGTAGCGGCCAATTGGATCGCCGGCTCTTAATCGAGTACAGCATTGTCGGAGTTGTATTGGTTGGCGGAGTGGCGTATATGTCGTTGCGGTAGGTCGATAAGTTGTTTCCACCAATGTTCCTAAGATCGGTCTTGCCGCACTGCGGGCTTTCTGCTACACTTACTCATGCTTTACTGATAGTACCCCAGCTTCATCGCGGCGACCTCATCCTTCCGGCCGCCGCCGGGAGAAAGCGCGTGCGACACATGATTGACAGGTGGCGACAGCGCCTCAACCCCGTCTTTCTCTTTGTCGGGTATCGCTGGCTGGCATGGCTGAGCGCTGGCCTAGCGTTGACCTTGCCCGGTTACGCAATCGATAGTTTACCCAAACATGCCAGCCTCTTGCTGGTGGTTTTGCTGGTCACGCTCGTGATAACGCCCCAAGCGATGAACTATTTACGCCTGATGCAACGGCGGCCGTTACTCCTCATACTTGATGTGTTGTTGGGCTGGCTGGTCGTCACCTTGAGTGGAGGGGCATTTTTACCATTTGGCCCCTATGCGTTGGGCAGTCTCATTGCCCCAGCATTGCTGTTTGGCTGGCAAGGCGCGCTGATCGGTGGGATTAGTGTCGGCGTGCTGAATTTGATCAGCAGTTCGATCCTTGCAGTCGCCGATCCGGCCGGAATACAGGCCGGTGTGCCACTCCTGTTTGCGCTTGGTTGGGCAGCGTTAGCAGCTTGGCAACGGATACCAATGGATCGCCAATTGGGCCAGAGTCTGCCCCCATTTAATGCGTCATCGTCGCCGGTGACATTGCGCCACTCAACCTTGCCGGGCAGCGAGCAGATCGGGACAGCGCCGGAATGGTATCCGTCAGCAATAACCGGCGCTAGCAGTCGCCGTGGCGCCGAACTTGCGCCGGCAGTCTCGTTACGGCCTGATCTCCGCCTCGCTATCATCCAGTTAGTTGATGGAGAGCGGCAGCGTGGCGGTTTGCAAGTGGCTTGCCAAATCGACGGCGCGGTGCAGAAGTTGACGTTGGCTCAGCAAAATGTCTTGTTACGGGCAGCCCAAGAAGCTTTGGCGAATGTGCGCCGCCACGCCCATGCATCGTCGTGTAAGGTGTGGCTCCACGTTGGTGATCAAGCAGTGACGTTGCAAGTAGAGGATGATGGGGTCGGCTTGCTCGACGGCACTTACGAACGCCCGCATCTGCATGCGCTGCGCGCCTTACGCTACCGGATCGCCGAACTTGACGGCCAGCTTGCGGTCTTTGAAGGCGAGCAGGGCGGTTTGACGGTGCGTGTCACCCTTCCGCTTGGATCATAAAGATGCGGTATCATGCCAGTAGATACTCGCTGCGCTAGCAGTAGAGCAATTGGCGAGGAGTCTGAATGCATGAGACCGCGCCGTTTTTGGCATGCGCCGGCGCTTGTCGTGGCGCTGGCGCTATTAGGTTATGGCATCTGGCTACCGGTTGAGCAAGAACCACGTTGGCTGCTCTTGCTCTGGATCGGTGGACCGCTGGCCGGATTGGTGTTGCTCAGCCGGTTGAGCGATGCCCCGCCGAGCAGTGATCTTGCCCGCACCGTTTCCCGCGTTGGCGCAGTCGTTATCATCGGGTTTCTGATGCTTAGCTTGCAATTGCTCCGCCAGCAATTTGTGCAGGCTGGTGTCATCAGCACGTATGTTGTCACGAGCGCCGATGGCAGCACTACCAGCAATGTTCGACCGGTGCTGGCAACGCAGCGGGTGCTGCGCGGCGCGATCCTCGACCGGCGGGGGCGCACGCTCACCGAGAGCGTTATGATTAATGGCATTGCTCGCCGCACCTATCCGCTGGCCAACCAATATGATATGACTGCCTTCGGGCATGTGCTGGGGTTTTTTAGCCCGCGCTACGGACAAAGTGGTCTCGAAGCTACGTACAATGCGTATTTGTCGGGCGAGCGCGGCAACGAGTGGGAGATGCTGCTCAGTGAATGGACGGGAGAAGCGCAACGGGGCAATTCGCTTACGTTAACACTCGATGCCGAATTACAAGCGCGCGTGGCAGCATTGCTGGGCGAGCGGCGCGGCGCGGTGGTCGTGCTTGATCCGCGCACCGGCGCGATACTAGCGTTGGTGAGCCGGCCCGGCTTCGATCCGAGCCAGCTTGTGGTCAATCCTGCCGCATCCGATCTCGCCGCCGAACGGCGTCGCGTGAGCGATTATTGGTCGCAATTAAACCGCGATGATGCCGGCCAACCACTGCTCAATCGCGCAACCCAAGGGCGCTATCCACCCGGTTCAACCTTCAAGACCGTCACGGCAGTAGCGGTATTGGAACACCCGTTGCAGGGGCAGCCAAACCAGATAACCTGTCCGAATGAATACGTTCCTGATCCCAATGCGCCGCCCATCGTCAATGCGGTAGACAATCTCGGCGCGCGCATTGGTGAACCGGCCACATTAGAGCGTGTCTACGCCTTCTCGTGCAATACTGCCTTTGCTCAATATGCTGTGCGGTTGGGGGCCGAGCGGCTCGCTGAGGTAGCGCAGCGCTTCAATATCTTTCTCCCGAACCGGTTGCCGGCTGGGTTTCGCCCGCTGCGCGATCTGCCTTCCGAACCGAGCCTGCTGGCGGTGCGTCCTGATTTTTTGGAACAGCCACGGGCGCTGGCCGATACCGGTTATGGGCAAGGGCAATTGTTGGTGACGCCGTTGCAGATGGCGTTGGTGGCGGCAGCGATTGCCAACGATGGTGTGATGATGCAACCCTATCTGGTACAGCGGATTACGCGCCCTGATGGCAGTGAAGTCTGGCGAGCAGCGCCGAGCGGCATTCGCCGGGTGATGTCCGGCAACACTGCGCGCCGGATGCGCGACTATATGGCAGCGGTGGCGCAGTACGGTTTTGGCAGCATTATCTCGCAGTTTGTGCCGCAACCGGTAGGTGGCAAGTCAGGCACTGCCGAGCATGTGCCCGGCGCAACACCGCACGCATGGTTTATTGCGATCGGCCCAATTGATGCGCCACGCTACGCGGTGGCGGTGATTATCGAGCAGGGTGGCGAGGGAAGCGGCGCAGCGGCGCGGCTGGCCGGCGAAGTGTTGGCGGCGGCGTTTGCAGTGGAATGATGGCTGACGAGTGGAATGCTTGACTGGCAGGATTGGCAGAGTGCAAAACAGGATAAATGAAAAAACGCTAGATTGGTATATCTATCACTATGCCTCCCCCCAACAGGGGGAGGTTTCCAATCGTGCATGGGCACTTAGAACAGGTACTCGTGCTTTTCTACGCAGTGCTCTCTTCTGGTTGGTTACTAGCGTTTTAGTTGCCTGCTCAACGCAAACCACTGCCCAACCAGCGCCAGCGGCAACCACAATGCCCTTGCCAACTGCCACTGCCGTCAGTGCGGCGACGCCTACGCCGCGCCCGCCGCTCGATGCGGCATTACGCCAGCAAATTTTCACTGAAGTATGGACGACGATCAACGAGCATTATATCGATCCCACATTCAACGGGGTTGATTGGGCAGCGGCGCGGGCCGAGTATGGCCCGCGGGCATTAGCTGCCGAAGATGACGCAACCTTCTTCGCGGTGATCAGCGCGATGGTGGCGCTGCTGCGCGATGACCACTCGCGCTTCGTGCCGCCGCAGGCGGTTGTTGCCGAAGATCGGTTGACGAACGGGCGAGAAGAACAGGTTGGGATTGGCGTAACGACCCTACGGCTGAACGACGGCCTGCTGATCCAACACGTCTTTCCAGCTAGCCCGGCAGCGCAGGCCGGCTTGCGCCCGCGCGACCGGATTGTAGCCATTGATGGGCAAACCTTCACGCTCGGCTCGATTGAAGGGCCATTGGGTAGCCGGGTACGCCTGTTGGTGGTGCAACCCGATGGTGGTTCGCGCGAATTCGAGCTGGTGCGGGAGCGGGTTGAAGGCCGGATCGAGCCGTTAGTGTTACGCTTGAGCCACGATATTGCCTACGTTGCTATTAGCACGCTCTGGGTGCGTGACATGCACGAACAGGTGGCAGCGGCGTTGCAACAGCTCGTCGCCGAACGGCCACTGCGTGGCGTCATCCTCGATCTGCGCAGCAATCCGGGTGGATGGCGCGATGTGCTCAGCGGGCTGCTTGGCCATTTTGTGACCGGTGAAGTGGGAGCGTTTGTGAGCCGGAAGGGTGAAATACCACTGGTCGTAAGCGAGCGCAACCCTAATCTACGCGGCCTGCCATTAGCAGTACTGATCGATCGCGGCACGGCATCGTATGCCGAATTACTAGCCGCGATCTTACAACGCGAGGCAGGGGCGGTAGTGATTGGAACGCCATCAGCCGGCAATACCGAAACCATCTACGCTTACGAAATCACCGGCGGCGCGCGGTTGTGGGTGGCGCAAGAGGGTTTTCGGCTCAATGACGGATCTGATCTGGAGGGGCGCGGCGTACAACCCGATGTGCGACCGGATAGCGACTGGACGCGCTTCCGGTTAGAGGCCGATCCGTGGGTTGGGTTGGCATTGGAACGGATGCGGTGAAGGTGAGGCCAAAGGGACAGGTTTCAACCTGTCCCTTTGCCCCTCCTGCCTTCACCACAAATCTACTCTAAATAATCACGCAGATGTTGGCCGACTTCGGGGCTACGCAAGCGGCGCAGGGCTTCGGCCTCGATCTGGCGAGCGCGCTCGCGGGTCATGCCAAGCACGCGCCCAACCTCTTCGAGGGTGCGGCGGCGGCCATCGACAAGACCGTAGCGGAGATCGATGATCCGGCGTTCGCGTTCGTTAAGCTGATCGAGCGCGGCGCAGAGATCGCGGCGCAACAGCTTTTGGGCAGCCACATCACCGGGAGTCGGCAGCTCCTCGTCGGTGAGAAAATCGCCGAGGGTATGTTCACCTTCGTCGCCAACGGGTGTTTCGAGCGAGACAGGCCGGCGGGCCGCCTCGAGCACGCGCTGGATACGCTCGACCGGCTGGCCAAGCGCCATGGCAATCTCTTCAGCGGTTGGCTGGCGTTCGAGCGATTGGGCCAAGCGATCGGCAATGCGCTTGACCTGCCCGACCGACTCGCTCATATGCACCGGCAGGCGAATGGTGCGGCCTTGTTCGGCGATAGCGCGCGTCACCGCTTGCCGGATCCACCACGTGGCGTAGGTGCTAAAGCGGTTGCCTTTGTGGTGATCAAATTTCTCGACCGCGCGCATCAGGCCAATATTCCCCTCTTGGATCAGATCGAGCAGCGAAAGGCCGCGACCGACATACTTCTTAGCGATGCTGACGACCAGTCGCAGATTGGCTTGGATCAGGTGCCGGCGCGCTTCTTCGCCTTGTTGCACCACCTTAAGCAGCTCACAGCGCTCGCGTGGCGTGAGATCGGTTGCTTGGGCCAAGCGCGCTTCAGCCTCATTACCGCGCTCGATCCGCTCGGCCAATTCGATCTCTTCGGCGGCGGTAAGCAATGAGACGCGACCGATCTCTTGTAGGTAATGCTGCACGGCATCGAGCGACGGCTCGATCCGCTCGACCTCGCTCAGATCGGGTGACAAAAGTTCTTCTTCGTGCCCGAAACGGTCGTCGCGCTCGTGCGTGGAGAGCGTTGTATCTTCGTGATTCCAGCTTGATGGTCGACGCTTGAGCATTGGCGGGCACTCCTGCTGTACTATGCAGCCACAACCAAAACAAAACCTTAAGTGTCTCCGTGGGTACGGAGATGCCATCAGAGGCGCCCAGCACGTAACGAAACGGGGTAACGTGTGAGGTCGAAACCGTCGAGGATGTGACGGATACCGCTGTTATATCTGATAACAGCGAATGTAAGTATACGAGCAATAACACAATTTGTCAAGTACTTTGCACATAGTTTGTTCACATCCCCTGTTATCCCAGTTCGCTGACACGCACGGCTACTTCGGCAGCGACGCGGGTATTGTTTCGCAGCAAGGCGATGTTGGTCTCGATGCTTTCGCCGCTCGTCTCTTCAGCCATAGCTGCCAGCAGGAAGGGAGTCACAGCCGGCCCGCGCACCCCTTCGGCTGTAGCCCGCGCCAACGCCCGCGCAATAGCCGCTTCGACTGCTTCGCGTTCGAGCGCGCTGCGTTCAGGAGGAGGAACGCAGAGCAACATACCTCCCGGCGCGGCAAAATTGCGGTAACGGCGTTGCAAGCGCCACATCCGCGCGGCTGCCAACGCATCGGCTGCGACAGCGGCGACCGGCAATCCGCTATGCGGGGTGTAGAAGGCCGGAAATTCTCTTGTCTGATAGCCAACTACTGGCACACCCTGTGTTTCAAGATATTCAAGCGTGGCCGGTAGATCGAGAATGGCTTTAGCGCCCGCGCAGACCACCAACACTGGCGTGCGGCCTAATTCGGTTAGATCGGCGCTCACATCCCAGCTATGGGTTGCGCCGCGATGAACGCCGCCAATGCCGCCGGTGGCAAAGACCTCAATCCCAGCGGCGGCGGCGAGGGCCATCGTCGCGGCAACCGTGGTCGCCCCATCAACCCGATCAAGGATTGCAGCGCTCATGTCGCGACGGCTTAGCTTGCGCACTTGTTCGCCGCCAGTCGCCAACCGTTCCAGCTCATTACCGTTGAGACCAATCACCGGCACGCCTTCAATCACGCCGATGGTCGCCGGAACTGCCCCGACGGCGCGCACTTCGGCCTCTAGCCCTTC
>JANWYE010000069.1:3808-15879 GCA_025057175.1 Chloroflexus sp. | reverse complement strand
CCGTTGCTTGATGGCACTCTGGCATGGGTGGCGCAGAGTGGGCAACCTTTTGTGATTGACGATTGCCGAAAGGCAACTGATGAGGCGTTATTGTTCGGGCCGGATGTGGCTTCATGCGTGATTGCCCCGCTGCGTAGTGGAGGGAGGGTCATCGGTATCTTGAGCGTAGTCAGCCGCCGCGCCGGCGCATTCAGTGACGAAGATGTCGATCTACTCGAAGCGATTGCGGCGCAGGTGAGCGGCCCAATCGTCAGCGCCCGGCTGTATGCCGAGTCGCAGCGGTTGGCAGCGCAGGTGCAGCGTCGTGCCGACCAATTGGCAGTGCTCAATTCAATTGCGCGCATTGTCACCGCTACCCTCGATCTCCGCGAGTCGTTGCCGCTGGCAACCCAGCGCATCCAGCAAGGCTTTGGCTATCCGCAGGTCGATCTCTTTCTGCTCGAAGATGACGCCAACGAGTTGGTATTGGTCGCTTCCGCTGGCCAATACGCGCCCTCGCGAGTTGGCTATCGCCAGCACATTAACCTTGGTTTGGTTGGGCGCGCTGCCCGCAGCGGCCAAATTGTGCGCGCCGAAGATGTGGCCAGCGAAGCCGATTATCTCGGCCTCAGCGAGCGGCTCGACATCCGCTCCGAACTATGTGTGCCCTTAATCGCCAACGGCAAAACTTTAGGCGTGCTCAATATCGAGTCACCCCAACGGGCTGGATTGACCGCCGAAGATGCGGCGGTGCTCGAGACGGTGGCTGATATGCTGGCCGGCGCGGTTGAGAACGGGCGGCTGTATCAGCGAGCGCAGCAGGCGGCGGCGCTCGAAGAGCGCAACCGGTTGGCGCGCGAACTTCACGATAGCGTGAGCCAGCAGCTCTTTAGCATGACCCTCACCGCGCAAGCGGCTCGCGCCCAGTTCGAGCGTAACCCGGCCCGCGTGCCGGCGTTGCTTGACCGGTTGCATGAGACGGCTACCGCAGCCTTGGCCGAGATGCGCGCGCTGATTTTTCAATTGCGCCCGCCAGCGTTGCGCGATCAGGGCTTAGTGGCCGCGATTCAGCAACATGCGCAGCATCTTGCCCACCGCGAAGGGCTGCGGATCGAGCTGAACGTGATTGGCGACGAGCGCCATGCTCGTGGCATCGAGCAACCACTGTTTCGGATTGTGCAAGAGGCGCTCAACAATATTGTCAAGCACGCCGCTGCCCGCAATGTCCAGATTCAGCTTGAATTCACCGCCGATCAGGTGCGGATTCGGGTGATCGATGATGGGCAGGGCTTCGATCCATCTGCCCGGCCCTCTGGCGAAGGTCGTCACCTCGGTCTGCTCAGCATGCGCGAACGGGCCGCCGAACTAGGTGGAACGTTTGCCGTCCATTCGCGCCCCGGCGCCGGCACTGAGATTGAGGTTATAGCGCCACTACGGGGGCGGGGTTTAGGTGGTGAATGAACACAGTTGGATCATATTAGAAGCCCCAATCCCCTCTCCCACTACGCGGGATAGGGTCAGCGGGATGAGGGCAACACGAAGCAATTGCTGACAAGACTGATTTCGTTCATCCACAGGAGGCCGGCCAATGGAGCAAATAACCGTGCTATTGATCGACGATCATCGGGTCGTGCGGCAAGGGTTGCGCGACTTTCTTGAACTGCAACCCGACATCGAGGTGGTCGGCGAGGCGGGCAGCGGTGAGGAGGGAGTGGAGCTGGCCCGTGAGCTGTTGCCCGACGTCGTGCTGATGGATCTCGTCATGCCCGGCATTGATGGCGTCGAGACCACCCGCCGTCTCAAGGCGGTCAGCCCGTCGTCGCAAGTGATTGTGCTTACCAGCTTCGCCGACGACAACAAGGTCTTTCCGGCGATCAAGGCCGGCGCGATCTCGTATCTGCTCAAAGACATCTCGCCCGAAGAACTGGCCCATGCTGTGCGTGCCGCCTGTCGCGGCGAAGCAGTCTTGCATCCCGATGTCGCAGCCAAGCTGATGCAAGAGTTCAACACCCCCCGTCCCAACGAAGCGCCGGTTGAGCAACTCACTCCGCGTGAGATGGATGTGCTGCGCTTGGTCGCCAAAGGCATGTCGAACAAAGAGATTGCCGATACGCTCATCGTCTCGGAAAAGACAGTCAAGACCCACATCAGCAACATCCTCTCGAAGCTCCATCTAGCCGATCGCACGCAGGTGGCGATTTACGCTCTGCGCAAGCGGCTGGTGCCGATCGATGACGAAGAGTGAGCGGCTGCGAGCTTATGCCGTTTTGGTTGCGCCTGCTTTTAAGTTCAGCCAACAGTGCTTGGTGGGAACAGTGCAACCAATTGTCTCTTCCTTAATAAACACAGAACTGCTTCACCGTATAGCGTGACTATTGCAAAAGGACTGCGATATGCCAAATGCGCGCATTGTGCTACTTGGCACCGGCACCGGCCTGCCCGACCCCGATCGCGCATATACCCATCTGGTCTGGGATGGGCCGGGCGGGCCTCTGCTGGTGGATGTGGGCGGCGAAAGCTATCGCCGCTTGGTGGCCGTGGGCATTGATCCGCAGACGCTGCGCGGGGTCATCTTGACCCATAGCCACTGCGATCACATCAATGGTCTACCGGCGTTGCTGTTCAGCCTATGCTTAGGCGGGCGCAGCGAACCATTACCGATCTACGGTCTTGCGCCAACCCTCGAATTAGCCGCTGGCTATGTGCATGCCGCCGGACTTGAGGAATGGGCGGACGTGGCTGAGTGGCGCGCGATTGCTGCCGGCGACCGGCTGCGGCTGGGCGAAGGCCTTGAAGTAGCAACTGCGCTGACAGCGCACAGCCGGCCATGCATTGCGTTGCGTTTCACTGCGTCCAACCTGCCGGCAGTATGCTATTCGGCTGACACCGAGCCGTGCCCAGCAGTAACCGAGCTAGCCACCGGCGCGCGCCTCCTGATTCACGAAGCGACAGTGGCCGAACCGTTTGCCGGCCACACCACACCGCGCCAAGCCGGTGCGGTAGCCGCTGCCGCTGGTGTGCGACAACTGGTGCTGGTGCATTTTAGCCCACGCTGGACAATGCCGGTCGATCAGGCGTTAGCGGAAGTGGCGGCTAGTGGCTTCACCGGCGCAGCGCAGGTGGGATGCGATTTGCAGTCATTGGCATTGGTGTAGCGATAACCTTGCTCGATCCTGTGCAAACCCTGACACAATTTGCACACTCTGGCGAATCATGGTATCATTCCCGCAATCCGAATGACATGAAGTCAATGCAGCGCAACGATGCCGCGTGGGGCAAGCAAGCCTCATTCACCGAGGGACCGCACGGTTCGCAGCGCCGGAAGGTCTGGCGTCATCGCGTAACCGTATCAGATTGCATAGGAGAGAACATGCGCAAACAGATGATCCTTGTTCTGGCGGGGCTCCTCAGCTTGGTATTAGCCGCGTGCGGCGGCCAAGCTCAGCAGGCTCCCACCACCGCGCCGGCCCAGCCGGCTACTACCGCGCCTGAGCAGCCGACCGCTGCGCCGCCGGCTTCACCGGCCCCCACTGCTGCGCCCGCAGCCACATCGGCTCCCGCTGGCGGCACACCTGCTCAGCCGGCGGCTGGCGGATTGATTGAGCGAATTTTGGCTCGCGGCACCTTGATCTGTGGCGTGAACAACAACCCGCTGCCCGGCTTCTCGTCAGTTGATGCGGCTGGCGTGCGCGCCGGTTTCGATGTCGATTTCTGCCGCGCGATTGCTGCCGCCCTCTTTGATGACCCGAACAAGGTCGAATACCGCCCGCTCAGCGCCCAAGAGCGGTTCACGGCATTGCAGACCGGCGAAATTGATGTGCTGATCCGCAATAGCACGTGGACATTGGGCCGCGATGGCAACCTTGGCCTTGATTGGGCGCCGACCACCTTCTACGATGGTCAAGGCATGATGGTGCGCAAAGACAGCGGTATCAATACGCTGGAAGACATGAATGGCGCGACCATCTGTGTGCAGACGGGCACAACCACTGAGTTGAATTTGGCCGACCAGTTCCGCGCGCGCGGCTTGACCTTTACGCCAGTAGTCTTCCCTGATGGCGATGCCACTCGCGCCGCTTACGATGCCGGCCAGTGCGACGGCTTCACCACTGATAAGTCGGGCCTAGTTTCGAGCTTGACTCTGCTCAGCAACCCGGCAGACCACAAGATTCTTGAGGTTACAATGTCGAAGGAACCGCTTGGCCCGGCGGTGAAGCAGGGCGATCCGCAGTGGTTCGACGCGGTGCGCTGGATTGTCTTTGCCACGTTCCAAGCTGAGGAATACGGCATCACCTCGAAGAACGTAGACGAGTTCCTGAAGAGTGATGTGCCGGAGATCCGCCGCTTCCTTGGCATTGAGGGCGATTTGGCGAAGGGTATCGGTTTGCCGAACGATTTCGCCGTCCGTATCATTCGCCACGTGGGTAACTATGCCGAGATCTACGATCGCAACCTCGGCCCCAATACGCCCTTCAATCTGCCGCGCGGCCTCAATGCGCTCTACACTAATGGCGGGTTGCTCTACTCGCCGCCATTCCGCTAGGCGTTAGTAGGTGGCGCTCGCCGCCGGTCAAGTGGTATGCAACGGTAAAAGGGCGACAATCATGTCGCCCTTTTACATAAAAACAGCGTTATGTATTGCCAAAAAAGCCGAAATGTTTGCGCAAAGAATGTAAAAACTAAGTAATCATTTCAAAACATCAATGTGCTAAGCAATACATTTAAAGGAGTCATGTATGGCTGCTGGTTCGCCGCCATTGCCTTCCGGTAAAGTGACAATTCCGTTTTACCGTGACACCCGTATTATTGCGATTATTGTGCAAATTGTCTTCGCCATCGCAGTAGCGGCGTTACTTTGGTATCTCTATTCAAATATGATGAATGGCCTGCGGCAAGCCAATCTATTGCCAACCTTTGCGTTTTTGTCGGTGCCATCCGGCTTTCCAATTGCCGAGAGTGTGATCCCGTATGATCCCTCAATGACATACGGCAGGGCGTTTGTGGTTGGCATTCTCAATACGGTGCGCGTGGCCGGGATAGGAATTATTCTAGCTACGATTCTTGGGCTTATTTTGGGCATTGCTCGTCTCTCGGATAACTGGTTGTTGCGGAACGTTGCGCTGGTGTATGTTGAGATTGTGCGCAATGTGCCATTACTCTTGCAACTGATCTTTTGGTTTTCACTTACCCGGCTCTTCCCGCGCATTCAAGAGAGCATTGACGTTGGCGGGTTGCTCTTCCTGCACAACCGCGGCGTGACCCTCGCGTGGCCGCAGGCGGCCAATGATTTCGATGTGTGGATGGTTTGGGTGTACGGCGGGATTGTGGTCGGGATCGTTTACTATGTGGTGCGCCGGATTCAGTTTGCGCGCCGCGATCGTCCCGGCGTGGCTTTGCCGCAAGCCTTGTTAATCGCCTTTGGCATTGCCCTAATTGGTTTCTTTACCACTTACTTTGCCTATGGCTCGTGGCCGGTTAGTCTTTCTATTCCAGAACTGCAACGGTTTAACTTCGTAGGCGGGATTACCGTCACCAATAGCTTTGCCGCATTGCTAGTCGGCTTGGTAATCTATACCGCCGTATTTATCGGCGAGATTGTGCGCAGTGGTATTTTGGCGGTGAGCAAAGGCCAGCGCGAGGCAGCGCGGGCGCTGGGTCTTACTCCCGGCCAGACCATGCGGTTGGTGATCTTGCCGCAAGCGCTGCGTGTTATTATCCCGCCGCTAACGAGCCAGTATCTTAATTTGACGAAGAATAGCAGTTTGGCAGTGGCGGTGGCTTACCCTGATCTGTTCTACGTGGCTAATACCATCAATAATCAAACCGGGCAGGCGGTGCCGGTGATCCTGATGCTGATGGCCAGCTATCTTTCGGTTAGTTTGCTGACCTCGCTGTTTATGAACTGGTACAACCGCCGCATCCAGCTCGTCGAGCGCTAAGGAGACGCCTGTGGCTACCGAAGTCAGTCGCCCAACTTCCCGCCGCGCGCCGCGCCAGCAGATCGGGCTGATCGAGTGGTTGCGCAAGAACCTCTTTTCGACGTGGTACAACGCCATCATAACGGTGATCTTGCTCTATCTTATCTTCCAAACCGTCACCAGTTTTGTGGCGTGGATGGTAACAGCACCCGGCTGGCCAGCAGCGTTTACCAATATCAAGCTGTTGCTCACGTGGACATATCCGGTTGAGCAGCTCTGGCGACCACAGGCGGCAATGGCGTTGGTGTTGCTGTTGCTTGGCCTGAGTTCTGGTCTCTGGGGCGGTATTGTGCGCATGGTGGCGTTCGGCGCGGCGGCGGTCAGTGTGTTGCTCGGTTTTGTCGCCTTTACCTTCCCTGATTTGCCCGGCCAAACCTCATTGCCGGGCTGGCTGTTTATGTTTCTATGCGCCGGGTTGTTGGTGGGAGGCGATCAAGCAGCGCGATGGATCGGCGTAAAACTGCGTTGGCCTCTGATTGTGGCGTGGTTGCTCTCGTACCCGGCTGTGATCTTGATCTTGCGCGGCGGCTTGGGCTTGCCAATTGTTGAGACAAAACTGTGGGGCGGTTTGATTCTGACCCTTATTCTCGCCATTAGCGGGATCGTGCTTTCGTTTCCGCTTGGCGTGTTGTTGGCGCTAGGCCGGCGCAGTTCGCTGCCGGTGATCCGTATCTTCTGCGTGCTGTATATCGAGTTGATCCGCGGCGTGCCGTTAGTGACAGTGCTCTTTATGGGCGCGCTGCTGCTCCCGCTGTTTCTCCCCGGCGGCGAGAGCATTGATGCCTTGGTGCGGGCAATTGTGGCGGTGACGCTCTTTAGCGCCGCATACCTCGCCGAAAATGTGCGCGGCGGCTTGCAGTCCATCCCCAAAGGGCAGATCGAAGCGGCCCGCGCGCTGGGCTTGAACGTGGTGCAGACAACGCTGTTGATCACCTTGCCGCAGGCGCTGCGCGCAGTAGTTCCCGTGCTTGTCGGCCAGTTTATCGCCCTGTTTAAAGACACCTCATTGGTCGTGATTATCGGTCTGGTCGACCTGCTTGGCGCAGCCCAAAATATTGTCGGCCAGCCGGAATGGCTGGGCACTCCCGGCGGCGTTTGGCGCGAGACCTTCCTCGTCATTGCCGCGATCTACTGGGTGTTTAGCTTCACTATGTCGCGCATTAGCAAGCGAATCGAAGATCAGATTGCGCGTAGCCGGCACTAATCCGGTAGCGGAGGATATTTGATATGAGTGGCAACGGCAGCAATGAACCAATTATTATCTGCGAGAATGTCAATAAATGGTACGGTAATTTCCACGCTTTGAAGGATGTGAGCCTGAAGGTGAAGCGCGGTGAGGTGGTTGTGATCTGCGGCCCTTCGGGCAGTGGCAAGAGCACCTTTATTCGCACCATCAATCGCCTTGAAGAGCATCAAGAAGGGCGGATCATTGTCGATGGCATCGAAATGACCAACGATATTCGCAACATTGATGCGATTCGCCGTGAGGTGGGCATGGTGTTTCAGCAGTTTAATCTCTTTCCCCATCTGACGGTGTTGCAGAATATTACCCTTGCCCCGATCTGGGTGCGCAAGAAGACGCGCAAAGAGGCTGAGGCTAAGGCGTTTGAGCTGCTCGAGCGGGTGGGGATTCGCGAGCAGGCTCACAAGTATCCCGGCCAATTGTCTGGCGGCCAACAGCAGCGGGTGGCAATTGCCCGCGCCTTGGCGATGGAGCCGCGCATTATGTTGTTCGATGAGCCGACTTCGGCCCTCGATCCCGAAATGGTGAAAGAGGTGCTTGATGTGATGAAGACGCTGGCCCGCAGCGGCATGACCATGCTCTGTGTCACCCACGAGATGGGTTTTGCCCGCGAGGTAGCTGACCGGATTGTGTTTATGGATCAGGGCCAGATTGTCGAAGAGGGCACGCCTGACCAGTTCTTCACCAATCCGCGTAACGAGCGCACCAAGCTGTTCCTTAGCCAGATTTTGTGACCTCTACGCGGTCACGCATCCTCGCCGTCATCCTCCGGTTGGCGACGGGCAATGGCGGCGGCGTAAATGGCCTCGATCGCGATCGCCGCCCGTTCCCATGACAATTCGGCCACTGCCCGCGCCCTTGCGCCAGCGGCGCGTTCGGCGGCTAGCGCGCGGTTGGTCAGCGCGAGTTCGAGTTGGGCGGCGAACGCTTCGGCGCTGCCGAGTTTGGCGTAGAAGCCATACGGCCCCAGAATCTCACGGTTGACCGGCGTGTCGAATGCAACAGTCGGCAGCCCCATCGCCATATAGTTGCCGATTTTGCCATTGCCTTCGGTCAGGCTCATCTTGGGCGCGACCGCCACTTCACCGAGCGCCAGATAACTATGCAAATCGCGGTAGATGATCCGGCCCGGCAAAGTGACGTGATCGGCAATGCCCAAACTAGCAGCGAGGTTGCGATAGCTCTGCGGATCGGGATGACCCATGATCAAAAAGTGTAGATCGGGGTATTTCTGGCACATTTGCCGCGCCACTTCGAGCAACAGATTGGTGCCTTGATACGGAGCCAGCAACCCGATATACACAACAATCCGCCGGTCGGGCGGAATGCCCAACTGCGCGCGCAGTTCGGCGCGCTGAGCAGCCCATGCCGGCGAGCCATCATAGGGACGAAAGCGCTCGGTGTCTACGCCATCGGCGATGGTAAAGAGGCGCTCTTCCGGTACCGAACCATCGCGCCGCAACAGGTTGGCCGCGTTGTGGGTCGAAGTCATCACCGCGTCAGCCGCGCGGTTAAGCATCCGTTCAAGGCGGGTCAATGGCACGAACAGCGGATTGGTGCGTCGGATGAAGCCATGGTCGAGCATCTCGCTAGTCATACTGCCTTGATAATCGAGGATCAGGGGCCGGTTGAGCAGACGCTGAAGCGGTAACCCAATAGCGGCAGCCTCGTGGGTGTGAGCGTGAATGATGTCAGGGCGGATGCGGAGCGCCGTGCGGAGCGCGCGCCATCCTAACCCAATATCAAGATAGAGCTTATGGCGCGACGAGCCGACAACGGCGCGCTTGATCCACGGCACATCCCACGAGCGATAGATGGTTATACCCGGAATATCGTCGCCGTTGTGATACGTCACCAGCACAATGCGGTGACCTCGGCGTTGCAAAGCGCGGATCTCTTCCAAAATCCGCACATGGTTGCCATAGTCGGAAAAGAAGCTGGTCGAGGCAATCATTAAAATGGTGTATGGCATGGCAGTACGTGGCGCTAGCCAAGCGCAGCGGCGGGCGGGGCGGCGCTGGCGCTGCGTTGCACGGCGAGGTGCAACGGTGGCCCGGCCGGCAGCGTAACACCGGCCAATATGGCTTCATAGTGTAGTTCGGGATACGGCAGACCCAGTTGGGTGATCCATTCTTCGGGCAAGGTGTCGGGATCAAAGGCGAGATGAACAATGCCGCGCTCGCCGTAGAACGTCGTCTCTACCGCTTCGAATCGCTCTTCACAGACGGTGTCGCCGTGGTACAGACCGCGCGCCCAACTGACGCCGTTGCCGCCGACTTCGATCCAAACGCTGCGGGTGTCTAGGTGGGCAGCCAGTGCGCGCGCGAGGCTGCGGTCGGCGAAATAGCGCGGATCTTCCCAAATCGTCACCCATCCTTGGGTCGAGGGCGCAATAAAAAAGTGGCGGTAAGGTTTATCAGGTATCATAATAATGCCGCTGATCGCATGCGGTGGGCGATCAACCGCAATAAATCCTTGAGCGGCAAGGATGGCAGCGAGCGCCGTGGCAACGGCGGCATGATCGGTATGAGCAACATAGATGGCGGCGCTATTGTTCATCATCGGCGCTATTGTATGACAGCCATCGTTCTTGCGCAAATGGAGTGTCATTGATGAATCTGGCCGAGTTACGCAAAGAATACACTCAACGCGGTTTATCCGAAAGCGAAGCAGACGCTGACCCGATTGCTCTGTTTACCCGCTGGCTGCGCGAAGCGGCTGCGGCTGGTTTGATCGAACCCAACGCAATGACGTTGGCAACTATTGATCCCGATGGGCGACCTTCGGCGCGGATGGTCTTGCTCAAAGGGATTGATGAACGTGGGTTTGTTTTCTTTACGAACTACGAAAGCCGCAAAGGGCGCGCATTGGCAACCCATCCGGCAGTCGCGTTGGTCTTCTACTGGCCGGAACTCGAACGGCAGGTGCGGGTTGAGGGCTATGCCGAGCGCATCAGTGCCGAGGAGTCGGATGCCTACTATGCCAGCCGCCCGCTCGAGAGCCGAATCGGCGCGTGGGCCTCGCCTCAAAGCCGGCCAATTGCTAGTCGCGCCGAACTTGAACAACGCGTTGCTGAGATGGCCGCCCGCTTCGCCACGCAAGAGCCGCCTCGACCACCTTTTTGGGGTGGCTATCGGGTGATCCCCGATCGGATCGAGTTTTGGCAAGGCCGGCCATCACGCCTGCACGATCGGCTCTGCTACACCCGCACTGCCACTGGTTGGCGGCGAGAACGCCTCGCGCCATAAATTAGACGTTGCCCCGGTTGGCAGTATCGTTTATAATGGCAGCAACGATTTCCCGATCGCGATCGGGTAGTCTCCCGGCCTCACGTGTGCATATTCATAGATACAGGCGGCCGGCTATGTGGAGGAGGATCGCGCGCATGTTTGGTTCGAACCGCAAATCCGCTCAACCGCAACCAATGGTCAATGGCCGACCAGAAACGGTGATCGGAGCCAATACTCGTTTTGTCGGCACCTTAAATGCCGAAGGCAATGTCCGCATCGATGGCGCTGTGGAAGGCGATATAGAGGTCGTCGGCAATCTGATCATTGGCGAGACGGGGCGGGTGATTGCGACGATAAAGGCGCGGAATGTGCATGTGTCAGGGGCAGTAAAAGGCCAAATCACTGCGCTCGAGCAGTTGGAAATCTCGCCAACCGGCAAGGTTTGGGGTGATATTACCACCGCTGCGTTGCATATCGAGCCGGGTGGTCTCTTCCGCGGCCAAAGCTCGATGACGACCAATATCGAAGAGCCATTGTTGTTGGAAGCGCCCCGTTCGAGCGAATCGCGCTCATCATCCGAGTCGTGAGCCTTCGCGACTAATTGCGCGCGAGAAAGCATCACTTGCAGTTCTCGCGCGCGCCCCTTCGTATGGCACGCTATCGCCAATCCGCATCGCCAACTAATCTTGTGACCCGATTCCGGCGTCGTTGGGCAATGCTCCGCGGCCGGGTTCGCCGTTGGTTAGTCGCTACGTTTCCCGGCAGTGGGCGCACGTTGGCCTCGCTGGCATTGATTGCCATTTTGCTGATTATGACCGGCGGGATGGCAGTGAATCTGGTCAATCAGCTCGTCATTGCGCGCCATCTTGAGGTCGAGCTAGCTGCCGCTAATGCCCAAGTCGCTAGTTTGCAAGCGACGACGCAAGCGCTGGCGCAACAGCTCGAGTACGAGCGGTCAGATGCTGCCGCCGAGGCTTGGGCGCGCGATTTGGGGTTGGCTCGCGAGGGTGATGTGGTGATTGTGCCGGAACGAGTGCCGGCGGCTGCGCCGGCGACTGCGCCGGTTGTAGCCCCATCTCCGGTGCCGTTGCCATCGCCGTCGCCTAATTGGCAACGGTGGTGGCGAGCATTTTTTCCTTAGTGTAACGCTTGCTAGTGTCAAGCCAAAAGAGTGTCGCTTTGCCGGATTGCATTCACTCTTCCTGATCGATTTCGCGCGCTAGCCCCTCAAGTTGGCTGATAAGCGCTGTTTCGAGAATGCCGATGCGCGAGCTGCCGGCAATCGCAATGGCTTGCCAAATGAGCCGGTGCGCCATTTCCCTATCATTGCGATTTGCATATAGCAGTGCCTGTGTGCGCAATCCCAACACCTGCCCGTAGCGATCGCCGATCGAGCGCGCAATGTGTAATGCTTGCTGCAATTGGCGCTCGATTTCGTTTGGCTGGTTGCCAGCTAGCATCGTATGACACAGCCCGATCAGGGCGCGATTTTCCACCACCCAATCACTAGCTGCGCGAGCAAGGTCAATCGCGCGCTGAAAGCGCCGGTTGGCCGGCTGAAAAGCGCCCATTTCAAAGAGAATCCAGCCATGCAACTCATTGCTTTGCGCTGTGATGCTCTCGATAGGGATAAGACTCGCC